>DATHRO010000001.1:0-3984 GCA_035465135.1 Candidatus Deferrimicrobiaceae bacterium
CGGGCGTCACGGCCAGCGAGACGAGCGGGCCCCGGCGGCTGTAGGCGGCGTAGGCGATCACCCATTCCTCGCGCTCGGGCAGCCACGTCAGCCGCGGGTCCTCGCAGCCCCAGGTCTCCTCGGGATCGCGGTCGACGGCCGCCTGCAGCAGCGGCTCGGGGTCGAAGCGCCAACGCGACTCGCCGTCGGCGCTGCGAGCGACATGGAGCTGGGAGATGCCGCGGAGGTCCTCGACGCGGACGAGCAGGATCGTTTCGTCGCCGACCCGGGCTGCGCCGGGATTGAAGACCGAGATGGCAGGGTAGGGGACGTCGGCCGCGGTCAGGATCGGGTTGGCGGCCGAGCGCCGGAACAGCGGCGCCCGGTTCGGCGTCGGGGCCGTCCGGGTCATCGTCGCGCCGCCGTGGCGGGCTGGCTGGCCGCCGGCCTCTTGGCCAGGACGGCCTCATCCCGGCCGGGCGCGAAGCGGCTGGCCTTCGACGCTCGCCGGAGCTCGCGGATGTGCTCCGCTGCGGTGAGCCACGCCAGTGTCGATTCGGCGCCCTCGTTGGCGTTGACGCCCTCGGCCGTGAGGCCGTCCGCACCGCCACCGCGAACGGGGTCGGCGATTGGCACGCCGAGATCGTTCGCGCCGAGGAACCAGCCGTACGCGCCCTCCATCGCGTCGCGGTAGCGCGGCTCACCGGTGACCCGGTAGGCCGCCGCCGCGGCGAGCAGCAGTGAGGTCGCCTCGATCGGCTGCTGGTCGAACTGGGACTTCGTCCCGTTGTACGGCCACCAGCCGTTGCCGATCGGCGAGCAGTGACCCTCCGGCGCGGTCTGGGCGTCGATCAGCCAGTCGAGGACCTGCAGGCCGATGCGCTGCATGACGACCGCTCCGAGGCGCTGGCCGGCCACGATCATGGCTCGCGGCAGCACGGCGTTCTCGTAGGTCAGGGTGTCCTCCGGCCAGGGCCAGCCGGGCCGGGCGAAGGCGAGGAAGCGGGCATGGAGGCCGGTCGCCAGGCTGCGCAGGACGGCGGTCGACGCGGCGCCGAGGGTGACATCCGCAGCGAGAGTCGATTCGGTGACGGTCCGGGAGCCCGACAGCGCGGCACAGCCGAGCACGACCGACGCCTGGGCCCGTGGCGAGGACAGCCGCTCGGCGGCGCGCAGGGCCCGTCCGAACAGGGTCAGCGCCGCGGCGGCCAGCGCGGGATCCGGCGCCGCCGCGACCGTCTCGCCGAGCGCGAGCATGGCCCGGCCGTGACAGTCGTCCGAGCCCTTGCCGCCGATCCATTCCCCGTCGATCGAGCGGAAGTTCCGGAAACGCCCGCTGGCGTCGTCGAAGGCAGCCTCGAGGACCCGCACGCCCCGCCAGGCGCTGTCGGCGACGGCTTCCCAGCCGAGCTCGCGGGCGTGGAGCAGATCCACCTGCAGGGCCCGGGCCACGTCGTCGACGCAGTAGCCATGGGCCGGATCCGGCGTCGAGCCGATCGCGTGCTGGAAGATCCCGAGCTCACCGGTCAGCGCCTCGAGGTGGCGCCGGCTGATCGGGTGCAGCGGGGCCGGGCTATGCATGAGCGGCCACCGCGATCACAGGCACGTCGGCCGCCGCTGGCACGTCGGCCAGGACGGGGCTCGCGGCGACGCGTGTGAACAGCGCCGCGTACGCCTCGCCGACCGCCGGCCAGATCATCCGTCGGCTGTACGCGTGGGCCCGCCGGCCGATGGCTGCCCGCCCGTCAGGATCGCCCAGCAGCTGGCTCAGCGCCGCGCCCATCTCCGCCGTGGAGCCGGGCGGGACGAGCACGCCGCGGCCGTCGGCCAGGAGCTCGGCGGCGTACGTGTAGGGCGTCGAGACGATCGCCCGTCCGGCGCCCATCGCGTAGGACAGGGTGCCCGAGACGATCTGGTCGAGACTGGGGTACGGAGTGACGAAGACGTCTGACGCCTCGAGCCATCGAACGAGCTCGGTGCGGCCCACGAAGCGGTCGATGAACCGAACGTGGCGCGTCAGGCCGAGCTGGGCGACGCGGCGCGCGAGGGACTGACGGTAGGCCTCGCCCTCGCGGGCGATGAGATCGGGGTGGGTCGCCCCGACAATGACGTACAGGGCGTTCGGGTGGGCTGCCACGACCGCCGGCAGGGCCTCGATGGCGAGCTCGTAGCCCTTGCTCGGGCCGAGCAGGCCGAAGCTCAGGATCACGTCGCGACCGTCGACCTCGAGCCCGGGCTTGACGGTCGCCGCGTCGACGAGCGGCACGTTCGGCACGCCGTGGTGGATCA
This sequence comes from Candidatus Deferrimicrobiaceae bacterium, assembly GCA_035465135.1. Taxonomy (GTDB): domain Bacteria; phylum Chloroflexota; class Limnocylindria; order Limnocylindrales; family CSP1-4; genus UBA5189. The sequence goes on from DATHRO010000001.1 coordinate 2,269, forward strand.
CCTCGAGACGCTGCGGGTCTACGTCGTACTCGGCGATCAGCAGGTTGGCCGCCGAGCGCGACATCACGACCGCGGTCTCCGCGACCTCGATGAGCCGGGCCTGGATCGATCGCTGGCGTGGCGTGGGCTGGCCGAGGACCGTGTGCAGGGTCACAACTGCGGGGACGCGCAGGGCCTCCACGAAGTCGATGACCGCGTCGCCGTCCGGGCCGCCCCAGATGCCGTACTCGTGCTGGATCGAGACGACGTCGACGCAGCGGTTGAGCACCTGGGCCACCTTGCCGTAGTCGGCTCGCTCGTCCTTGCGGATGCGGTGGTGTACCTCCAGCGGGTAGGACGCCGCGGCGCCCTGCGGGTGGAGGGCGACGATCTCGCTCGCGCCGCTGGCCGCGGCAAGGTCGTGTGTGAACGTGGCGATGCCGCAGCGACGCGGCGGATAGGTCGAGACAAACGCGGCTCGGGTGATGGCGGATCTCCGCCCCGGGGCTCGCGCGTCGCGATCCAGGGGAACGAGCGCGCTCGGCGCTCGCGGCACGACAGCCTTCAAGCCGGGGATCCGACCTCGCAGGTCGAACCCCCGGCAGGGCTGAGATGGGGGCGACCCGCCTGGGAGCGGGTCGCCGATGGGCTACGCGGCCGCGCTGACTCGCGAGGCGCGCGGGCCCTTAGGGCTCGACTCGATCTCGAACTCGACGCGCTCGCCGCCGGCAAGGCGGTCGAAGTCGAGCGAGGTGTCGAGGGCGCCGCGATGGAAGAAGTATTCCTTCGCATCCTCGGCGGCGATGAAGCCGAAGCCGCGATCGGCGACGACCTTCTTGATGGTACCGGTGGTCATGAAGACCTCCAACGCTTCCCGAACAGACATGGCAGAACGCACGGTCCGTTCGAAAAGGGGTCGACCACGCGGCGCACCGCCACAAGAGGGGGCGGTCCACGGACCATAGCACAAATGTTCGAAGATGTCGAGCCTGGCTTGACGCTGGGCAGAGTGGTCACGTAGCCTAACGACAGGAGCAAACGTTAGGATCGGAACGGGACGATGACGCTTGACGCACGGATGGAGCTGGAACGGGCGCTCGCCGAGGCCGACATCGGGATGGACGTCGGGCGCTTCGTGCGGCTGATCCGGGAGGCGTTGCTGGCGACCGCGCGGGCACGCGCCCACGTCGATCCCGGCACGCAGCTGACCGAGGACGAGCTCTCGGTGCTCCGCCGCGGGGGCGTCTCAGCGTCGAGCCTGAAGCACGATCGAGCGGCCGGCCGGGTGCTCGTCCGGACCGCGACCGAGACCGCGGCGCTGCTGGCCCGGGCCCTCACGACCGCCGAGGCGGCGAAACGGCTCGGCGTCGATCCGAGCCGGATCCGCCAGCTGCTCGCCGACCGCCAGCTGCTCGCCGCCAAGGCGGGCGGCGAGTGGCGGATCGTCGACCTCCAGTTCACCGACGCTGGGCTCGTGCCGAACGTCGGCCGCGTCGTCCGGGCGCTGCCGGAGGGGATGCCGGTCCTCGCCGCTGCGAACTGGCTGACGACACCCGAGCCCGACCTCGAAGTCCAGGGCCGCCCCCGGTCTCCGCTCGAGTGGCTGATCGGCGGCGGCGACGCCGGCCGCGTGGCGGCGCTCGCCGCGGACCTGTAGGCGGTTCGCCCTCGCGATCATGGCCAAGCTGCCACCTCCGACCCGGCCGCTGCCCGCGCTCCGCCGGGGAGAGGTCAAGG
>DATHRO010000002.1:0-7773 GCA_035465135.1 Candidatus Deferrimicrobiaceae bacterium
CGAGGACAACGCGGCAAGGAGCGTCCAGAAGGCGACCCCAGCCAACTTCTCGGCACCGGTCGCGTCCCGGCCCTCCACGTGCGGAAGCGCGATCCCATCGAAGATGCCAAAGAGAAAGCTCGTGACCACAAGCGCTATCGCGCTCGTGACCACGAGCCCAGTCACATATGCCCTAAGGGCACTAGGCATCCAGGGGACCCCGTACTTCTCGCTGGGTTTGTGTGGAACTGTAGTTCCTATCCAACCCTAGCGGAATGGGACCAAGGTACCTACCAACCCTTGATCGAAGCGCCTCCGGCGAGGGCCATCGAGAGGACGGCACTCAACGTAATGAAGAGGCGGAAGAGTCGGTCTCGCATTCGAGACACCTCCCTCCTACCAGCCCTTGATGCTGCGATCAGCCTGCATGCTCGTCCTCCTTGCGGTCTTCGTGCTCCGTTCGGATCCACGAAAACCGACCAGACGCGTGGCCGGTCGGTTGCACTACTTGCTCAGCCTCACCCTAAGTGCCCATTTCAGATAAGGCGTCGGCGCGTCCGAGCGCTGAATTGCCATGCCCAGTAGTACCGGAGTACTAGGGAGCGAGCGGGACTATAGGTACGGGCGACCGCACGGGTCAATACGCATGTGTACCTATCCGCACCACGGATCGTCGGCTCAGGCCGATCGGCCGTAACCTCGTGGAAAGGCTGTGGATAGTCGCTCAGCCCTCGTACTCGAAGCCGATCTTGAGGTCGACTTGGTACTCGACGATCTCGCCGTTCTCGACCTGCGCGGTCGACTTCACGACCTCGATCGACTTGATGTTGCGAACCGTGCGCGAGGCCGTGGCGACGGCCTGGCGCGCCGCGTCGCTCCACGACGTCGGACTCGTGCCGACCATCTCGCGAATGATGATCACGCCCATGTCAGCCTCCTCCGACTTGGCGGTTCGGTCTGCGCGAGTGTAGGTCGGCGGTCGAGCCCGGGCCTTCGCCCGAGGCGCCTGCAGCTCAGCTCTGGATCGGCGCCGAGGCCGGGGCGATGAGGCCCGCTCGGACCTTGTCGAAGCAGCTGCTGCAGTACACGGGCCGGTCCGCCCGGGGCGCGAACGGCACCATGGCCTGGTTGCCGCAGGCGTTGCAGATCGCGGCGTGGTACTCGCGCGGGCCGCCGGTTCGGGCGCGTTTCGCAATGGCTCGGCAGCTCGGGCAGCGCTGCGGCGTGTTCACAAGGCCCTTCTCGGCGAAGAACCGCTGCTCGCCAGCGGAGAAGATGAATTCCTCGCCGCAGTCGCGGCAGGTCAGGGTCCGATCCTCGTACACGCCGTCCATCCTCCGATCGAGGGCCGCGCTGATCGCCTCGTCCCGGGCCGCCGCCCTGGATCGTCGGATTCGCAGGTTGCGAGTCGTTGGGCTCGGATCCAGGGCACGGACCACAACTCGTGCCCGTGAGAATACGCACGCGAGTCAAGCGTCGGGCCGATCGGCCCCGGGACGGCCGGCCACCGGCGTGCGTCTTGTCAGCTGGCCTCCGCGTAGCGCTGGCCGGCGTACGACTGGAAGCGTGTCTGGCTCTTGCGGAACCACAGCTGGATCTCGCCGGTCGGCCCGTTGCGGTGCTTGGCCAGCTTCACGTTGACGACCTCGCCGTCGACGGCCTCGTCCTCGCCCGCCTTCTCCTTCTCCCGCCACAGGAAGACGACGAGATCGGCGTCCTGCTCGATCGCGCCCGACTCGCGCAGGTCCGACAGGCGTGGCTCCTTCGATTCGCGCATCTCCGGCTGGCGCGACAGCTGCGAGAGGGCGATGACCGGGACGTTCAGCTCGCGTGCCAGGGCCTTCAGGCCGCGCGAGATCTCCGAGACCTCCTGGACGCGGTTCGCGTCGCGGCTGGTGGTCGTCGCCTGCATGAGCTGGAGGTAGTCGACGATCACCAGGTCGAGGCCCGACTCCGCCTGGAGTCGCCGGGCCTTGGTGCGGAGCTCCATCGTGCTGATGTTGGGCGTGTCGTCGATGTACAGCGCGGCCTCGGACAGGTCGTTCATGGCGGGGGCGATGCGGGTGAAGTCGAGCTCCTCGAGGAAACCCGAGCGAAGTCGCTTTGAGTCGATGTTGGCGACGCTCGACAGGAGCCGCAGGACGAGCTGCTCCTTGCTCATCTCCAGGCTGAACACGCCGACGGTCCGGCCCTCGCGAACCGCCGCGTGCTCGGCGATGTTCAGGGCGAAGCTCGTCTTGCCGACGCTGGGCCGGGCGGCGACGACGACCAGGTCGCTCTTCTGGAAGCCGGTCGTCAGCTGGTCGAGGTCGAGGAAGCCCGACGCGATGCCGCTCAGCTCGCCGCGGTGGGCATGCAGGTAGTCGAGGCGGTCGTAGGCCGAGTGCAGCAGCTCGCGGAGCTGGCTGAAGCCGACGGTGATGCGGCGGTTCGAGACCTGGAACAGCTCCGACTCGGCGCGGTCGATCGCCTCCTGGATCTCCGAGGGGTCCTCGTAGCCGATCCCGGCGATCTTGCCGGCGGCGCCGATGAGGTTGCGGAGGACGGCCTTGCGCTCGACGATCCGCGCGTACTGAACGGCGTGGACGGCCGTCGGCGTCTGGTTCGAGAGCGTCGAGAGGTAGGCCCGCCCGCCGACCGTCTCGAGGTCCTCGCTCCGCTCGAGCGTCTCGGCGACCGTGACCAGGTCGATCGGCTCGCGCCGCTCGAACAGCTCGAGCATCGCCCGATAGACGAGCGAGTGCGCCTGGCGATAGAAGTCCTCCGGGCGCAGGAACTCCGCGATCTCGATGATCGCCTCGCGGTCGATCAGGATCGCGCCGAGGACGGACTGCTCCGCCTCGAGGCTATGGGGCGGCAGGCGGTCGATCATGCGCGCGAATCGTTTCCCTCGGACGTGACAGCTCGGTTGTCACCGACAAGGGTCGCCGAGCCGGCCCGTCCGCCCAACCCGGTTGTCAACGAACCTCGTCCACAACCTGTCCGGAGTCGGGCCGATGTTGTGCAAGACCGGGGATGCGTCGTGGACAGCCGCCGCCGGCGGCCGACAGCAGCGGCCTACCGCCGCACGGCGACCAGCTCGCCCTTGCCGATCGGCACGACCAGGCCGACCAGCCGCTCGTCGGAGAGGGCCCGATCCCGAAACCGGCCGAGCTCCTCCGGATGAGTCGTGAGGTTGTCCGCGACGAGCAGGCCGCCAGGCCGCAGGGCCCCGATCGCCGGTTCGAGGGCCGCCTCGTACAGGTCCTTCTCGGCGTCGAGGAACACGAGGTCAACCGTGCCGCCGAACGTCCCGAGCGCCGCGACGCCGTCCTCGTTGCGGGACTCGACAACTTCCGCCAGACCGGCGTCGGCGAAGGCTGCGCGCGCCAGCGCGACCTTGGCGGGATCGACGTCGAAGGTCGTGAGCCGGCCGCCGCTCTCGCGGGCAGCGAGCGCCAGCCACAGGCCCGAGTAGCCGCCGCTGGTGCCGACTTCGACGATCGTCCGGGCTCGGATCGCGAGCGCCAGCGTCAGGAGGAACTGTCCGGTCTCGGGGGTGATCGCCCGCAGCCGCTGGGCCTGCGGCGTGCCGTCGACCCGGTCCTGCGCGTCCTGCGCCTCGAGACGCGCCATCACGATCCGAACCTGCTCGGTGACGAGGTCCATGCGCTGATGGTAGGAGTCGTCGAGGGGCCCGGACGGCAGGGGCCGCACCCGGCGGCCCGTCAGTCGAGGCGGCGGATGACGCCGATCAGCTTGCCCTGAATTCGAACGTCGTCGTAGAACTGTGGCGCGTAGGCAGGGTTGGCCGGCTGGAGGCGGATCCGGTCCTTCTCGCGATAGAAGCGCTTGAGCGTGACGGCGTTCTCCTCTACCTGGGCCACCACGATGTCGCCGTTGCGGGCGGTCGTCTGGGGCCTGATGAGCACGAAGTCGCCGTCGGCGATGTGCTCCTCGATCATCGAGTCGCCTCGCACGCGCAGGACGTAGGCGTCGCCGCTCGGGGCCAGCACGTCCGGGACCGGCAGGGTCTCCGAGGCATCCTGGTAGGCCTCGATCGGGCCGCCGGCGGCGATCTCGCCGACGATCGGCAGGACGTGAGCCTCCGAGGTGACGGCCTGCGGCACGAGCTCGTTCGTCAGCCCGAGCTGGATGGCCGCCGTCGGCGTCAGCCGGAGCGCGCGAGACTGGGCGGCGCCGCGCTCCAGGTAGCCCTCGCGCTCCAGGATCTGGAGGTGGTGATGGACGGCGGAGGTGGAGCTGAGCCCGACCGCGACGGCGATCTCGCGGACCGACGGCGGGTAGCCTCGGGCTCGGAGCGTCGCGGCGATGTGATTGAGGATCTTCAGCTTCCGTTCGGCATCATGCCTGGTCAACGCGCGACTCCTTTAGAGCGGCTCCCTGGATGATACCGAACGGGTGTTCGATGTCAAGCCGCTCGTCGACCGATCCTCCTCGCCGGGCTGCCAGGAGACCCGTCGCTGCTAGACTCCCGTTCCCGGATCGCAGGCGACGTACCCCAGGCGATCGTCGGTCGGCAGGAGGATGCGAACCATGGCTCGCGAGACGCGGGCGAAGCCAGGCAACGGTGGCGAGCCGGGCGTCGGTTCCACCGACGGTCCCGACAGGCCCGGCAAGCGCGACGGGCGCGGTCGCGGCACCGGGCTCCGGCGGCTGATCGCCGTGGGCGTGCTGCTGCCGTTGGCCGGCCGTGCGCCGCTGTACGCCCGCCTGTTCTGGTCGCTCGTCGTCGACGCCCGAATCCCGGCCGCCCGCAAGGCGCTGCTGGGGGTCGCGCTCGGCTACGTCGCACTCGGCCGGGATGTCGTTCCAGATCGGGTGCCCCTGCTCGGCCAGTTCGACGACCTGGTGGTCGTCGCGCTCGCGATGCAGCTGTTCCTCGAGGACCTCGACGAGGCGATCCTGAGCGAGAAGCTCAAGGCGGCCGGCATCGCTCGCGCCGCCTACGAGGAGGACATGGCCCGGATGCGGCGCTTCGTGCCGGGCATCCTGCGCCGGACCGTCCTCCGGATCCCGTCGGCCATGCGGGTCACCGGTGATGCCGTGGCTCGGTCACGGCTCGGACCTCGAGTCCGGGCCTGGATCGGCTGACGCGCGGCGCGTTGCGCTGATTCGGGCGATGATGAGATGACGACGAAGGAGGAATCGGTCGCGTGAAGGTGATCCTGACCCAGGACGTGTCGAAGCTCGGGAAGTCGGGCGACATGAAGACCGTCGCCGACGGCTACGCCACGAACTTCCTGATCCCGCACAAGCTCGCCGTCCCGGCAGCCGGCGGGGCCTATCGCGCCTGGCAGCACGACATCGCGTCCCGCGAGGAGAAGCGCACCCGCGAGCGAGCCGAGGCAGAGGTGACCGCCAACCGGATCTCGTCGACGACGCTGACGATGGGCGTCAAGGTCGGCGAGGGCGGCAAGCTGTACGGCTCGATCACCTCGAAGGAGATCGCCGAGGCGCTCGGCCGGCGCGGCATCGAGGTCGACCGCCACAAGATCGAGCTCGACGAGCCGCTCAAGTCGCTCGGCACGTACAAGGTCGCGATCAAGGTCCACGCGGGCATGACGCCCGAGGTCACGGTCGTCGTCGAGCCGAAGGGCTGATCTCGGCCGCTCCCCCCAAGGCGGCCTCCGCCGCAGCCCGTTTCGCCACCCGAGCTGGCACGGCCGGGCGGACAATCGCGGCGTGAACGATCGAGCCGGTCGAGCCGGGCCCGCACCGACACCGAGGACCATCCTCCACGTCGACCTCGACGCGTTCTTCGCCGCGATCGAGCAGCGCGATCATCCCGAGTTGCGGGGCAAGCCGGTCGCCGTGGGGCTCGGCGGCGCGAACGACCGCGGGGTCGTCAGCGCGGCGTCGTACGAGGCCCGGGCGTTCGGGCTGCACTCGGCGATGCCGATCCGGACGGCCCGACGCCTCTGCCCGGACTGCGTCTTCGTGCCCGTCGACGGCGCCAAGTACCAGCGCGTCAGTCGCGAGGTCATGGCCATCCTGCGGCGCTTCACGCCGCTGGTCCAGCCAATCTCGATCGACGAGGCCTTTCTCGACGTGACGGCCTCACGGGCCTTGTTCGGGGATGGCGAGGCGATCGCGCGGCGCATCAAGGCGACGATCAGCGACGAGCTCCAGCTCACCGCCTCGGTCGGCGTGGCCCGCACGAAGCTCGTGGCTAAGATCGCGAGCGACCTGCGGAAGCCGGACGGCCTGGTCGTCGTGGCGCCGGGCGATGAAGCGGCCTTCCTCGCGCCGCTGCCGATCTCGCGCCTGTGGGGCGTCGGGACGTCGACCGCCGCCGCCCTGCGCGACTTCGGCGTGACCACGATCGGCGACCTGCAGCGGGCGGATCGGGCCGGCCTTGTGCGTCGGCTGGGGAGGCACGGCGCGACGCTGGTCGATCGCGCGCACGGCCTCGACCCGGACCCGGTCGATTCCCCGGACGGAGCGAAGTCGATCGGCCACGAGCATACGTTCGACGTCGACACCGCCGACCTCGAGGTCCTCGAGCGGACGCTGCTGGCGATGTCGGAGGGCGTGTCCGGTCGGCTGCGCCACGCGGGCCTGCGAGCTCGGACGATCACCGTCAAGGTCCGCGACGCGACCTTCCGAACCGTCACCCGTCAGCGCGGGCTTGCCGAGCCGACCGACATGACCGAGCCGATCTGGCGGACAGCGGTCGAGCTGGCCCGGCCGGAGATGCGCGGCAAGAAGATCCGGCTCGTCGGGGTCTCGGCGTCCGGGTTCGACGAGCGAGAGCAACTCGGGCTGTTCGAGGTCGGCGAGGATCGTCGTCGGCTGGCGGTCCGGGCGGCCGATGCGGTGCGCGATCGATTCGGGCGACGGGCGATCACCCGGGCGCGGCTGCTGCGGACGGGGCTGCCGGCGCCGTTCGAGCGCGATCTCGGCACGCCCGTCGAGCGGCGCGGCGAGCACGCCGAGGGAGCGGAACGAGGGCAGGAGCAGCCCCCGGACGACGCGGCGGCGGACGATCTCGGAGGTCGTGACAGCGGAGCTGACACAGACGCCTTGGAGGATGCGATCGACGACGAGCCCGGGTCTTGACATCGAACAGGTGTTCGGACTAGGCTTTTCGTTGAAATCGAACAGGCGTTCACGGCACCAGTGCCCGGTGACCGGAGCTCGCGTAGCGCCCCCGGAAGGAGCCGCGAAGATGGCGATGGTCCGAGTCGAGCCGCTGGAGGTCTCGGTGCGGGCCGACTGGTTCGACGGTCGGCCTCGTGAGGTGGTCCTGGCAGGTCAGCGCCTGCCGGTGCTGGAGCTGATGGGCGTTCGCAGCGAGACCGCGGCCTTCCCGGTCGTGGCCGGACCGCGGACCCTGTTTGACGTCGAGACGGAGGTCGCCCGGCTGCGCCTCGCGTTCCGGCACCGCTCGCGGCGCTGGACGATCGAGGCGATGGAGACGCATCGCGCCGCCTGACCGGAGTGCCTTCTTGATGCGCTCGCGCGGACCCTCGCGCGGGCGCCGCCCCGGCTCCGAACCTCCGAGCCGGGAGTGCCGGATCGAGGGACGGGCGCGCCGGTACCGCGCTCGTCCCGAGTCCGGTCGCCATAATCGGCGACGTGCAGGGATCGATGCCGTCGTTTCGCGACCTGACGCTCGGTGACTTCGCCGACCGACTCGCATCGCCGGAGCCGGTGCCCGGGGGCGGCAGCGCCTCGGCCGCATCGGCCTCGCTCGCCGCGTCGCTGGTGGCGATGGTCGCCGCGCTGTCCGAGGGCCGGCCGAAATACGCCGACCACGCGCCACTCTACGAGCTCGCTGCGCCAGTGGCG
>DATHRO010000003.1:0-5826 GCA_035465135.1 Candidatus Deferrimicrobiaceae bacterium
GGAATCGATCCTTCCTCTGGCGGGCGCCAGATGCCGGGCCATTACGGCAACGTCGAGAACAACCTCGTGTCGCTGTCGTCACCTGTCGCGACCCAGATGCTCCACGCCGTCGGGATCGCGCTCGCGGCAAAGATCCGAAAGACGGGCCAGGTCGCCATGACCTCGATGGGCGAGGGGTCGTCCAACCAGGGCGACGTCCACGAAGGCCTGAACTTCGCGGCGATCCACAAGCTGCCGTTCATCCTCGCCGTCGAGAACAACGGCTACGCGATCAGCGTCCCCGTTGCCAAGCAGCTGGCAGTGCCGGACGTGGCGGCCCGCGCGTCCGGCTACGGCATTCCGGGCGTGGTCGTCGACGGGGCCGATGTGCTGGCCTGCTACAGCGCGGCGAAGGAGGCGGTCGACCGGGCCAGGGCGGGGGACGGGCCCACACTCATCGAGGCCAAGGTCATCCGCCTGACGGCCCACTCCTCGGACGACCAGCAGACGAAGTACCGCTCCGAGGAGGAGCTCGCGACGATCCGCGAGTCCGACCCGCTGCCGCGCTTCCGCGCCCAGCTCCAGGAGGCGGGCGTGCTGACCGAGGAGCTCGAAGCCAAGATCGCGGCCGAGGTCAAGGCCGACATCGACGAGGCCACCGAGTACGCGGAGTCGGCCGCAGACCCGTCGCCGGCGAAGGCGATGCAGTGGGTCTACGCCGAGGACTGGCCGTCGGAGGAGCCGCCGCCATGGGGCTTCGGCGGCCACGGCCTCGAGGGCCACGAGGGCGACACCTCGGCGGCGAAGGACGCCGTCTGATGCTCGGGTACGTGGGCTGATGGCCGGGAGCCGCGCCATCGCAGGGGGCCGCGCCATCGCCGGGAGCCGGCGCTGATGGCGCTCAAGACCTTCATCGAGGCGATCCGCGAGACGCTCGTCGGCGAGATGCGCCGCGACGAGTCGATCATCGTGCTCGGCGAGGACGTCGGCCTCAAGGGCGGCGTGTTCCTCGCGACCGACGGGCTGTTCGGCGAGTTCGGCGAGGATCGCGTCATCGACACGCCCCTGGCCGAGTCGTTGATCGTCGGGGCCTCGATCGGCGCGGCGCTCAACGGGCTTCGCCCGGTGGCCGAGATCCAGTTCGCCGATTTCATCCACCCGGCCTTCAACCAGCTCGTGTCCGAGGCCGCGCGGATGCGCTACCGCTCGAACAACGGCTTCGGCGTCCCGATGACCGTCCGGGCACCGTACGGCGGCGGCGTCCACGGCGCGCTCTACCACTCGCAGTCGGTCGAGGCGTTCTTCGCGCACGTGCCGGGGCTCAAGGTCGTGATCCCGTCGACGCCCTACGACGCCGCGGGGCTGCTGCGGTCGTCCATCCGCGACGACGACCCGGTGCTGTTCTTCGAGCACAAGAAGATGTACCGCTCGGTCCGCGGCGACGTGCCGGCGGACGAGTTTCTCGTGCCGCTGGGCAAGGCCGCGATCACCCACCCCGGGACGCAGATCACCGTCATCGCGTACGGGCTGATGGCCCACTACGCCCTCGAGGCGGCCGACGTCGTGGCGGAGGAGGGGATCAGCGTCGAGGTCGTCGACCTGCGAACGCTCCGACCGCTCGACAAGGAGACGATCCTCGGCTCCGTGCGGAAGACCGGCAAGTGCCTGGTCGTGTACGAGGACAATCGCTTCCTCGGCTACGGCGCCGAGATCTGCTCGATCGTCGCCGAGGAGGCGTTCGACTACCTCGACGGCCCCGTCACGCGCATCGCCGGCCCGGACGTGCCGGGGGTCCCGTACAACCACATCCTCGAGGACTGGTTCATGGTCAACCCCGAGAAGATCGCGGACGGCATCCGCAAGCTGGCCGCGTACTGAGCGTGGGGCGCCATCGAGCGGCCCCTCCCACCGCGTCTCCACCACGTCCCAACCGCGTCCCCGCCGCTCCTCCCAAATACGAGCCTCCTTCGTGCTGACGCAAGGTCGGGCGACGCCGCAGTACCGCGTACGAGCCTCCTTCGTGCTAATCCGCTGCGGGCGAGATTCCGCAGTCGCTTACGAAGGGGCCTCGTGCTATCCACGGATCTGGGCGCGGCGCCTGCCCACGGAGCCCGCGCTCGTGCGTGAACCGATGACAACCGCCGCGCGCCAACGCGGATCAGCGTGCGACTCGTTGGATAGCACGAGCCCAGTTCGCAGGTGATCGCCAGACGAGCGCCCGCTGCCAGACTCTCACGGTGGACGATGTCCGGATCGGGATCCGCTTTCGGGCCCTCCGCCACCGCCTCGGATGGCGCCAGGAAGACCTCGCCGCGCGCGTCGGCGTCTCGCAGGACCTGATCTCGCTCGTCGAGCGCGGACGCCTGGAGGAAGTGGCGCTCCGGAATCTGCGTCGCATCGCCCGCGAGCTCGACGCGGAGTACGTGTGCCTCCTCCGGTGGCGCGGCGGCGATCTCGATCGGTTGGTCGATGAGGGCCACGCGAGGCTCGTCGGCGTCGTCACCGAGATGCTGCTGGCCGACGACTGGCATGTACGGCTCGAGGTCTCGTACGCGGTCTACCGGGAGCGCGGCTCAATAGACATCCTCGCCTGGCATCCACAGGCCCGGATCCTGCTCGTCGTCGAGGTGAAGTCAGAGCTCGTCGCGGTGGAGGAGACGCTGCGCCAGCACGACGAGAAGGCCCGCATCGCGCCGAGGATCGCGGCCGAGCCACTCTGTTGGCGGCCCGTCGCCGTGGCTCGCCTCCTGGTCCTCCCCTCGCGCTCGACCCAGCGCCGACAGGTTGAACGCCACGCCGCGGTCATGAGCGCTGCGTACCCGCTCCGCGGGCTCGCCGCGAGGCGGTGGCTGACGAACCCGATCGGATCAACGGCCGGCCTGCTGTTCCTCGAGCTCGAACGGCACGCGTCGGCGCGGACCGTGGTCAACGCGAAGCGGATCCGGCGAGGACACCCGAAGGCAGCGTGAGACCGGCCTGCTCTTACAATCGCGCCATGGCGAGCCCAGCCCGGGCGTTCGACCCGGACGCCGTTTTCGAGCGACTCAAGGCCATCCTCGAACCATTCGGCCGGCGAATGCACGTCGTCGCCGACGGGTCGGACGGCTACTCGATCGATATGGCGGCCGAGTCCGAGCGCGACCCCACGACGTGGTTCGGGGCGGTGCGACGCGGTAAGCGCTACGTCAGCTACTACCTGATGCCGGTGTACGTCGAGCCGGCGCTCCTCGACGGTATCTCGCCCGAGCTGCGGCGTCGGATGCAGGGCAAGTCGTGCTTCAACTTCACGGCCGTCGACGAGCGCCTGTTCGGCGAGCTCGAGGATCTCACGCGCCGCAGTTTCGAGCGTGCTGGCGGCGACCCGCGATGGGCCGTGGCGCGGCGCGGGGAGCGCGGTATGGCGCGCCGCTCGGCGTTGGACCGCCCGTGACCAGGCAGGTTCCGGTGTGCCTGACTTGGCGAGATGGGCGAAACTAGGCGCCTGAGATCGACGCAGCGTCCTGCGCCAATCCGACCGTCGAAGGAGCCTGACCAGTGGCCAAGGTGACGATGCCGCAGCTCGGTGAGAGCGTGGCCGAGGGCACAATCGGGAAGTGGCTGAAGCAGCCCGGCGACCACGTCGCCAAGTACGAGCCGCTCCTCGAGGTCATCACCGACAAGGTCAACGCCGAGGTGCCATCGCCGTACGAGGGCGTTCTCAAGGAGATCCTGGTCGAGGAGGGCGCGACCGTCCCGAACAACGCCGAGATCGCGGTCATCGAGGAGTCGAGTGGCGGGACGGCTGCCCAGGACGAGGCTCCCGCCGAGGCGACGCCGACGGCGAGCGAGCCTGCCGCCGCCTCACCGGCGGCGGCCGGGGCGGATGCCGAGCCCGAGTCGGCTGCAGAGCCCGAGTCGGCTGCAGAGCCGGCCCATGGCCCGGCGGGTTCCGACGAGCGCCCGGTCCAGGAGATCGACAAGCCGGCGATCGCCGCGAGCCCCGCGACCGACGGCCCTGCTGGCGCCGAGGCGCGGATGACGCCGGCCGTCCGGCGGCTGCTGCGCGAGCACGGCCTGGACGCCGCGATGATCGTCGGCACCGGCGGTGGCGGGCGGATCACCCGCGAGGACGTCGGGGACTTCGTCGAGAGCCAGCGGACCGGCAAGCCGGTCGGCAAGCAGGATGCCTCGGGCGCCAAGGCGGCGGCGTCGGCTGCCCCCGTGGCGGCACCCACCGCTCCCGCGGCGGCGCCAGCCCGGTCGAGCGCTCCCGCCTCGGTGACGATCAGCGGCACCAAAATCGAGTTCCCGGACGGCGCCGACGAGGTCCTCGTCCCGATGACCCAGATGCGCAAGGGCATCGCGGCCCAGATGACCCGCGCCCTGCAGGTCCCGCACGCCTATGTCCAGATGGAGATCGACGTCACGAACCTCGTCCGCCTCCGCGATGCCGCCAAGCGCGACTACCAGGCCCGCGAAGGCGTCTCGCTCAGCTTCGTGCCGTTCGTCGTCAAGGCCTCGGCCGAGGCGCTCAAGCGGAACCCCGCGCTCAACGCCCACTGGACCGACCAGGGCCTCGTGGCCAAGCGCCGGATCAACGTCGGGATCGCGGTCGCCGTCGAGGACGGCCTGATCGTGCCGGTCATCCGCGATGTCGACGGTCTGTCGATCAGCGGCATCAACAAGGCCATCGCCGACGTCTCGGAGCGTGCGCGAGCCGGCAAGCTCCGGGTCGACGACTTCGGCGGTGGGACGTTCACCGTCGACAACACCGGCTGGCTCGGTACGAACATGGTCATGCCGATCATCAACGTGCCCGAGGTCGCGATCGTGACGATGGACCGGATCACGAAGCGGGCCGTCGTCGTCGAGACGCCCGACGGCGACGTGATCGCCATCCGGCCGATCATGAACATGGTCCTGGCCGTCGACCACCGCGCCAACGACGGCGCCGCCGGGGCGGCCCTGCTGCGCGACATCAAGGCCTGGCTCGAGGCCGTCGGCCCGGAGACAGCAATCTACTAGCCGTCGGACGCTCGCCGTCCGCCGCGGGGCGTCGGCCATTCGACGATTCGAGCGTAGACTCGCCCCGATGACCCGCGAGCTCCCGATGTACCAGCCGCCCGCCGCCGGCCACGACCATGGCCGGCACGAGCCGATCTCGATCGCCATGGGCGGCGGCCTCGTCGGTCTGCCAGGCGCCGATGGCTCGCGCGCACCGCGCCGCCATCCCGAATGGATTCGGGCCCGGATGCCGTCCGGCGAGAACTACCACGATCTCAAGCGGCTGCTGCGCGGCCTGAACCTCAACACCGTCTGCGAGGAGGCTCACTGCCCCAACATCGGGGAGTGCTGGGACCAGCGCACCGCCACGATCATGATCCTCGGCGACACCTGCACGCGGGCCTGTGGCTTCTGCAACGTCAAGACCGGCCGCCCGACGTGGTTCGACGACGACGAGCCGCGTCGCGTCGCCGAGGCACTGTCGGGCCTTGGCCTCGAGCACGTCGTCGTGACCTCGGTCGCCCGTGACGACCTGCCCGATGGTGGCGCCCTCGTCTTCGCCGAGACGATCCGCGAGCTCCGCAAGCGCATCCCGGGCATGGGCGTGGAGGTCCTGATCCCGGACTTCGACGGCGAGGCGGCGCCGCTGCGCGAGGTGATGGCCGCGGCGCCGGACATCCTCAACCACAACCTCGAGACGGTCCGACGGCTTCAGAAGCCGGTCCGCAAGCGAGCCCGCTGGGATCGAACGCTCACGGTCCTCGAGCGGGCCAAGGAGTATGCCGCCGAATTCGGCTACGCCGTCCATACCAAGAGCTCGCTGATGGTCGGCCTCGGCGAGACGCGGCCCGAGCTCACCGAAGC
>DATHRO010000004.1:0-8751 GCA_035465135.1 Candidatus Deferrimicrobiaceae bacterium
CGACGGCGTCCCCGGCGGGTCGCCGGGGCCGCCGTCGTCAGGGCCGGAGGATCAGGTGTTCGACGGGAAGACGAGGCTGAGAGCGGCCCGGCGGCCGGGCTCCGGCCAGCGGACCGTGACCTCCTTCTGGCGGCTGAAGAACCGCAGGCCGTCCTCGCCGCGCATCGGCAGGTCGCCGAACGCCGATTCCTTGGCGCCCGCGAACGACATGTAGCCGGCCGGCACCGGGATCGGCACGTTGACGCCGATCATCGGGACGTCGACCTCCAGCTGGTAGCGCCGCGCGGCGCCACCGTCGGTCGTGAAGATCGCGGTGCCGTTGGCGTACTTGTGGCCGTTTACCAGCCCGATTGCCTCGTCGTAGGTGTCGACGCGGACGATCCCGAGGACCGGCCCGAAGATCTCCTCGTTGTAGATGTCCATGCCCGGCTCGACGCCATCGAACAACGTCACGCCGAGGAAGAAGCCGTCGGGATTCTCGGGATGGACGAACGGCCGGCCGTCGACGACCAGCTCTGCGCCCTCTTCGATCCCTCGGTCGATCCAGTTGATGATCGACTCGCGATGCTCGCGCGTGTAGATCGGACCCATGTCGACGCCCGGCGCCATGCCGTCGTCGATCTTGAGCTTGGCGATCCGCTCGAGCATCAGGGGCCGCAGCCGGTCGGCCACGTCGCCGACGGCCACGATCAGCGTCTGGGCCATGCAGCGCTCGCCGGCCGAGCCGTAGCCGGAGGCGATCGCCGCGTCGGCGGTCTGCTCGATGTCGGCGTCGGGCAGGACGACCATCATGTTCTTGGCGCTGGTGAAGGACCCGACGCGCTTGCCACGCTTCGTGCCCTCCTCGTAGACGTAGCGCCCGACGGCGGTCGAGCCGACGAACTGGATGGCCTTGATGTCGGGGTGCTCGACGATCGCGGTCACGGCATCCCGCCCGCCGTAGACGACGCTGAAGATGCCGTCCGGCAGCCCGGCCTCCTTCCACAGCTCGGCCTGGAGCTGAGTCGCGCCGGGCGTGTGCGACGACGGCTTGAGGATCACCGCGTTGCCGGCCGCGAGGGCGATCGGCACGATCCACATCGGGACCATGACCGGGAAGTTGAACGGCGTGATCGCGGCCACGACGCCAAGCGGCTGGCGGAGCGTCACGGCGTCGACGCCGGTGGCGACGTTCGGGGTGTTCAAGCCGGCCATGTGGACCGGCAGCCCGCAGGCGTACTCGACGGTCTCGATCCCGCGGGTCACCCCGGCAAGCGCGTCCGCGAACGTCTTGCCGTGGTCGCGGGTGACGAGCGCGGCGAGGTCCTCGCGGTGCTTCCAGGCCAGCTCGCGGAACGCGAAGAAGACCTGGCTGCGGGCGATGAGCGGCAGGTCGCGCCATGCCGGCCAGGCGCGCGTGGCGGCCTCGACGGCCGCATCGACCTCGGTCTTGCCGCCGCGCGGGACGCGGGCGATGACCTGGCCGGTCGCGGGGTTGTAGACCGGCTGCGTGCCCTCGGACAAGACCTCGACGGGCTGACCGCCGATCCAGTGGGACAGGATGGGAAGCGGGATCGCCGGCGTCGGCTCCCGGCGGGTCTCGATGGCCACGATGAGATGCCTCCTGTGGGACGCCCTCGCGGGTGATGCAGGGCGCGCGGGTTCGCTACCCGTCGATCGTGACCGGTCGGCTGCCCGGTTCCTAGGTCCAGACGCCTGTCGCCGACGTGCCGTCCGGCCCGTCGGAGCCTGATTCAGTGGACCGCCGCCGCTCCCTCCAGCTCCTCGAACGTGATGCAGCCGTCGACCGGGCAGACATAGGCGCACAGCCGGCAGCCGACGCAGTAGTCACCATCGATCGTCAGCCTCGCCGTACCGTTCGTGCGCTCGAGGCGGATCGCCTGGTGGGCGCCGTCGCTGCAGGCCGTGTAGCAGAGGTTGCAGTGGACGCAGCGCGACTCGTCGATCTGGGCCAGCAGCCGGAACGACTGGTCCAGCTCGCCCCAGTCGCCGATCGTCGTCAGCGAGCGGCCGACCAGCTCGGACGGGCTGTGAAGACCCTTCGAACGGAGATAGGTCGACATGCCGTCGACGAGGTCATCGATGAGCCGGTAGCCCCAGTGCATGACGCTCGTGCCGACCTGGACGGTCGTCGCGCCGAGGAGCATGAACTCGACGGCGTCGTGCCAGTCGGCGATGCCGCCGATGGCCGAGATCGGCAGGCCGATCTCCGGGTCGGAGGCGACGGCCGAGGTCATGTGGAGGGCGATCGGCTTGACCGCGGGGCCGGAGTAGCCACCGTGGCTGCCGCGGCCGCGGACGTCCGGCAGCGGCGCCCAGGTGTCGAGGTTGACACCGATCAGCGAGTTGATCGTGTTGATCAGTGCCAGCCCGTCGGCCCCGGCCCGCCGAGCAGCCCGGGCGGGCATGCGGATGTCGGTCACGTTCGGGGTCAGCTTGACGAGCACCGGGACCCGGCTTCGCTCCATGACCCACTCGGTGATCATCTGGCAGTAATCGGGCACCTGGCCCACGGCGGCGCCCATGCCCCGCTCGCTCATGCCGTGCGGACAACCGTAGTTCAGCTCGATGCCGTCGGCCCCGCTGTCGTTGACCCGCTCGACGATGTCGTACCACGCCTCGGCCTTGGACTCGACCATGAGCGAGACGACCACGGCGTGGTCGGGGTAGCGGCGCTTGACGTCCGCGATCTCGGCCAGGTTGACCTCGATCGGGCGGTCGCTGATGAGCTCGATGTTCGACAGGCCGACCATTCGGCGGCCGTCCACGTTGAGCGCGCCGAGGCGACTGGTGACGTTCGTAATCGGCTCGCCGATCGTCTTCCAGACGACGCCGCCCCAGCCCGCATCGAACGCCCGAGCGACCATCTCGCCGGTGTTCGTGATCGGGCACGAGGCGAGCCAGAACGGGTTCGGCGAGCGGATGCCGGCCAAGTCGGTGACCAACTCGACCCCCGGGACGGTCGCCTCGGTCCGCTTCGGCTCGATCCGCGGTGCGAGGCCGAGCGCCTCGACGATCGACCGGGCCGCCAGCTTCCCCGCCTGGACCGCGTTCACGACCTCGGCGCCGCCGTTGGCGATGTCGCCGATCGCCCAGACCCTGGGGTTCTGGGTCCGGCCGACGACATCGGTCTCGATCACCTCCCGGAACACCTCGACGCCAAATCCATCGAGCAGCTCCGTGGGACCGGCCTGGCCGACGGCTCGAATGACCGTGTCGACGCAGACGTCGAAACGCGAGCCCGGCACCGCGATCGGGGAGCGACGACCGGATGCGTCCGGCTCGCCGAGCGACGTCCGCTCGAGCCGCAGCGCCCAGACGCAGCCGTCCCCGACGATCTCGACCGCGGCGGTCAGCCAGCGGATCGTCACGCCGAGCGAGCGGGCGAGCTCGATGGCGTGCGGGTAGGCGGGGCACTCCTCGGGCCCACGGCGGTAGTAGAGGGTGACTTCCTCGGCGCCGAGCCGGGCCGCCGCCGCCGCGGCATCAAAGGCCGTGCTGCCACCGCCGACGACAGCGACGCGGCGGCCGACCGTCACCCGGCTCGTGGCGTCGATCGCGTCGCGGATCACGTCGAGTGCGTCAACCACCCCGGCGACGTCCTCGCCCGGGATCCCGAGGCGCTTGCCACGCCCCAGCCCGATCGCCACGACGACCGCGTCGTTCGCGGCGAGCAGGGTCGCCGGTTCCACGTCGCGTCCGACCATCGTGGAAGGGATGACGCGCGCGCCAGCGCGCTCGATGCGACTGACATCCGAGGCGACCGTCGCGCGCGGGAGGCGCCACGGCACGATGCCGTGGTCGGCCAGGCCGCCGGGTCGCGCGCCGGCGTCATAGATCGTGACCGCCACGCCTGCCGCCCGAAGCTCGGCAGCGCACGCCAGGCCGGCCGGTCCGCCACCGACGACGGCGACGCGCCTGCCCGTCTCGGCCGCCGGCGCCAGCTCGGCACGGCCGGCCGCGGCGGCCGTCTCGACCGCGAATCGCTGCAGGCGCCCGATCTCGATCGGCCGATCGAGATCGTTGCGGACGCACACCCCTTCGCACAACCGCTCGACCGGACAAACGGCGCCGCACGTCGCGCCGAGGGGGTTCGCGGCGAGGATCGTGCGAGCGCTGCCCTCGACGTTGCCGGTCGCGATCTTGCGGATGAACGACGGGACGTCGATGCCACTGGGACAGGCGCGCGTGCACGGCGCGTCGACGCAGTACAGGCACCGGTCGGCCTCGGTCCGAGCCGCGATGGGGGTGAGCAGCGGCAGCGGCAGGAACGGGTCGGGCGAGCGCCCGACCGGCGCGTCGACGGTCATGATCCTGAACCCTCGGTCAGTCGCCGGGAACGGCGAAGTTCGGACGCAGGGTCCGATTGTCGGCAGGCCCCGGCGAGCAGGACGACGGCCAAAGTTCCCGACGCGGAAGGGCCAGATCGCACTCGCGGAGCGGCCGGCCTGGGAGCCGGCGGCCGCACACGAGCCGGAAGCCACGAAACGCGTGGGCTGGCCGGACTCCCCCCCGTCCGCGGCTGCCGATTCGAGCCATCCGGCCCTGCCGGGGGCTTTTTTCGGCATGCTCGAATCGGCTATCTTGCCCGCAGACGGAGGTCGGTCGTCGCCCAACGGCCGGCTCATGGATTTGCGGAGGAGAGGAGGAGGCGGAGGAGGAGGAAGTTCGCATGCCGCCGGCGAACCGCCGGCACCGTCCCCGCGCTGTCGCGCGTTGAGCGTCCCCGATGCCCACGGAGGAACACATGACAGCTGCTGCTATGAGCGAGGAGCTCGTTCATCCCGACGGCCGGCACGAGCTGAAGCCGGACGTGGACGCGGCCCTCGGACAGTCCGTCCTGCACAACCAGGACCTCGCTCCGGTCCCGGTGCAGAAGCGGACCTGGACGACCTACAACTACTTGGCCCTGTGGGTCGGGATGTCGATCAACATCCCCACCTGGCTGCTGGCCTCAAGCCTCGTCGCCCTGGGCATGGCCTGGTACCAGGCCATCCTCATCATCGCGGCGGCCAACATCATCGTCCTCATCCCGATGCTGCTGATCAGCCATGCCGGGACGAAGTACGGGATCCCCTACCCCGTCGTCGCGCGCGCAGCGTTCGGCGTCTTCGGTGCCAACCTGCCGGCCCTCCTGCGCGCCGGCGTCGCGTGCGGCTGGTTCGGAATCCAGACCTGGATCGGCGGCACGGCGATCTTCGGCCTGGTCGGCGCGGTCGTGGGTTCGGGCTGGACGGACGCCGACAAGCTGACCATCGGCTTCGGCTGGCCGGCGGTTGCCCAGCCCTGGACGCTCTACCTGAGCTTCCTGATCTTCTGGGCCGTCAACATCTTCATCATCCTGCGGGGCATGGAGGCGATCAAGCGGTTCGAGAACTGGGCCGCGCCGTTCCTGATCGTGGTCTTCCTGATCCTGATGTCGTGGATGGTCATCCGCGCCGGCGGCTTCGGTCCGGTCATCGACAATCCCGGCCGGCTGGGCTGGGGCTCCGAGTTCTGGGCCATCGTGCCGCTGTCGCTGATGGCCAACATCGCCTTCTGGTCGACGTT
This sequence comes from Candidatus Deferrimicrobiaceae bacterium, assembly GCA_035465135.1. GTDB lineage: Bacteria > Chloroflexota > Limnocylindria > Limnocylindrales > CSP1-4 > UBA5189. The sequence goes on from DATHRO010000004.1 coordinate 5,551, forward strand.
GTCACTGAACATGCCGGACTTCACGCGCTTCGGTCGTAGCCAGCGCGAGCAGGCCTACGGCCAGGCGTTCGGCCTGCCGACCACGATGACGGTGTTCCCGCTCATCGGCGTGCTCACGACGTCCGCCACGGTCGTCGTGTTCGGCGAGGAGCTATGGGACCCCGTCGCGCTGACCGGCCGCCTCGACAACACGTTGCTGATCGTCGGCATGCTGTTCGTGCTGGCGCTCGCGACGCTGTCCACGAACGTCGCGGCCAACGTCGTCAGCCCGTCGTATGACTTCTCGAATGCCTGGCCGCGCCGGATCAGCTTCCGCACCGGCGGCCTGATCACCGGCGTCCTCGGCATCCTCATCCAGCCGTGGAACCTGCTGGCCACGCCGGAGCTCTACATCTTCACGTGGCTCGGCTTCTACGGCGGCGTGACCGGCGCCATCGCGGGCGTCATCATCGCCGACTACTGGCTCATCCGGCGGACGAAGATCCGTCTCGCCGACCTGTATCGCGCCAACGGCATCTACCGCTACGCCCGCGGCTGGAACTGGCGGGCGGTCGTGGCCTTCGCCTTGGGCGCGGTCATCGCCGTCGGCGGCGCCTACAGCTCGCCGGCGGGCAGCGGGCCGTTCCCGGTCGACGGGATCATCCCGTTCCTTCGCCCGTTCTATGACTACAGCTGGGTCGCGGGCCTGATCGTGGCATTCGTCGCCTACTGGATCTTCGCCACGTTCGTCCCGGCTCGCGAGGCCGAGGAGCCGGAGCCGGCTTCGCAGCCTGTCTGATTGCCCCGACGCTCGGCTCCGCCGGGCGCTCCGTCGACGTTCTGAGGGCCGGCCCGGCGGGCCGGCCCTCTCGATTCCCGGCCGCCGGCGTGCGACGATGTCGTCGTGAAGCACCAGCGAGGATCCGGCCCCAGTCTCCGGCGACGCCCGTGAAGGGCGATCGGGTCGAGGCCGTGGTCGACACGGGACAGGGTGTCCAGACGTTCGAGATCGTGGCGACCCGCGCCGGGCGACGGATCGAGGTCACGACCGCGCGTGGGGTCGTCGAGGTCACCGAGGTGACTCGCGGCGGGACCCCGGTGCGGACCGGCCGATTCATGGCCAACCGCCTGATCGCCCTCGTCGAGCATCCGGCGCAGGAGCGCGAGGACGCCCGCGTGGAGGTCACGGCCCGGCGCCAGATCAGGGGCTGATCGCGGCGCTGCCACGGCTGTCCGGCCGGGTGACAGCCAAGCCGTCACGGCCGCCACCTAGGATGGCGTCGTGCAGCTGATCGACGGGCAGCCCGTCTACGCGGCGACGGATCTCGTCGGCTTCCTCGCGTGCAGCCACCGCCTGGCCCTCGAGCGCGCGGCGCTGGGCGGACTCGTCCAGAAGCCGATCCGCGACGATCCGACGATCGACCTCATCGCGAAGCGCGGCGAGGCCCACGAGCGGCGTTACCTGGAGGATCTCCGGGAGGACGGCCGGACAGTCGTCGAGATCGAGCGCGACGGCTCGATCGCCGACGCGGGCGACCAGCTCCGCGCGTCGGCCGAGGAGACGGCGGCGGCGATGCAGGCCGGCGCCGACGTCATCTACCAGGCGACGTTCTTCGACGGCCGCTGGCGCGGTCATGCTGACTTCCTGCTGCGCGTCGATCGTCCGAGCGACCTCGGAACCTGGTCGTACGAGGTGGCCGACACCAAGCTGGCCCGCCGGACCAAGGGTGGCGCGGTCCTGCAGATCTGCTCGTACGTGGAGCAGCTGACACGGGTCCAGGGCCTCGAGCCGGTCTCGATGCACGTCGTGCTCGGCGGGAGCCAGCGGAACACAGAGACGCTGCGGGTCGCCGACTACATGGCCTACTACCGGCGCGTCAAGGTCGAGTTCGAGGCGGCCGTTGCGGCCGGCGAGCCCGTCTACCCGGTGACCGCGACGTACCCCGAGCCGGTCGAGCACTGCGACGTCTGCCGCTGGGCCGTCCATTGCCGCAGCCAGCGACGCCGGGACGACGACCTGTCGCTCGTGGCCGGCATCAGCAGCCGCCAGCGACGGGCGCTGAAGGCCCGCGGCATCGCCACGCGCCGCGGGCTGGCGGCGAGGGCGCTGCCGCTCGTTCCCCGCCTCGACGGCGTGAGCGGCGAGGCGCTGACACGGGTCCGAGAGCAGGCCCGCATCCAGGTCGAGGGCGAGGATGCCGGCGTCCCGCGCTGGGAGCTGCTCGAGCCGGCGCGCGACGAGGACGGCGACCTCGTGCCGGACCGAGGCCTCCTGAGCCTGCCTGCGCCGTCCAAGGGCGACCTGTTCTTCGACATCGAGGGCGACCCCTTCGCGCTCGATGACGGAATCGACTACCTGTTCGGAGTCCTGGAGCCCCGCGTCCCCGACCCCGACCGACCGGACCAGCCGCGGTTCCACGAACTGTGGAGCCGAGATGATGCCGGCGAGGTCACGCTGGCGGCCGAGAAGCGGGCCTTCGAGGGGCTCATCGACCTGCTGATGGATCGGTTGGCCGCGGATCCGTCACTTCACGTCTACCACTACGCGCCGTACGAGCGAACCGCGCTCGGGCGGCTGGCCCAGCGCCACGCGACGCGCGAGCTCGAGGTTGACCGGCTGCTCCGCGGCGGCGTGCTCGTCGACCTCTACCGGGCCGTCCGGCAGGGCCTGCGGGCGAGCGTCGAGAGCTATTCGATCAAGCGCCTCGAGCCGCTGTACAGCCTCCAGCGCGAGGTCGAGCTGCGCGATGCCGGCGCCAGCATCGTCGCCTTCGAGGCGTGGCTGGAGGGCGGCGTCGCGGAGGGCGGTGAGGCCGGCGAGGCCATCCTGCGCTCGATCGCCGGCTACAACCGCGACGACGTCGTCAGCAATCTCCGACTGCGCGACTGGCTGGAGGACCGGCGGGCCGACCTGGAACGCCAAGTCGGGTCTCCCCTGGCTCGCCCGCTCCCACCCGACCCCGGCGCGACGGCGGCGCTGAGCGAACGTGACCAGCGGGTCGCGGACCTGGTCGAGCGTTTGACCGACGGTGTTCCCCCCGATCCAGCAGGGCGGACGGACGTCGAGCAGGGCCGCTGGCTTCTGGCCCAGCTGCTCGGTTTCCACCGGCGCGAGGACAAGGCCTTCTGGTGGCGGTTCTACGCGCTGGCCGCGATGACCGACGACGAGCGGGTCGACGCGCGCGAGCCGCTCGGCCGCGTCGAGCTCGTGGCCGACCTGGG
>DATHRO010000005.1:0-4232 GCA_035465135.1 Candidatus Deferrimicrobiaceae bacterium
CGTGGGCGTACATCTGGCGGATGGCGTCGACCGTCTCCCACTCGCCACTGATCGTGTTGCGCTGGCGCTCGAAGCGGAAGATCGTGCCGCCGGTCGGGAAGTCGGGACCGTGGACGTGGCGGCACAGGTCGTCGGTCGTGACGTCGGGGTCGTCGATCAGGGCGATCGTGGCGTCGGCGATCTCGCCGAGGTGGTGCGGCGGAATGTTCGTGGCCATGCCGACCGCGATGCCCGATGAGCCGTTGACGAGCAGGTTCGGCAGCTTCGCCGGCAGGACCGTCGGCTCCTTCTGGGTGCCGTCGTAGTTGTCGGTGTAGTCGACGGTCTCCTTGTCGATGTCGGCCAGCATCTCGGCCGCCATCGCCGTCAGGCGCGCCTCCGTGTAGCGCATCGCGGCCGGGGCATCGCCGTCGACCGACCCGAAGTTGCCCTGGCCGTCGACCAGCGGGTAGCGCATCGAGAAGTCCTGGGCCAGCCGCACGAGCGCGTCGTACAGCGCCACGTCGCCATGCGGGTGGTACTTGCCCATGACCTCGCCGACGATCGCGGCGCACTTGCGATAGGAGCTCGTCGCCGAGAGCCCCATCTCGCCCATCGTGTAGAGGATCCGGCGGTGGACCGGCTTCAGGCCGTCGCGAACGTCCGGCAGGGCGCGCGCGACGATGACGCTCATCGCGTAGTCGAGGTACGAAACGCGCATCTCGTCCTCGACCCGGACCGTGCGGACGTTGGCCGGCTGGTCGATCACGCTGCGAGGCTCCTCATGTCAGTGGCGGCTCGGGCATCGGCCGGCCGAGACCCAGACCGGCGAAGCGGCCGGCGAGCCCGGAGGCTTCGGACGTGGACGCTGCGCCGGGCCGGCGCCGGATGCCCGCGACGCGATCGCGCAGACGGTCGGCGACGTCCGGCTCGAGCTTGCCGAGGGCGTCACGGACGACCCACGCGCGGTGGCCGTCCTCGGTGCGTGCGGCGATCTCCGCCTGCGCCTCCAGCGCCGCGCTCGTGGCGTGGCGCTCGACGAGCGCCATCGAGCGATAGGCCCATGCAAGCGCCTTCTGCACGTCAGGCTCGCGATCGCCGATGAGCATGCCGAGCAGGGCCAGCCCGCGACCGGCGACTTCCGCCGTGCGGCCCGCCCGCCGATCGACGAACGGGATCGTGGCGATCGTGGATCCCACGAGGCGCCGCTCCCAGCGCGACGGGGCGATCGTCAGCTGCTCCAGCTCGGCCCAGCGGTATGGCTCGCGAAGGATCCCACGGCCGTAGGGATGGGCGAGCGTGTCGACCGTGATCCAGTCGTCGGCATCGGCGGCCGCGCGGCGAAGCAGCTGCCACGTTCGCTCGGGCTCGCTGACGACCGTGCGCTCGAGCAGGTGGATCGCGAACCAGCGCGCCTCGCGCTCCGGCGCCCGAAGCAGCCTGTCCGCGACGAGGACGAGCTCCGCGGGCGAGGTGTCGCGGGTCGCCCGATCGAAGCCCCGGCGGAGCGCCGTCTGGAGCGGCGTTCGCACGCCGTGGGTCGGCCCGATGCCGGGCGCGACGAGCCGCAGGCCGGCCAGGTACCTCGGGTCGGCGAGCTGTCCCAAGGCCAGTGCGAGACGTTCGGCCAGATGCCCGGGATCGTGGACCTCCTCGGCGAGCTCGCGCCCGAGACGCTGCGCGAGCGATCGTGGGTCGTTGGCCGTCGCGGCCGCCAGCACGCTCACGCCGGCTCCGTCGGAGGACCCGCCGCCGCCCGGCCGTCCGTATCGCGACGCAGCCGGTAGCGCGCCTTCAGCGCGGCCAGCTGATCGGGCGGCACGGACATGAACACGCCGTCGGCCGTCGCCAGCACCTCGCCCGACTCGCCGTCCACGATCCGACCGGAGGTGTGGATCGTCCGGCGGCGGTCGTCGGTGACCCAGCCCTCGGCGCGGATCGGGCGCTCGATCGGGATGGGGCGCCGGAACGCGGCGCTGAGCCGCGCCGTGACGCCCCACGTGCCGCGCCCGATGACCGACCAGGCCATGACCTCGTCGAGGATCGTGCACGCGATTCCGCCGTGAGCCACCGATTCCCAGCCCTGGAATCGGGCCGGCAGCGCGAGCTCGGTCCAGCAGCCCGTCTCGTCGGCGTGCAGCGAGAGTCGCAGGCCACCCTCGTTGAGCTCACCGCAGGCGAAGCAGTGGTGAGGCTCGAAGCGATAGCCGGCGAGCCCCGTCTCGGCCACCTCAGACGTCAAGGTTCTGCACCTTCCGTGCCTCGGCCTTGATGAAGTCCTTGCGCGGCTCGACCTTCTCGCCCATCAGCATCGTGAAGATCCGGTCGGTCTCGGCCGCGTCGTCGATCTCGGCTCGCAGCAGGACCCGCGTTTCCGGGTTCATCGTCGTCTCCCAGAGCTGGTCGGCGTTCATCTCGCCGAGGCCCTTGAAGCGCTGCACCGAGGTGTTCTTGACCTTCAGCTCCTTGACGATCGCGTCGCGCTCGCGGTCGGTATGGGCGTAGCGGGTGACCTTGCCCGTGGAGATGCGGTACAGCGGCGGCTGCGCGATGTACAGGTAGCCCGACTCGATGACCTGGGGCATGTGGCGGTAGAAGAACGTCAGCAGCAGGGTCCGGATGTGGGCCCCGTCGACGTCCGCGTCGGTCATGATGATGATCCGGTGGTATCGCAGCTTCGCGATGTCGTAGCTGTCGTCCCCGATGCCCTCGATGCCGGCACCGAGGGCGATGATCAGCGGCCGGACGTTCTCGCTGGCGACGATCTTGTCGAGCCGGGCCTTCTCGACGTTCAGGACCTTGCCGCGTAGTGGCAGGACCGCCTGGAATCGCCGGTCGCGGCCCTGCTTCGCCGAGCCGCCGGCCGAATCGCCCTCGACGATGAACAGCTCGCTGCGGGCCGGATCACGCTCCTGGCAGTCGGCCAGCTTGCCCGGCAGCGACAGCCCGTCGAGTGCGCCTTTCCGGATGACGAGGTCGCGGGCCTTGCGGGCCGCCTCGCGCGCTCGTGCGGCCGTGAGGCACTTCTCGATGATCCGCCGCCCGTCACCAGGGTTCTCCTCGAGGTACTGCGTCAGGCTGTCGGTGACCGCGGTCTGGACCTGGCCCTTGACCTCGGCGTTGCCGAGCTTGGCCTTCGTCTGGCCCTCGAACTGGGGGTCGGTGAGCTTGACGCTGATGACCGCGGTCAGGCCCTCTCGGACGTCATCGCCGGCCAGGTTGGCGTCGCTGTCCTTGAGGACGCCGGACTTGCGGGCCCAGTCGTTGAGGGAGCTCGTCAGCGCCGCGCGGAACCCGGTCACGTGAGTCCCGCCGTCGACGGTGTTGATGTTGTTCGCGAAGGCCAGGACGGTCTCGGTGTACGTGTCGTTGTACTGCAGCGCGACCTCGACGTGGGTCCCGTTCTCGAGCCGCTCGACGTAGATCGGGCGCGTGTGGAGGGCCTCCTTGTTGCGGTTGAGGTGTCGCACGAACGACTGCAGCCCGCCCTCGAAGTAGAACGACCGCTCGCGGTCGACGCGCTCGTCGACGAGGGTGATCCAGACGCCCTTCGTCAGGTAGGCCGACTCACGGAGCCGCTGCGAGATCAGGTCGAACGAGAACTCGGTCGTCTCGAACATCTGGGGGTCCGCCCGGAAGACGGTCCGGGTCCCGCGGCGGTCGCCCTGGGCAGCGATCCGCTTGACCGGGCCGGTCGGCTTGCCGCGCTGGTATTCCTGGGCCCACACGCCGCCGTCGCGGGCCGATTCGACCCGCAGCCACTCCGACAGCGCGTTGACGACGCTCACGCCCACGCCATGCAGGCCGCCCGAGACCTTGTAGCCGCCGCCGCCGAACTTGCCGCCGGCGTGAAGGACGGTATGGACGACCTCCATGGCGTCCTTGCCGGTGTTGTGCTTTCCGACCGGCACGCCACGTCCGTCGTCCACGACCTCGACGGTGCCGTCGGCGCGGACCGTGACCCGGATCGTTCGGGCGTGCCCAGCCATGGCCTCGTCGATCGAGTTGTCGACGACCTCCCAGACGAGGTGATGGAGGCCGCGGGCATCGGTCGAGCCGATGTACATGCCCGGCCGTCGCCGAACCGCCTCGAGGCCCTCGAGCACCTGGATGCTGGCGGCCGTGTAGTCGGAGCCGGATCCGCCCCGCCGGCGACGCCGCGCTCCATTCGTGCCGTCACCGCCCTTGGCGGATGCGGATGGCGCGGCGGCGCGCGTCGTCGCGGCGGTCGGCTTGGCAGCACGCGCGCCGCT
>DATHRO010000006.1:0-11402 GCA_035465135.1 Candidatus Deferrimicrobiaceae bacterium
TCCTCACGGGCGCCCGACCGGTCCAGGATCACGACGCGGTTGGTCTCCGTTCCGAAGCCCGAGCCGGACTCCGCGACGTCGTTCGCCACGAGCAGGTCGACGCCCTTCGAGCGGACCTTCCTCGCGGCGCGCTCGAGGCTGCCCGTTTCCGCCGCGAAGCCGACGAGCACCGGCGGCGGCGAGCCGTCATCGCCCGCCCGTGCCGCGACCGTCGCCGCGATCTCGGCCAGCAGGTCGGGCGTCGGGGCGAGCTCCAGGGTCAGCGACTCGCCGCGATGGAGCTTCTGCGCGGCCGGCCTTCGCGGCGTGAAGTCGGCGACCGCCGCGGCCATCACGAGTGCATCGGGCCGAGCGTCCGCGTCGATGACCTCGGCGCGGAGCGTGGCCTGCAGGTCGGCCGTGCTGTCCACGCGGATGATCCGAGCCACGGACGGCAGATCGACCTCCACCGCCGCTGCGATGAGCGTCACGTCGGCCCCCCGATCACTCGCGGCTTGGGCCACGGCGGCGCCCATCTTGCCGGTCGAGCGGTTGCCGATAAATCGCACGGGATCGATCGGCTCGCGGGTGCCACCCGCCGTCACGACGATCCGGCGGCCGACGAGGTCGGCCTCTCGGGGGTGGTCGGCGGCGAGCGGTGGCCGAGACGCGGCGTCGGACTGGCGGATCGGGCGACCGGCCACGACCTCGACTACGGCGTCGACGATCGTCGCGAGCTCGGCCAGGCGGCCGGTGCCACTCTGCCCGGACGCCAGCGGACCGGTACCGGGCGGCACGATGCCGTAGCCGAAGGAATCGCGCAGGCGGGCCACGTTGGCGACCGTCGCCGGGTGGCTCCACATGTCGCCGTCCATCGCCGGCGCGACGACGACTGGGGCGCTCGTCGCCAGGCACGTCGCGGTCACGACGTCGCCCGCGAGCCCGTTCGCCATCGCGCCGAGGAAGTGCGCCGTCGCCGGGGCGACGACGATGGCGTCGGCACTGTCGGCGATGACGATGTGGCCGATCCGGCCGTCGGGCAGCAGATCCAGGACTTCGGACTCGACCGGGTGTCGCGACAGCGCCGCGAAGCTCAGCGGGCCGACGAACCGCGTCGCCGACGGCGACAGGAGCACGACGACGTCGGCACCTTCGGCCGTCAGCAGCCGCAGCAGCTCGACGGCCTTGTAGGCCGCGATCGAGCCGGTGACACCGAGCCCGACGAGCCGGCCAGTCAGCCGGCCGGACGGGCCCCCGCTATCGTTCATGGCTCGACGACCAGCCCGCCGGCACCCCCGAGCCCGAGCTCGAGCGGCTCGCCGCCCGCGAGCTCGGCGTGAAGGATCGCCAGGCCGCGCAGCGTGAGGTCCGGGTCGATCGCGTCGATGCCGTGCAGGGCGCCGACCCATGGCGCCGCGGACAGACCGCCCGTCAGGATCGTCCGGACCGCCTCCGGGGCCGCGTCCGAGGCGTCGGCGAGCTCTCGCCGCATCCGGCCGAGGAGGCCGGCTACGAGGCCCTGGTAGCCGAGGATCGCGCCGCTCTGCATCGCCGCCACGGTGTCGCGCCCGATGGCCCGGTCCGGCGTCTGCAGCTCGATCCTCGGCAGCTTGGCGGTCCGCGCCGCGAGCGCCGCGAGCCCCAGCTCCAGGCCCGGCGCGATCGCCCCGCCGACGTAGGCGCCGTCGCCCGCGAGGCAGTCAAAAGTCGTCGCCGTGCCGAGGTCGACGATGATCGCCGGGGCGCCGTGGAGCCGGAGCGCGGCCAGCGCGTTCACGAGCCGGTCCGCCCCGACCTCCCACGGTCGGTCGACGCGGATCGGCAGCGGCACGATCCCCGCCGTGGCCATGACCAGCGGCCGCTCACTCCGCTCGGCGACGACCTCGAGCGCGGCGTCGACCGCCGGCACGACCGAGGCGCAGACGATCGAGGCGACGTCGGCGAAGGTCACGTCATCGAGGCCGAGCAGCTCGCCAAGCAGCAGCTCCAGCTGGTCGGACGTCGCGCTCCCCGGCGTGGCCGCTCGGCGGGTCGCCACGAGCGCGCCGTTGCGGAACAGGCCTGTCGTGAGGTTCGAGTTGCCGATATCGATTGCGAGCAGCACGTCCGGATCATACGCGCCCCTTGGCGCAGCTCCGCATGCGTCGATTGGACGCGTGGACCGGCGAAAAGCCGTTCGATGTGCCGGTCCGCTGGGGTACCATCGCGCCGTTCCGTCGCACCCCCGTCCGCCGCGGCCTCCGCGACGGGTGCCCCACGGAGGAGGAGCCGATGCCGAGCGAGCCCCCGGCCAAGTTCTTCGTGAACCAGGGCGTCGTGACGAGCCGCGAGGACATGCTCAACCTGCTGCGGCCGCTGCTCAAGCAGACCGTCACCTACCGCTACCTCCGCGGTCGGGAGATCGTTGCCCACGGCACGGGCTGGGTCGAGCGGATCGTCGTCGATCAGCCCGATGTCTCAACCTACTTCACGCCGATCGCGATCACGCTCAACGTCGACTCGTTTGAGCACCTCGACTTCGTGACCCGGCCGGACCAGCTGCTCGTGTACACGCTCGTCCAGGGCGACGAGGCGGTCGTCGTCGAGTACGCGCCCGGCGGCGACGGCGGCGAATCGCCGTTCGAGCCGCGACAGCTGACGTTCGACACGAGCGGTTACGTCCAGATGGAGCTGCAGGGGCTGGATCCGGCCGCTTCGGAGGAGTAGCTTGGCGGCCTGAATCGGCCGTCCGCGCGCGAGTACCATCCGGCCATCGGAGGGCCCCGCCCAGGGCCCCGGAGGGAGGCGCGGACGTGCCCGCCCAGGCGCGCCGCGCGCAGTGGAGGAGGGACGAGTCCGAGTGAGCGCAGCACCAGGCGCCGCCGAGCGCCCCGGCGCGGGCGGCGCGATTGCCGACTACTTCAAGTTCGCGGAGCGGGGGACGGATCTCTGGACGGAGGTCCGGGGCGGCCTGACCACGTTCATGGTCATGGTCTACATCGTGTTCGTGAACGCGAGCATCCTGAGCGCCGGCTTCGGGCTCGATGCCACGGGCGCGACCGCGATCTCGGCGGCGACGGCCCTCATCGCCGGGATCATGACGATCGCCATGGGCGTCGTCGGGAACTACCCGTTCGCCCTGGCCGCCGGGCTCGGGATCAACGCCATCGTGGCCTTCGGGCTCACCGCCCGTGGCCTGACCCCCGAAGGCGCGATGGGCGTGATCGTCCTCGAGGGCGTCGCGGTCACCGTGCTCGTCCTCGTGGGCCTGCGGGAAGCGGTCATGAACGCCGTGCCGCTGGCCCTCAAGCGGGCCATCGGCGCCGGCATCGGTCTGTTCATCCTGTTCATCGGTTTCGCCAACGGCGGCTTGGTCGGCGGCCAGGAGTCGAGCTACGGCAGCGTGCCGGCGGTCTTCGTTCGGTTCCCGACCGAGCCGGCCCAGTTCGTGTTCCTGTTCGGCCTGGCGCTGACGATCATCCTGTGGGCCCGCCGGATCCGGGCCGCCCTGGTGATCTCGATCCTCGTGACGACGATCGTGGCCTTGTTCGCGGGCGTCGCGACCGTCCCGACCGACTTGTCACTGACCCCGAACTTCTCGACGCTCGGGAGGTTCGACCTGACGAACGTCTTCACGACGCTCGGGCTGCTGACGGCGGTGCTCGTCATCTTCGCGATCATGCTGACCGACTTCTTCGACACGATGGGCACCGTCACGGGCGTGGCCGCCGAGGCCGGCCTGGCGCGCAAGGACGGCTCGGTCCCCGGCACCGGACGCGTGCTGCTGGTCGACAGCCTTGGCGCGGTCGCCGGTGGTCTCGCCGGCACGTCGTCGAACACGACTTACATCGAGAGCGCCGCCGGCGTCGCCGAGGGCGCCCGGACCGGCTTCGCGTCGGTCGTCACCGGCGTGCTGTTCCTGCTGGCGATCTTCCTCGCGCCGCTCGCGGGCATCATCCCGGGCGTCGCGACCGCGCCGGCCCTGGTGCTGGTCGGCTACCTGATGTTCACGCAGGTCCGCGAGATCAACGTCTCGGACCTGGAGGACGGCTTTCCGGCGTTGTTGACGATCATCCTCATGCCGCTGACGTACGAGATCTCGGTCGGCATCGGCGCCGGCTTCATCTCGTGGGTCCTGATCAAGCTGGTTCGCGGCAAGTTCGCCGAGATCCACCCGCTGATGTGGGCGGTCAGCGTCGCGTTCGTCATCTTCTTCGGCCAGAACTGGATCGAGCCGCTCCTGCCGCGCTAGGCACGAGCTATTCGCATGCACGCGGCCGGCGGCCCCCACGGGCGCCGGCCGCTTTGTTCCCGACCTCTGCGCGTGGGTGCGGGGCGCCTCGGGTACCATCCCGGCGATGTTCGAACGGACGGCGCTGCCGGACGGGCCGCGCGTGATCACCGCGCCGCTGCCCGGCGCCCGCTCCGTGTCGATCGCCGCCTACGTCCGGGCCGGTTCGCGGCAGGAAACCACGGATCAGACCGGCGTTGCCCACTTCCTCGAGCACCTGACCTTCAAGGGCACCGCCGCCTACCCGTCGACCCGGGCCCTGAGCGAGGCGATCGAGGGCGTCGGTGGCTCGTTCAACGCCGCGACCGACCGTGAGACGACCGTCTACTGGGCGCGTGTCCCGAAGCGCGAGGCCGGCCGCGCGACGGCTGTGCTCGGCGAGCTCATCTGCCGGCCGGCCCTCGACGCCGCGGAGATCGATCGCGAGCGCGAGGTCATCGTCGAGGAGATCCGCGGCTATCTCGACGACCCGGCCGAGCACTGCCAGATCCTGTTCCAGCGAGCGATGTTCGGATCGGGCGCCCTGGGTCGTGAAATCTGCGGCGACGAGGCCGACGTCCGGGCGCTGCCGGAGGCCGGCATCCGCGACTTCTGGGCGTCCGCCTACCGGCCGGCCAACGCGGTGCTCGCGGTCGCCGGCGACCTGCCCCACGAGGCTGCGGTCGAGCTCGTCGAGGGCGCCTTCGGAACCGGCAACAGGCTCGCCGATGGCTTCGAGGCGGCGCCCGTGCTGCCGGCCGGGGAGCGGATTCTGACCGCCCGACGCGACATCACCCAGGCGCAGCTCTGCCTCGGCGTGCCGGCCCTGCCGCGGGACCACCCGGACAGCTGGACGCTCGCGGTCCTGAACACGATCCTTGGCGACGGCATGAGCAGCCGCCTCTTCCTCTCGCTCGTCGATCGCGACGCACTGGCCTACGACGTGGGCTCCGGAATCCTCGAGTACGCGGACGCCGGCGCCCTGCAGGTCACGGCCGGCGTCGATCCCGACCGCGTCGGCCGGACGCTCGATGCGATCGGGGCCGAGCTGCGCCGCCTGCGTGACGTCGCGGTTCCCGACGACGAGCTCGCCAAGGCCAAGGCCTACCTCGCCGGGGGGCTGGAGCTTCGGATGGAGGAGACCCGCCACCTGGCCGCGTGGGTCGGTGGCCAGGAGGCGCTGCACGAGCGTGTGCTGACCCTCGACGAGGCGCTGGCCGCGGTCGAGGCCGTGAGCGTGGACCACATCGCCCGCCTGGCGGGGACGCTGTTCGAGGATTCGGCCCTGCGGCTCGCGGTCGTTGCACCAACGCGTTCGCTGCGCGGGCTGGAGCGCCACCTCCGGATGGCGGCGTGAGCAGCCCAGCGTCCGCCGCCGGCGGCATCGACGGCGTCGTCCCCGCGGCGGGCCCGAGCGGCGAGGTCGACGACCTGCGGCTGGCTCAGCTCCACCTGCGACTCGGCCAGCTGGCGCTCGCCCGCGCCGAGCTCGAGGACCTCGCGATCCACGCGGCGCTCGACACGGACGGCCTGGCCTCGCTGGCCGAGGCGCGCTGGCGGACGAACGCCGCCGAGGCGGCAGCCGAAGCGGCTCGGGCCCATCTCGCGGCCGGTGGTGCAGACGGCGTCGCGATCTGCATCGCCGCCGAGGCGGCCGCGGCGGCAGGCGACGGGCAGGCGGCACGCGACCTGATGGCCCGGCTCGGTGGGCTGGATCCGGCCCAGATCGACAACCTGTTCGCGGGCATGCCGCAGCGCGCAGCCTGGCCGGTTGCCGCCGATGCCGCGGTCGAGGCGGCCGACGCGGCGGCCCTCGGCTCCGGCGCGGCTCCGGCCGGCGAGCTCGGATCCGATCGCACACGCCGCACGCGTGCCGCCCGCGACGCCGCGACCGAGCTGCGCCGTGCCCGCGAGGAGCTCGCTTCCCGACCGGAGCGCGCCCTCGTCCGGCTGGCGCTCGTCCTGCGGCTCGATCCGACCCTGGCCCCGGCCGTGCTCGACGCCGTCGCGCTCCGCCGGGAACCGACCGCCGCGCTCGTCCGCGGCGACGCGCAGCGCCTGCTCGGCAGGCACCTGGAAGCCGAGGCCGCATTCGACGCGGCCGCTGACAGCCTGGAGGCCTCGTGACGCCCGAACGCACCCTCGTTCTCATCAAGCCCGATGCTGTGCAGCGCCAGCTGACCGGCCGCATCCTCGCGCGGTTCGAGGAGCGCGGGCTCCGCATCGTGGGCCTGAAGCTGGTCCAGGTCGATCGGGCGCTCGCGGAACGCCACTACGAGGTCCACCGCGGCAAGCCGTTCTTCGAGGGTCTGCTCGCGTTCATCACCTCGTCCCCGCTGGTCGCGCTGGTGCTCGAGGGGCCGAACGCGATCACGCTCGTGCGATCGATGGTCGGCGCGACGCGGCCGCACGAGGCGTCCCCCGGCACGATCCGCGGCGATCTCGCCGTCGAGACGGCCCAGAACCTCGTTCACGCGTCGGACGGCCCGGAGACGGCCGCCGCCGAGCTGGCCCTGTGGTTCGAGCCGGCGGAGCTGCTGGACTATCGGCGCGAGATCGACCGCTGGGTGCTCGCGCCCGAGGATTGAGCGGGGCTAACCGAGCCGGCCGACGAGCGACAGGACGAGCGCGACCAGCGCCAGGATCAACACGCCGGTCGCCATGAGCGGCGTCCGATACTCGCGCAGGCCGCGAGGCACCGTCCGGACCAGCTGCGCGATCGAGGCCCGCGACCAGCCGCTCGCCCGCGCTCCCGGCAACCGGAGCGCCGTCGGCGGGACCGCCGCCACGGCGCCGGACGGGGCGCCGAGGCCTGCCGCCGCCACGCGACCCAGGTAGGCGATCGGCGTCAGCGCAAAGACAAGCCCGACGACCCCGAACAGTCCCGGCAGCGCCCCGAACACCAGCTCGCTCCGGGCGTCGAACAGCGCCGTGCCGGGTATGCCGACTGCGGCCAGCCAGGCCAGGCCGAAAGCGGCGCCCAGCACGGGCATCCGCCGCGCCCAGCCGCTGAGCTCGGCCAGCCGGTGCTCGCCGAAGACCGAGCGCGTCACGCCGACCCAGGCCGCGAGCGCCGTCTTCGCGGCCGCGCTCGCGATGAGCCACGTGCGAGCCGCAGCGACCGCCTCGCTGTCGAGCGTTGCGAAGGCCAGAACCGCGATGCCGGCATCCTGGAGGATCGAGTATCCGAGCACGTGCTCGATGTCGTCGTGGATCATCGCGGCCAGGCCTCCGAACACGAGGCTCGTGGCGGCCAGGCCGACGATGAGGACGTGCTCCACGCCGTCGGCGGCCACGGTCTGGCCGATCGTCTGCTGGCTCCAGGGCAGCGCGACGAGCACGAACGCCGCGGTGCCCCATGAGAAGGCCGCGGGGACCGCCAGCGGCGGCACGCCATCCATGAACCGCGCGGCCCACACGTGAAGCGGGATCAGCCCGACCCGCAGGGCAACGGCTCCGACCATCGTCAGGAGCCCGGCGCCGAGGGCCATCCGCATGCTCTCCCCGCTGAGCGCGAAGGGGCTGGCGCTGATCGGCCCGATCGGCGACGCGCTCCACGCGACGACTGCGATGGCCAGCACGCTGGCGCCGAGCACGGCGATCGAGCCGCGGGCCAGGGTCGCGAGCCGGACGGACGGGCCAGACCCGTCGGGTCGGCGGCCCGCGCCCGGGACGACGATCCCGGCCAGGCTGCCGGCGCCGAGCGCAGCGAACGACGTGAACGGGTCGGTCGCGGCGAGTGCGGTGACCGCCACGGCGAGCGCCAGCAGCGCCGGACCCGTGACCGTCGAGGTCCCGATCCCGAGCTCGAGCAATGCGAGGACCCCGACGCTGATCGACCAGACCACTGCGATCCCGCGGACAAGCTCGGTCAGCAGCAGGCCCGACTCGCCGATGCGAACAGAGTCCTCGGCCGGCATGGCGATCGCCAGGACGAGGACGACGAGCGCCGCACCAACGCCGATCGCGGTGCCGATCCCGCGCCGTACGCGGCCGACGAGCATCGCACCGACGCCGCCCGCCCCGGCGACGGCGATCAGCGCAAGAAGCGTCATCTCAGCCGCGCCGCCAGGCCGGCTCGTCCGGCGCAGGGGCCGAGGCCTCGGCAGGCGCCAGCTCGAGTCGGGTCAGGACCGAGCCGACGGCGGCCACCGCGACCATCAGGGCCGCCCAGGCGACGACTTCGAGCTCGACCGCGGCGCCGGCGACCGCGGTTCGGAACAGCAGCACGGCTTCGACCAGGAGAACGAGCGCGGCGGCGTGACGCGGCCCGGCCCGAGCCGTCAGCGCCGGGGCCAGGGCGACGGCCAGCAGGCAGCCCGCCCCTGCGGCCGCGAGGCCTTCCGGCGAGAGCAGCTGGACCTCGGCACCGGCACCGCCCGGGCCCGGCCCGCCGAGGCCGACGGCCTCGATCGTCGCCAGGCCCAGGCCGAACGCGATCCCGAGGCCGGCGAAGGCCCCGGCGGTCGCGAGCAGCGCCTCCGCCGGCCAGCCCGCCCCGACCGCTTCGGGCCGAGCCGGCGCCGACGTCCGGACGAGTGCCGCCGCGAGCAGACCGGCGATGATCAGGGACCCGAGGAGCGCCGGCGACGGCAGCGGGTCGGCCAGCAGCGGGGCAGCCACGAGGGCGATCGCGAGGCCGATCGCCGCCGTCCACTGGTCGCGCGCCGAGACGGCGATGACGGCGCCGAGCCAGATCGCCACGAGCACGGCGCCCAGGGCGGCCGTCATGGGCGTGCAGGCGAGCGGCGTGGCACCCGCCCGGCGGTCACGGCGAGGCGGACGCCTCGAGCTCCGGATGCGTGGGCGTCGGCAGGATGCCGAACGTGTCGAACGGCCAGTAGCGCAGCCAGGCACGCCCGATGACGTGCGAGATCTGGATCGGCCCGAAGGTGCGCGAATCCGCCGAATTGCGCCGGTGGTCGCCCATCACGAACAGCCCGTCCCCCGGCACGAGCCAGCTGGTTGCCCCACCCAGGGTCGGATCGGTCGGCTCCGGCCGCCCATTGTCCGAGTAGAGGTAGTCCTCGCGGAGCTCGACGCCGTTGACGTACACGAGGCCGTCGCGGAGCTCGATCCGGTCGCCGGGCAGGCCAATGATCCGCTTGATGAACGGCACCCCACCGGCTGACGTCCACGACTCAGGCGGGTCGAACACGACGATGTCGCCGTGGCCGTAGGGCGCCCACCGCGGCGTGAGCTTGTCGACCAGGACGTACTGGTCGGGTAGCAGCGTCGTCTCCATCGAGCCCTGCTGGACCTTGTACGGCTGGGCCACGAAGGTTTGGATGCCGAGGAAGATGAGGATGGTCAGGACGAGGGTCTCGACGACCTCGAACAGGCAGCCGAGTGCCGGTCGCGGGCTCACAGGAGCGGGAGTATAGGGGTCGGCGCCGTGCTACACTCCGGCCGGCCCGAAGCGGTCCGGGCGACGTGCACGAGTGCACGCCGAGACCTGGCCGACGATCGACTCCAACCCCGACCACCGCCGCGCAGCGCCTTGCCCACGGCGCTCGCGCCATTGACGACCTGAGCTGGAGGACCAACCCGCCCGATGGATGCGAGCGTGCTCGAACTGATCATCCCGATCGCCGGCCTTGCGGCCATCGCGTTCGCCGTCTACCTGGCGCGGGACGTCCTGTCGCGCGACAAGGGCCCCCAGGCGATGCAGGACGTCGCCGACACGATTCGCGAGGGCGCGGACGCGTTCATCAAGCGGCAATACACGACGATCGGGATCTTCGCGATCGTCGGGGCGCTCGTGATCCTCGGCGTCATCTCGCTGGTCGAGACCGAGGACGTGGCCGACGTGCCGCGCCTGGCCGGGCTGCCGATCGGGGTCATGACCGCGATCGCCTTCCTCGTCGGCGCGATCTGCTCGATGGCCTCGGGGATCATCGGCATGTACATCAGCGTTCGATCAAACGTCCGAACGGCCTCCGCGGCGCGACGTAGCCTCGTCGAGGCGGTCCAAGTCGCGATGCGCGGCGGGGCCGTGTCAGGCTTCCTCGTCGTCGCCCTGTCGCTGCTCGGCGTGTGGGGCATCTTCACCGTCTACCAGCTCGTCGTGGCCGACGTCACCGTTCGCGAGGCGCCGTTCCTGATCGTCGGCTTCGGCTTCGGCGCATCCTTCGTGGCGCTGTTCGCCCAGCTGGGCGGCGGTATCTACACCAAGGCTGCCGACGTCGGCTCCGACCTGGTCGGCAAGGTCGAGGCCGGCATCCCGGAGGACGATCCCCGCAATGCCGGCGTGATCGCCGACCTGGTGGGCGACAACGTCGGCGACTGCGCCGGCCGTGGCGCCGACCTGTTCGAGTCCACCGCCGCCGAGAACATCGGCGCCATGATCCTGGGCGTCGCCGCCTTCCAGATCGCCCAGGGGGCCGGTTGGCCGAACCCCGAGGGCTGGATCTTCTTCCCGCTGGTCGTCCGCGCGTTCGGCCTGCTGGCCACCATCGTGGCCATGTTCTTCATCCGCGGTTCCGAGACCGAGAACCCGATGAACATCCTGAACCGCGGCTACTGGGTCACCACCGCCCTGTCGGTGGTCGGGCTGTTCATCACCACCAGCGTGATGATGGACACCGGCGGCACCACCGCCGCCAACGGCTGGCCGGCCTGGATCTGGTTCTTCGGCGCCGGGCTGGTGGGCCTGGCCACCAGCGTGGTCTTCGTCTACATCACGCAGTACTACACCGCCGGCACCTTCCGGCCCGTGCGCGAGATCGCCGAGGCCTCCAAGACCGGCCCCGCCACCAACATCATCAGCGGCACCGCGGTCGGCTTCGAGACGACGTTCGTGACCGCGGTCACCATCGGCATCGCGCTCATCGCCAGCCACTGGCTCGGCGCGCAGGCCGGCCTGGTCAATGCCGAGGGGAACGACGTCGGCGGCATCTTCGGAACCGCGGTGGCCACCATGGGCATGCTCATGACCACGGCCTACATCCTGGCCATGGACACCTTCGGTCCCATCACCGACAACGCCGGCGGCGTGGCCGAGTTCAGCCGTGCCGAGGCCGGCGCTCGCGAGATCACCGACCGCCTGGACGCGGTGGGCAACACCACCAAGGCACTGACCAAGGGCTACGCCATCGCGTCGGCGAGCCTCGCCGCCTTCCTGCTGTTCAGCGCCTACATCGACAAGGTCAACCTGATCCAGCGCAAACGCGGC
>DATHRO010000007.1:0-2048 GCA_035465135.1 Candidatus Deferrimicrobiaceae bacterium
GAGCTCCACGAGGCCTCGGCCGAATTCGACCAGCCCGGTCTTGTCGCTGACTGACAGGAGCGCCCGTCGGGGGCGTGGCCGGCCCTCGTCCGCGCGGCGCGGGTCGAGGCGGACCGCGCGCCCTTCTACGGTCAGCGCGCCGCCCAGCAGCAGCGCGACCGCGCGCGGCAGGAGCCGATGCTCGACCGCCTTGATGCGCTCGTGGAGCGACGCCTCGTCGTCGCCCGGCAGGATCCGTACCGCCTCCTGAGCGACGATCGGGCCGCCGTCGAGCGTCGCGTCGACGAGGTGAACCGTGCAGCCCGTGACCGCCACGCCGTGGGCCAGGGCGTCGCGGACGGCATGGCCGCCGGGGAAGGCCGGCAGCAGCGACGGGTGGGTGTTGAGGATCCGGCCGGCAAACTCGTCGAGCACGACCGCGCCGACGATCCGCATGTAGCCGGCGAGCGCCACCACGTCGATCCCGGCCGCCGCCAGCGTCTCGGCCAGGGCCTTGTCCGCTGTGTCTCGCTCCTCGGCGGCCCTCGACGCGAGCCCGGGCAGGACGGCGGTCTCGATCCCCTCCTCCGCCGCCCAGGCGAGCGCCGGGCAGTCTCGGTCGGCGAACACGAGGGCGACGTCGCCGCCGAGGGCGCCGCGGCGGGCCGCCGCGACGAGCGCCCGCAGGTTGCTTCCGGCGCCCGAGACGCCGACGGCGACGCGCCCCGAGTGCGGCTGCGTCATACCGTGCGCAGCTCGCCTTCGACGTACCGCCCGCCGAGCTCGTCGACCGGCGCGACCTCGCCGACGAGCAGCGCCTCGGGCGCGGCCGCGGCGAGCGCCGGGACCGCGTCCGCCGGGACGACGAGCACCATGCCGAGTCCGCCGTTGAACGTCGCGCGGAGCTCCCGCTCGTCGATCGCGGCGAGCGCCCCGAGCAGGCGCATGACCGAGGGCATCGGCCAGCGGCGTGGGTCGAGGCGGACGCCGAGACCATCCGGCAGGGCCCGCGGCACGTTGCCCGCCAGCCCGCCGCCGGTGATGTGGGCCGCGCCCAGCAGGTCGTGGCCGCCGTCTCGGAGCGTGCGTCGCAGCTCGAGGATCCGCCGGGCGTAGATCCGGGTCGGGGTCAGGAGGACGTCGCCGACCGTAGCCAGAGCCAGCTGCGGTTCGGCCTCGAGGGCCGCGTCACGGCCGCCGTCGCCGAGCGTCAAAGCCAGCTGCTCCTGATACGGCCGACCGAGCGGGATCCCGTGCTCGGCCACGACGGCCCGGACGAGCGAGAAGCCGTTGGCGGGGAGGCCTGACGATGGCAGTCCGACGATGACCGAGCCGGCTTGCGCTCGGCTCCCGTCGAGCAGCTCGGTCCGCTCGACGATGCCCAGGCAGGTGCCGGCCAGATCGAACGTCCCGGGCTCCATCAGGCCCGGGTGCTCGGCGGTCTCCCCGCCGACGAGGGCGCAGCCCGCCTCGCGGCAGCCGGCCGCGACGCCGCCGACGAGCTCCGCGACCGCGTCCGGCTCCAACCGCCCCACCGCCACGTAGTCGAGAAACGCCAGGGGCTCAGCGCCGCTGCAGACGACATCGTCGGCGCACATCGCGACGAGGTCGACGCCGATCGTGTCCCAGCGCCGCAGCTCGGCCGCGATCGCGGTCTTCGTCCCGACGCCATCGGTCGCTGAGACGATGAGCGGGTCGCGATATCCGGCCGGGATCGCGACGGCGCCGGCGAAGCCGCCGATGCCACCCACGACCTCCGGGCGGCGCGTCGACTCGACGGCCGACCGCATCAGCTCGACGGCGCGCTCTCCCGCGCCGACGTCGACGCCCGAGGCCGCGTAGGCCCGACGTGGGCCGTCCGCTCGTCGCCGCTCAGCCACGCGCGCCAACCGGCTCCTCCAGCACGAACTTCCGGGCCGCAGCGTCGTACGGCACCGGCTCCGGGTAGCGGCCGTCGAAGCACGCGAAGCAGAACCGCTCGTACGGCAGGTCGAGGGCCGCGAGGACGCCGACGATCGACAGGTAGCCGAGCGAGTCCGCCTCGATGAACGCCCGGATCTCGTCAACCG
>DATHRO010000008.1:0-7874 GCA_035465135.1 Candidatus Deferrimicrobiaceae bacterium
AGTAGTGGTCGAAGCTCAGGACCTCGCCGTCATGGCCCGACACGTCGTAGGTCATGCTGAGGTCCTGCTCGTCGCCGTAGTTGTCGGCTGCGTCGCCACCCACGTCTGGATTGGTCCAGTAGCCGTTGCCGTCGACGTCCCAGTCGGTGCCGCCGGGGAAGACGAACTCGTCCTCGCCGTCGAAGACGATCGAGGTGAGCCCGGCACCGGAGCCGAGGTCGATGTAGTCGGCGCCCCAAGGCGGCGCGCCCGGGGTGTCGTTGGACTGCCCGTCATCCAGCTTGATCGTCGCCTCGGTGGCGTCGTTCTGGAACTGGCCGCTCGAACCGCCACTCACCGTCGCGCCGTTGTCGATGTAGCCATCCACGAGAGCCGAGATGAGGTTGTCGTTGAAGAGCGTCTCGAAGTCCGTCCCGGCACCCACGGCACTGAGTGCGTTGTTCAGGCCGGCAATGCCATTGGCCTGGTTGTGCTGCCAGGCATGGAAGAAGTCCCTGCCCAGGCCTGGCTGGCTGTCGACGAAGTTCATGAAGACCATCGCCGCGCCGTAGTCGGCGAGGATCTCGCCGTCACCCTGATCTCCCCAGGCCGTCAGCCCGTTCTCGGCGCCGGCGGGCCCGGTGTAGGGGATCGGGTTCCAGTCCGGGTGGAAGACATTGAGCCATCCCAGATAGGCGTTGGTGTGGCTCTCGTAGCCCTTCTCGTCGACGTGGCGATCCGGGAAGGCATACCCGGTGAGGACCTCCGTGAAGTCGCTCAGGCCCTCGTTGACCCAGCTGAGCTCATCGGGGTCGGTGTAGTGATGCAGGAGGTGCTGGTACTCGTGGGCGAAGACGCCCTCGTAGAGGAAGGGCCGCGCCGGAGCACTCTCGCACGGATCGGTCGATGGCTCGTGGTCGGGATCCGCGCCCGTTCGGTGCAGCCAATCCCACGCGTCGATCGACATGACCGTCCGATCGAAGTACTCGTCGAAGACGCTGTAGTAGAAGCCGGCGATGTACGACTTGGTGTTCTGGTTGTTCTGGTCGTACCAGTTGTCGTCGCGGACGTTGTCGACGAGAACCACGACGTTGTCGCCCTCGCCGCGATAGTAGCTCTGCGGGAAGCCGACCAACTTCGAGAGCACGGCCTTGTTGCCCTTGCGGTTCGGCGGTGTGCTCCACCAGTCGGACTCGATGGGGTACATGTTGTTGTCAAACTGGTCGAGCAGATAGTCGACCTGATCGTCGGTCACGACGTTCCGGGTGCCGTCATTTCGGCAATCCGTGTAGGTGAATGGCGTCCCGGTCCGTGGATCGATCTGGCCCTCGACGGGGAAGTTGGTGTTCGTGGCCACCCAGACTTCCGCGTGCGTCCCGACACCGCGCAGCGTGTAGCTCTTCAGGTAGATGACACCGCGCGTGTCGTCCAGGGCCAACCACGTCTTCGTATCGCCGATCTTGCCTGGACCGAGCGGCGGGTTGGCGTTCTTGACATCCGCTCTGCCGTGAGGATCGAACGGCAACCCGACGCCGTTGTTGTAGTCCGTCCCGGTATGGAGGATCGCGTTGTCCTTGATCTTGCCGCCGGCCGCCGCGCCACCGGCGAGCATGCCGGTCAGCGAGAAGAGCAGGCTCAGGCTGGCCAGCAGGACCAGCGCTCGTCGCAGCTTGTTCAATGTCCCCTCCAAGAGTAATGGCGCTTGATCACGAGTCCCGGCGTGGGCGCAACGATGCCGGCGCCGGCACGCATGCGCAGTGGCGTCCTCCTCGACTCTGCCGACGAGGCCTGCCCCGACCCCCTCCGCGGCATCGCCGGCACGTGGGACACGCAAGGGACCCTGCGATGTGCCATGCGACCCGCCGGTCGAAACCCAGGCAGGGCTCGGTTGCCTGAACGGTACTACTGACGGGCCCCGGATGCTCGTCCCCGGCCGATCGCCGGCAATCAGATGGTGCGCCGCGGCACCAACGCGACGTGGTCGCGGCCTCACTCCCGCTCAGGACGCCGCGGCGAGCTCGTCCATCTTGTCGACCAGCTCCCGCACGGCGCCCGCCGAGCGCTCGAAGGCGGCCCGCTCGTCGTCGGTCAGGGTGATCTCGATGACCCGCTCCATGCCCCGCGCCCCGAGGACGACCGGGACGCCCACGAACAGGCCCTCGACGCCGTACTCCCCCTGGAGGTAGGCCGCGCATGGCAGGACGCGCTTTCGATCGGCGAGGATCGACTCGACCATCTCGAACGTCGCCGCCGCGGGAGCGTAGTACGCCGAGCCGCTCTTGAGCAGAGCGACGATCTCGGCGCCGCCGCCGGCCGTCCGCTCGACGAGCGCCTGGACCCGCTCCGGGCTCATCAGCTCGGTGATCGGGATCCCGGCGACGGTCGAGTAGCGCGGCAGTGGCACCATCGTGTCGCCGTGGCCGCCGAGGACGAAGGCGTGGGTGTCCTCGACGGACACGCCGAGCTCCATCGCGATGAACGCCCGGAAGCGAGCCGAGTCGAGCACGCCGGCCATGCCGATGACGCGCTCCCGGGGGAAGCCGGACGCCTGCATCGCGACGTGGCACATCGCATCGAGCGGGTTCGTGACGATCACGAGGATGCAGTCAGGCGAGTGCCGCACCGCGTCCTCGACGACCGACCGCACGATGCCGGCGTTCGTCGACATCAGCTCGTCGCGGCTCATGCCGGGCTTGCGGGCGATGCCGGACGTCACGACCACGACGTCCGAGCCCGCCGTTTCCGTGTAGTCGTTCGTACCCACGACCCGGGCGTCATGCGGGACGACCGGCGCCGCCTCGGCGAGATCGAGGCCCTTGCCCTGGG
This sequence comes from Candidatus Deferrimicrobiaceae bacterium, assembly GCA_035465135.1. Classification (GTDB taxonomy): domain Bacteria; phylum Chloroflexota; class Limnocylindria; order Limnocylindrales; family CSP1-4; genus UBA5189. Next base: position 2,806 of record DATHRO010000008.1, read on the forward strand.
GCAAGCCGTCGACGATGTCGACCAGCACGACGTCGGCCAGGCCGGCCTCGGCGATGCGCTGGGCGATGGTAGCGCCGACGTGCCCGGCGCCGATGACGGTGACCTTGTTGCGGGCCATTGTTGCGGGCCTCCTGGTTTCTCTATCCTGTGCCTCGCAGACGCCCTGAAGGAGCGTCGCAGAGGAGGGTTACTTGATGTCGGCCAACGTCCCCGTCGCCGCGCTGGTCGTGCTCGGCGTACTCCTGACGGTGCTCGGCCTCTTGGGCCCGGCCATCGAACTGGTGGGCATCGGCCTGGTCGCGATCGCGGTCGGCGGCGTGATCGCCGTCATGGCCGCGCGCCGGAGCTGACCGGCCACCGACTCAGCCCTCGCCCGGGGCCGCGACGCGCACCTCACCGCCGTCATCCGGGCCGCCCGGCCCGGCGGCCCGAACCGCGGCGCTGACGCCGTCCGCGTAGGCCTGGAAGTTCTCATGGAACATCCGGGCGATCTTCTGCGCGGCCTGGTCGTAGGCGTCGGGGTCTGCCCATGTGTCCCGCGGGATCAGGACCTCGGGCGGCACGCCGGGCACGGCCGTCGGGACGGCGACCCTGAAGACCGGGTCGACGACGGTCGGGATCCCATCGAGCTCACCGCCGAGCGCCGCCCGGACCATGTTCCGCGTGTGCGCGATGTTCATCCGCTGGCCCACGCCGTACGGCCCACCGGTCCAGCCGGTGTTCACCAGCCAGACCGGTACGTCGAACTGCTCGAGGCGCTCCACCAGCATCTCGGCATAGACACCCGGGTGGCGGGGCAGGAACGGCGCGCCGAAGCCGGCCGAGAACGTCACGCTCGGCTCCTTGACGCCGACCTCGGTGCCGGCCAGCTTGGCGGTGTAGCCGCTGATGAAGTGGTAGGCCGCCTGCTCGCGGGTCAGGCGTGAGATCGGCGGCAGGACGCCGAATGCGTCAGCCGTCAGGAACACGACGTTGCGTGGCGTGCCGGCGATCCCGGTCGGGTCGGCGTTGCCGATGTAGTGCAGCGGGTAGGCGCCGCGGGTGTTCTCGGTAATCGCCTCGGAGTCGAGGTCGAGCTCGCGGGTCTGGGGATCGATGTCGACGTTCTCGAGGATCGTCCCGAAGCGCTTCGTGGTCGCGAAGATGTCCGGCTCGTACATCGGCGACAGGCGGATCGTCTTGGCGTAGCAGCCACCCTCGAAGTTGAAGACGTAGTCGCTGCCCCAGCCGTGCTCGTCGTCGCCGATCAGGCTCCGCAGCGGGTCCGCCGAGAGGGTCGTCTTGCCGGTGCCCGAGAGGCCGAAGAAGATCGCCGAGGCGCCGGACTGGCCGACGTTGATCGAGGAGTGCATCGGCAGCACGCCCTCGTCGGGCATCAGGTAGTTCATGACCGTGAACGCCGACTTCTTGATCTCGCCGGCGTACATCGTCCCGACGATGATGATCTCCATCCGCTGGAGATGGACGAGGATGGCGGTGCCGGTCCGGGTGCCCTCCGTCTCCGGGTCGGCCTCGAACGACGGGACGTTGATGATCGTGAAGTTCGGCTCGAACGTCGCCAGCTCATCCGGGGCCGGGCGGCGGAACAGGTTGCGGGCGAAGATGCTGGCCCAGGCCGTCTCGGTGTAGACGCGCAGCGAGCGGCGGTGCGCCGGGTGGGCGCCGATGAACATGTCCTGGCTGTAGAGGCGACGATCGGCCAGGTAGCCCATCAGGCGAGCCCGGAGCCGATCGTAGTCGGCCTCGCTCATCGGGTGGTTGACGTCACCCCACCAGACCTTCGCCTCGCTCGACGCCTCGCGGACGATGAACTTGTCCTTGGGCGAGCGACCGGTGTGCGTCCCGGTCCTGACGACGAGCGGCCCGTCGGCCGCGATGGTGCCCTCGCCGTCGCGAATGGCCGCCTCGTACAGCGCCGCGACCGAGAGGTTGGCGACGATCTTGCCGGCGACGACGCGGCCGGCTGCCCGGGAGCGCTGATGGGGCGGATCGGACGAAGTCATCGACGGGGTGGTGAGGGCGGACATCTCGGCTCGGTCTCCTGCTGCGGACGGGTCCGGGATCCCCGGGCGTCGCGCTTCGATCCGACCGGCCGCGCGTGACACCGAGCTCGTGTGCTCGATGGGAGTCGGCTTCCGCAGTCGTACTTGCCGGGCATCCTACCACCCGACCCCGAGGACGAGACGGGCCATTGGTCACGCTCGGGCGGCGCGGTCCTGCCTCTGAAGCCGGGTCCGTCAGGCCCGGTCGAGCGCTGCCCGCAAGTCGGCGATGAGGTCGTCCGCGGCCTCGATGCCGACCGACAGCCGAATGAGCGCGTCAGGCACCTGGAGCGGCGAGCCGGCCACGGAGGCGTGCGTCATCACGGCCGGCAGCTCGATCAGCGACTCCACGCCGCCGAGGGACTCGGCGAGCGTGAAGATCCGCGTCGATTCGCAGATCGCCAGCGCTCGGTCGCGGGCGGTCCGCCCCTCGACGGCTTTGGGCACGAACGACACCATCCCGCCACCGGCGCGCATCTGACGAGCCGCGCAGGCGGCCTGCGGATGAGCGTGGGGGCCGTTCGCCAGACCCGGGTAGGCGAGCCACTCGACGTCGCCGCGCTGGGCCAGGAATCTCGCCACCTCGGAAGCGTTGAGCGCGTGGCGACCGACGCGCAGGGCGAGCGTCCGGAGACCGCGCAGGGCGAGGTAGCAGTCGAACGGGCCGGGGACGGCGCCCGCGGCGTTCTGGAGGAAGCGCAGCCGCTCGGCCAAAGCCGTGTCACGGGTCACCGCGATCCCGATCACCGCGTCGCTGTGGCCGGCGAGGTACTTCGTGGCCGAGTGGAAGACGATGTCGGCGCCGAGGTCCAGCGGCCGCTGCAGGACCGGCGTTGCGAACGTGTTGTCGACGACGACGAGCGCCCGGGGACCGTCGCCGAAGCGGTCCCGAACCGTTCCAGCGACCGCCGCGATGTCGACGACCTTGAGCAGCGGGTTCGTCGGCGTCTCGAGCCACACGAGCCGGGTGCGCTCGGTCAGCGCCTCCCACAGCGCGTCGGTCCCGGCGGCGAGGTCGACGTAGCGCGTCTCGACGCCTGCGCCAGGCCGGCGAACCCCCTCGAGGTAGCGGAACGTCCCGCCGTACACGTCGTCGCCGACGACGATCTCGTCCCCGGGCCCGGCCAGCTCGGCGATCGCCGCCGTGGCCGCCGAGCCCGACGCGAACGCGATCCCCTCCCCGCCCCCCTCGAGTGCCGCGACGGCCCGCTCGAACCGCTCGCGGGTGGGGTTCTGGCTGCGCGAGTACTCGTACCCGCCACGCGGTTTCCCCACGCCGTCCTGGCGGTAGGTCGCCGACTGGTAGATCGGCGGCGACACGGCGCCGGTCAGCTCGTCGGGCTCCTGTCCGGCATGGACGGCGAGGGTCTCGATCGACAGGTCGGGGTCGAGATCGTCAGGCGGCATGGCTTCATGATGGCACCGTCGCCCATCGCGCTACCATCCGATCGCCCGTTTTCGGACATCGGGGGAAGGAAGGATCCGTGCTGCTCGCCGATCGACTGCGCGTCTGGAAGACCGCCTACAACACCGCCAACCTGCCGGCCGGCATGACAACCCCGCCGGACGCGGTCTCGAAGTGGCTCGTCATCACCCGCGCGGCGGTCTTCTCGATGACCGTCACCTCGGGTCTCATCGGCGGCCTGCTGGCGGTCGGCGCCGAGCGGCTGTTGGGCGGCTTCACGGTGGACTGGGCGCTGCTCGCCCTCACCGTCCTGGGCCTCGTCGTGGCCCACGCGGCCAACAACATGATCAACGACTACTTCGACCTCGAGGGCGGCGTCGACACCGACGACTACGTGCGGGCCCAGTACGCGCCCCACCCGATCCTCGCGGGGTGGGTCAGCAAGCGCCAGCTCGGGGCGGCGATCCTGATCGCCAACGCGATCGACCTCGCGATCCTGCTGCTCCTGGTGAGCCAGCGCGGCCCGCTCGTCGCGGCGTTCGCACTGGGCGGCCTGTTCGTGAGCGTGTTCTATGTCGCGCCGCCGATTCGGCTGAAGCACATCGGGCTGGGCGAGCCGGGCGTGTTCCTCGTCTGGGGCCCGCTCATGGTCGGCGGCACGTTCTTTGTCGCGACCGGCGAGCTGCCGGGCTGGGTCTGGGTCGCCTCGCTGCCGTACGCGATCCTGGTCACGACGGTCCTGTTCGGGAAGCACATCGACAAGATCGAGGCGGACACACGCAAGGGCGTCCGGACGATGCCGGTCCTCCTCGGCGAGCGTAACGCGCGACTCGTCGCGCAGGCGCTGATGATCGCGTTCTACCCGATCGTCCTGGGCGCGGCGCTGGTCGGCTGGATCGGACCGTGGGTCGCGCTCGTCGTCCTGGGGCTGCCGCGGCTGTGGTCGGTCCTACAGGTCTTCTCGAAGCCCAAGCCCGAGGTCGAGCCGTTCAGCTACGTCGGCTGGCCGCTGTGGTTCGTCGGCCAGGCCTTCATCCATACCCGCCGGGCCGGGGCGCTCCTGATCGCCGGCCTGCTCCTCAACGCCGTCCTGCCGATCCGCCTGCCCTGGGTCTAGCCGGGGGCCAATCCGCCTCGAAGACGTATTCGAGCCCGTCGATCGGGTCGACCTGCCGCCCGACGCGCCGGAACCCGAGGCGGCCGATGAGCCGCAGCGAGGCCAGGTTGTCGGGCGCGACCGAGGCGACGAATCGCCGGATCCCGTGCCGCTCATGGGCCCAGCCGAAGATCGCCCGGACCGAGCTCGAGGCGTGCGGTCCGGATCGGCGCGAGGTCGTCGGGCGAGACTCGGTCAGCATCCACCGCTCGCATCGCTGACCGGAAGCAGGCCGTGGCCTCGCAGCCAGTCGTCGTTGTAGAGCTTCGAGAGGTAGTTGCGACCGCCGTCGGGCAGGATCGCGACGATGACCGCCTCGCCCGCCGCCTCGGGCGTCTCGCGGATGATCCGGGCGGCCTCGTCGAGCGCGGCCACCATGACGGTGCCCGACGATTCGCCGGCCAGGATGCCCTCCTCGCGCGTGATCCGGCGGGCCATCGCGAAGGCGTCGCGGTCCGAGACGCGG
>DATHRO010000009.1:0-10802 GCA_035465135.1 Candidatus Deferrimicrobiaceae bacterium
CGGCCGGGACCCACAGCTCGTAGCCGAGATCGCCCGTGTAGCCGGTCCGCGAGACGTCGACCTCGAAACGTCCGGCCTTCGAGCGCCCGCGTCCGCCGCCGAGCGTCGCAGCTCGCCGTCGGAAGTAGCGCAGGTCGGCGAACGACTCGCCCGTCGCGGCCTCCAGGACGGCCCGCGACAGGGGGCCCTGGAGCGCCACCGCGGCGATCGATTCGGTGACGTCCTCGAGGGCGACGTCGAGGCCGCGGGCGTTCAGCGTCAGCCAGCGCAGCTGCGGGTCAGCCGCGGTCCAGAAGAACGCGTCGTCGGCGATCCGGTGGACGGTCCCGTCGTCGATGACCTTGCCGTGGTCGTCACACCACGCCGTGTAGTAGACCCGCCCGGGCGTGAGCTTCGTCGCGTCGCGGGTGATGACGCGGTCGACGAGCCGGACCGCGTCCGGCCCCGACACGCGGTACTTGTAGAGCGGCGAGACATCGATCAGCGCAGCCGCCTCGCGGATCGCGTTGTACTCGATGTCGTGGTGGTCGGCGTAGGCCGAGGAGGCCCAGTAGCCGGACCACTCCCGCCACTGCTGCTTTCTGTTGAGGGACGCAGTCCGGTCGTGGAACGGGCTGCCGATGCTCATGTCGGGCCCAGTGTGACGGCTTCGTCGGCGCTCTGTTGGTCGTCGCCGGCGAGCCCCAGCCCGAAGGCCACGATGAGCAGGCTGACCGCCCCACCGGTCGCGAGCCAGTACAGGACGCCCCAGCCGTCGACATCGGTGATCGACTGCGCGACCGAGACGTCGGCCACGGCGAGCAGCACGATCAGGCCGACCAGCAGGCCAAGGCCGGCGGCGAGGAACACGGCGCTCGCTCCAAGCCGAAGCGCAATCTCCGGCCGCTTCGTGTCGTCGAGCCCGCGGACAACCGCGCGGCCGGCATAGGCCAGGGCGACCGGGGCCACGATGTGCGCGAGGGTGTTGAGCGTCAGCAGGCCGTTGATCTCCGGATCGCCGACGTCGATCCCCGGGCCGATGAGGTAGGTGAGGACTCCGAAGCCGACCGCGGCCAGGATCCCCGCCGCTGCGACATTGGCCCACCCGGCGGTGCTGGTACTCGGCTCGAGGTTCAGGGCGGAGAGGCCGCGGCCGATCCCGACCCAGCCGACCATGCCGAGCACGACAGCGCCAACCGCGACCGCCCCCCATGGGCCGATTCCGCCGATCGTGCTGGCGAGGGCCGTGCTGGGGTGCGACAGCAGCTCGACGAGGGCGACGAAGATCGCGCCGTCGACCAGGTTCGGGGCGGCTTCGGTCGCGCCGGGCCGCCGGATCACGATCAGCGCTGGCAGGAGGATCAGGAGGTTGTGGGGCAGGATGCTCGTCACGGCGGCGAACGGCGCCGCGGCATCGAGGACCATCGGAGGGCCCACGACGCCCACCGCCCGCGCGATGAGGTCGAGGCCGCTCAGAGCGATGAACAGCCGCGCGAGGACCGGCTGGGCATTGAACCAGCCGACGGATCTCCGCCACGCACGGACAAGGCCGTCCGGCAGCCGCAGTGGCTCGCCCAAGCCGAGATCGCCTTCGGGACGCCCGCCCGGTGCCACGTTCGGATCGTAGTCCATCACCCGTCCGTCGCGCCGGCGCCCGGCGGACCATCGCGGCGTCCGCTAGAGTCGAGGCGTCCCAGGCACAGGGCCGGCCGTGACGTGGCCCGCACGGGAGGATGTGCGTGCCGCAGCGCTACGACGCCATCGTGATCGGCGGCGGCCACAACGGCCTCATCAGCGCCGCCTATCTCGCCCGCGCCGGCCTGCGCACGCTGGTCCTAGAGCAGCGCCACGTGCTGGGCGGCGCGGCCGTGACCGAAGAGGTCTTCCCGGGCTTCCGCTTCTCGGTCTACAGCTACGTCGTCTCGCTGCTGCGGCCGGAGATCATTCGCGAGCTCGACCTGCCGCGCTACGGCCTCGACATCCTGCCGCTCGATGGGACGTTCACGCCGCTGCGCGAGGGCCAGGGCCGGCCGGCGCCGAAGGACGGTAACGGCAACCCGATCGGGACCGGCGACTACCTGTGGCGGGTCAACGACCACGGCCGGACCGTCCGCGAGCTGCGCCGCTGGTCGAAGCTCGACGCGGAGGCCTACTCCGAGTACGGCCAGCTGATGGTCGACATGGCCCGCTTCATCAAGCCGATCCTGTCGATCGTCCCGCCCGACCCGGCGTCGATCGATCCGCGGCCGTTGCTGCCGGTCGGCGGGCTGCTGCGCTCGTTCGCCCGCCTGTCGGAGCGCCAGCAGGCGGTGTTCGTGCAGCTCATGACGATGTCGGCCTTCGACTTCCTGAGCCAGTGGTTCGAGACCGACCCGCTCAAGGCGACGATGTCGGCCTCGGGGATCATCGGCACCTACCAGGGCATCAAGAGCCCCGGCACGGCCTATGTCCTGCTGCACCACTACATGGGCGAGATCGACGGCGCGTTCCGGGCGTGGGGCATCCCGAAGGGCGGCACGGGCGGCATCTCCGAGGCGATCGGCCGTGCAGCCGTGGCGAATGGCGCGGAGATCCGGATGGAAGCGCAGGTCGCCAGGATCCGGGTCGGGGGCGGGCGCGCCGACGGCGTGGTGCTCGAATCGGGTGAGGAGATCGAGGCCGGCGCGGTCCTGTCGTCGCTCGACGTCCGGCGGACGTTCATCGACCTGCTCGAGCCCGGGACGATCGACTCCGAGTTCGAGACCGAGGTCCGGCGCTTCAAGTTCCGGGGCTCGTCGGGCAAGGTCAACATCGCGCTCGACGCGCTGCCGTCGTTCACCTGCCTGCCGGGCGAGGGGGAACACCTCCGCGGCGCGATGTCGTTCTCGCCCTCGACCGACGAGATGGAGCAGGCCTACGACGACGCGAAGTACGGCCGCTGGAGCGCCAAGCCCTACGTCGACGTCATCATCCCGACGCTCGTCGACCCGTCGATGGCCCCGCCCGGCAAGCACATCATGAGCTGCTTCGTGCAGTACGCGCCGTACACCCTCGACCCGTCCCTCGGGTCGTGGGACGACAATCGCGAGGCCTTCGGCGACGCGGTCGTCAACCGGATCGCCGAGTTCGCGCCGGACCTGCCCTCGAAGATCCTCCACCGCCAGGTCCAGACGCCGCTCGACATCGAGCGCACGACCGGCCTGACCGAGGGCAACATCTTCCAGGGCGAGCTGTCGCTCGAGCAGCTGTTCTTCAGCCGGCCGGTGCCCGGCTGGGCCCGCTTCAAGACCCCGATCCGCGACCTGTGGCTGTGCGGCTCGGCGACGCATCCCGGCGGCGGGATCATGGGCGCCAACGGCCGGATCGCGGCGCTGGAGTTGCTCAAGTCGCGAAGGGCCCGCGTGGCATGAGCGGCGGACGGCCTCCGATGGGCGGCTGGGACGCGGTCGTCGTCGGCGGCGGGCACAACGCGCTGGTGGCCGCGGCATACCTCGCCCGCGGCGGGCTCCGGACGCTCGTGCTCGAGCGCCGCGAGCGCCTCGGCGGCGCGGCCGACACGGCGAACCTGGCGCGCCACATCCGCGTCCCGGTGCTGGCCCACACCGTCGGTCGCCTGCGCCCATCGATCCAGCGCGATCTCGGCCTGTCGCGCCACGGCCTGTCGCTCGTCGCCCCCGACGTTCGGGTGTTCGCGCCGAACCCCGAGGGCGGCGCCGTCGTCCTGTGGTCGGACGCCCAGCAGACGGCTTCCGGCCTGTGGGCCCGGGCCGCCGAGGCCGGAACCGACGGGGCCCGGGCCAGCGCGGCCCGCGACGCCGACGCCTACCTGGCGTTCGACCGGCGGGTCCGCGATCTCGGCCGGTTCCTCGACCAGCTCGGCCGCGAGGTGCCGCCCGACACGGCCTCACCCGGCCTCGACGACGCGATCGCGGCCCTCCGGCTGGGGCGCTCGTTCCGGGGGCTCGGCCGCGACGGCACGCGGACCCTGCTACGCGTCCTGCCGATGGCCGTCGCCGATCTCGTCGGCGAGGCGTTCGAGGACGACGGCCTGCGCGCGGCGCTCGCCTGGCGCGGCGTGCGGTACGGCGCGGTCGGCCCGTGGTCAGCGGGCACGGCCACCACGCTGCTCACCGACGGCGCCGGCAACGATGGCGGAGCGGCCGGCGAGACGGTCTTCGCCCGCGGCGGCCCCGGCGCGCTGTCGACCGCCCTGGCCGACGCGGCTCGCGCGGTCGGCGTGGAGATCCGGACCGAGGCCGAGGTGGCCGCGATCACCTCGCGCGACGGTGTTGCGACCGGTGTCGTCCTGGCCGGTGGCGAGGAGATCACGGCGCGGGCCGTCGTCTCGGGGCTCGATCCGAAGCGGACGCTCCTCGGCCTCCTCGACGAGGTCGCCCTCGGGCCGTCGCTGGCCTGGCGGGCCGGCAATATCCGGACCCCCGGGGTCACGGCCAAGGTGAATCTCGCCGTCCGTCGCCTGCCGCGCTTCGCGGCCGCCGGCGACGACGAGCGCGTGCTCCGCGGGCGGATCCTCGTCGCGCCGGGCATCGACGCGATGGAGCGGGCGTTCGACGCCTCGAAGTACGGGCGCTGGAGCGAGCGCCCGATCATCGAGGCGACGATCCCGTCGCTCGTCGACCCGTCGCTGGTCGAGGGAGCGCGGTCCGGAACGCACGTCGTCAGCGTCATCGCTCAGTACGCGCCGTACGCGCTGCGGGGACGCGACTGGGAGGCCGACCGCGAGGCCTTCGGCGATGCGGTCGTCGAGGTGCTCGAGTCGGTCGCCCCGGGCATCGGGAGCCTCGTCAGCCACCGCCAGGTCCTGCTGCCGGCCGACCTGGAGCGGGACTACGGGCTGACCGGCGGCCACCCACTCCACGCCGAGGCCGCGCTCGACCAGTGGTTCCTGTGGCGGCCGCTGCTCGGCCACGCCCGCTACCGGATCGCGCTGGAGCGCCTGTACCTGTGCGGCTCCGGCGCCCACCCCGGCGGCGGCGTCACCGGCGGCCCCGGCCAGAACGCCGCCCGGGAGGTCCTCGCCGACCTGCGAAGGCGATAGCTTCGGATCAGGGCTCGACGGGCCGCGGCTCGCCGGGGCTCTGCTCGGTCGCATCGGCCCGGGACGCAGCGGCCGCGTCGCCGGGCGCCTCGGGCTCGCGCCCCTCGACGTCCGGATCGATCGTCGGATCAGGCTCCCGCGGCTGTCGCACGGTCCGTCCCTCGCGCTCGCCGACGCGCCTCGCGGCGCGGGCCGCGACCGGCCCGGTCTCCCGCCGCCGGGCGACGAAGTGCAGGAAGAGCGCCGAGATCACGGCCGCGATCGGGATCCCGAAGACGGCCCCGGCGACGCCGCCGACCTTCAGCCCGACGAACACGGAGCCGAGCACGACGATCGGGTGGATTCGCAACGCGTCGCCCATGATCCGCGGCGCGAAGAAGTTCATGACCAGGACCCAGCCGACGGCCATGACGATCAGCGTCACGAGCGTCGAGTCGGGCTTGAACAGGAAGGCGACGAGGACCGGCGGCAGCCAGGCCACGAACGGCCCGAAGAACGGGATCATCATCAGCACGCCGGCGGCGACCGTGGAGGCCGCGATGAAGTCCAGCCCGAAGACGAGGCTCGTCACGAACGCCACCACGCCGTAGGCGATGCCGGTCAGGATCTGGCCCCGGACGAAGCCGCCGAACGAGCGGCTGACGGCCTCCTGGAGGAGCTCCGCCTCGGCCTTCCAGATGGGCGGCACGAGCCAGTACATGAACGCCGCGAGGCGGTCGCGGTCGGCGACCATGTACAGCGAGAGCACGATCACGAGTAGCAGGTTGCCGATCGCGCCGAGGCTGGCGACCGCGACCTGCTGGAGCGGCTCGACGAGCTGTGCGGCGTACGTGCTCAGGTTGTCGAGGAAGACCGTCGCCTGGGCGACGAGGTCGACCTGGACGAAGCCCAACGCGTCGATCCGCTGCTGCCACAGTGCCAGGAGTTCCGGCAGCTCCGCCCGCAGCCGCGGCACGTCGTCGACGAAGGCGGCGATCGAGTTGACCAGCGCCGTGGCGCCGACGATGGTCACGACGGTCAGGCCGCCGAACAGCAGGAAGTAGACCGTGAAGACCGCGCCCGTTCGGGTCATGAACGGGACGACCTTGCGGACCTGCCGCACGAGCGGGTAGAGGAGGAAGGCCAGCAGCCAGGCCAGGAAGAAGACCATGATCAGGTCGCCGAAGAACGCAAAGGCGACGCTGACGAAGCCGAGGACCACGAAGCCCAGGGCGATGGTGGCGAGGACGAGGGCGGCGTCGAGCCAGCGGCGCTCCTGCGGGTTCAGCTCGAAGCCCATCGGCGAGACCCCCTCCGTCGACTCCTAGCGCAGGCCCATCTTCTCGCGCACCTCGGCCATCGTCTCGGCAGCCCGCGGGGCGAGCCGCTCGGCCCCCGCGGCCAGGATCTCATCGATCCGTTCGGGGTGAGCCATCAGCTCCAGGTAGCGCTCGCGGGCCGGCGCGTAGTGCCGCACGATCCGCTCGGCCAGGAGCCTCTTCATGTCGACGCAGCCGGTTCGGGCCGTCCGTTCGCCGTCCCACAGCTCCTCGTAGTCGTCGCCGAAGAAGCGCTGCAGCTGGCAGACGTTGCAGACCTCGGGCCGCCCGGGGTCGGTTCGAAGGATCCGCTGGGTGTCGGTGACCATCGAGGTCACCTGCTTGCGGATGACGTCCGGCTCGGCCAGGACCTCGATCGTGTTGCCGAGCGACTTGCTCATCTTTCGAACGCCGTCGGTGCCGAGGACCGTTGGCGCCTCGGTGAAGACCGCCTGCGGCTCTGGGAACGTCTCGCCATAGCGGTTGTTGAACGCCCGCACGATCTCGCGCGACAGCTCGAGGTGCGCCGCCTGGTCCTTGCCGACCGGCACGAGCGAGGCCTTGTAGATGACGATGTCGGCGGCCTGCAGGACGGGGTAGGTCAGCAGACCGTGGTTGATGTCGTCGGGCTGGCTCTCGCGCTTCTCCTTGTAGGTCGGCGTGCGCTCGAGCCATGAGACGGGCGTCACCGTCGCGAGCAGCCAGGCGAGCTCGGTGTGCTCGGGCCGGTGCGATTGGACGAACAACGTGCAGCGCTCGGGATCGAGGCCCAGCGCCAGCAGCGAGGCCGCCATGTCGCGGGTGTTGGCGCGCAGCAGGTCCGGGTCGTGCGTGCTCGTCAGGGCGTGGTAGTCGACGATGCAGTAGATCGCCTCGTACTCGTCCTGGAGGCGGACGTAGTTGCGGATCGCGCCGAGATCGTTGCCGAGGTGGGCGACCCCCGACGGCTGGATGCCGCTGAACGTGCGCAGCGCGACGCTCTCGGAGGGGGCGGCCGCGGTGTCGGGTGCCGTGGCGGTCATCGGCGGCGAGTGTAGCCCACGGGATTGCCCGAACCGGGACCTGCCGAGATCGGGCCGATCGTCCAGCTCGGCGCGAGCCGACCGGCCCTGCCCTCCTGCTGCCGCCTCGGCGACCGTGGTGCCATGACCGCCGATGCCGCCATGGTGGCGTCCGACGCGACAGCTTCTCCTGCAGGAGCCCTTCGAGCTGGCCCAGCAGGCCTGATTCGGGACGTCATCCTGGGCGGCCAGGACGGGCTCGTGAACGTCCTCGGCCTGGTGCTCGGGATGGCCGTCGCGACCGGAGACTCGCGGGTCGTCGTTACCGCCGGCCTGGCGGCGCTGCTGGCCGAGTCGATCGCGATGGCCGGTGTCGCCTACACGGCCAGTGGCGCCGAGCGCGCGCTCGGCGAAGCCGCCCGCGTCCGCTTCCGCACCGAACGGGTAGCCCTCGCCGGCGAGCGGGCGACGATGCGCCGCATCAGGCTCGCCGCCGCCGGGCTCTCGCCCGAGGCACGGGCGGTCGTCGAGCGGGAGGCTGCCGAGGAGGTCGCGGCCTGGACCGAGCAGCTCGAGCGCGAGCGCGATGCCCTGAGCCCCGTCCGGGAGCACTGGCCCTTCCGAACGGCCGCCGTCGTCGGCGTCTCGACGGCGCTCGGGTCGGCGATTCCGCTCCTGCCGTTCGTCCTCCTGCCGGTGGCAACGGCCGCGCCGGTGGCCCTCACCGCCAGCGCCATCGTGCTGGTGGTCGCGGGCGTGCAGCGGGCTGCGCTCGCCGGCGGGTCGTACCGCCGGGCCGCCTTCGAGATGCTCGCGATCGGGCTCGTGTCGGCCTTCGCCGGGTACCTCATCGGCCAACTGCTGCGGGTCCCGGGAGCGTAGCGGCCGGCCAACACATCGATCCGCCCCGCTACGATGCGACCGTGGTGAGGCTGGGAGGTTCCGGGTCGTGACGCGCGTGCCGCTGCGGATCGCCGTCCTCGGCGCCGGGACGGTCGGTCGCGAGGTCGTCCGAGAGCTCCTCGACCCAGACTCGATGGCCCTCCGCACGGCCCGACGCCTGGGCGTCGAGCCGCGGCTTGTGGGGGTTGCGGTCCGGGACCTGTCGCGCGCCGAGGCGCGAGGCATCCCGGAAGCGCTCATCAGCGACGCGCCGGCGCATCTCGTGGCCGGCGAGACCGATGTCGTCGTGGAGCTGCTCGGCGGAGAGGAGCCGGCGCGGACCCTGATCGCCGCGTCGCTCGGCGCCGGCAAGGGGGTCGTGACCGCGAACAAGCTCGCGCTGGCGCGCCATGGCGCGGAGCTGGAGCGGGTGGCACGGGAGCGCGATTCGCCGCTCCGCTTCGAGGCCGCCGTCATGGGCGGCACGCCGATCCTGCGGCTGCTCGCAAACGACCTCGTCGCGACACGCGTCACGGCCGTTCGCGGCATCGTCAACGGCACGACGAACCACATCCTGACCGAGATGGCAATCAGCGGCGTGGCCTACGAGACGGCCTTGCGGGCGGCCCAGGCAGCCGGCTTCGCCGAGGCCGACCCACGGGCCGACGTCGAGGGCGGCGACGCGGCGGACAAGCTCGTCGTCCTTGCCCGCCTCGCGTTCGGATCGTGGCTCGATCGGTCTAGCGTTGCCTTGGCCGTCGCCGGCGGCTCGCCGGGCATCACGGGCGTGACCCGCGAGGACCTCCTTGCCGCCTCGGCCCAGGGCCTGGCGCTTCGCCTCCTCGCCCGGGCCCAGGTCGGAACCGGCGACACGATCCGGGCCGGCGTCGGACTGACCGCGGTCGAGGCCGGTTCCGCGTTCGGTCGGACGACCGGCGTCCGGAACCGGATCGAGGTCGACGCCCCACCGCTGGGGACGATCGCGCTCGAGGGTCCCGGCGCCGGCGGGCCATCGACCTCGGCCGCCGTCCTCGCCGACGTGCTCGCGATCGCCAGCGGGGCCGGCAGCAGCTGGGGACCGCTCGCCGCGGCGTCTGACGGCGGCCCGGCCGCGCCGATCGACGCCGATGGCGCAGAGGCGTTCGTCGGTCCCTCCGGCGCCCGCTACCCGATCCTGTCGTCATGGAGCGGCTCGTCGTGATCAGGCGAACGTCGTGACGGCCCCTCCACGCCTCGTCGAGCGCTACCGGCAGTTCCTGCCGGTCGGCGAGGCCACCCCCGCGCTGACCCTCGGCGAGGGCTTCACGCCGCTCGTCGTCGCCCCGCGTCTGGGGGCTGAAATCGGGCTGCCTAACCTGCATCTCAAGCTCGAGGGGCTGAACCCGACGGGCTCGTTCAAGGACCGCGGCATGGTCGTGGCGGTCGCGAAGGCCCTCGAGGCCGGCGCCCGCTCGATCATCTGCGCCTCGACCGGCAACACCTCGGCCTCGGCCGCGGCCTATGGCGCCGCCGCAGGCATCGAGGTCGCGGTCGTCCTGCCGAGGGGCGCGATCGCGGTCGGCAAGCTCCTCCAGGCGCTGATCGCCGGGGCGCGTGTCGTGGCCGTGGACGGCAACTTCGATGCCGCCCTCGCGATCGTGCGCGGGATGACCGAGGAGCCGGATTCGCGGGCGACGCTGGTGAACTCGGTCAACCCATTCCGGATCGAGGGCCAGAAGACAGCCGCGTTCGAGGTCTGCGACGACCTCGGGCGGGCCCCGGACGTTCTCGCGATCCCGGTCGGCAACGCCGGCAACATCACCGCCTACTGGAAGGGCTTCCGCGAGTACGCCGACGCGGGGCTGGTGGCCGGTACGCCGCGAATGCTCGGCTTCCAGGCCGCCGGCGCCGCACCGATCGTCGAAGGCCGACCGATCGAGCGGCCGGAGACGGTCGCCACGGCGATCCGGATCGGCAACCCGGCGTCGTGGGCTGGGGCCGTCGCGGCGCGCGATGAATCGGGTGGCCGGATCGAGGCCGTCAGTGACGAGGAGATTCTCACCGCGTACCGCTCGCTGGCGGAGCTGGAGGGCGTGTTCTGCGAGCCGTCGTCGGCCGCCTCGGTCGCCGGCGTGACGAAGCTCGCCTCGGAGCGATCCCTGGACCGCGAGGCGCTGGTCGTCTGCGTCCTGACCGGCTCGGGCCTGAAGGACCCGCACACCGCGGAGGCTCAGGCCGGCGACCGGATCGTCGAGGCCACGGCCGACGAGGCCGGCGTGCGGCGGGCGCTGGGATGGTGAGCGGGCAGCGGGCGGCCGATCTCGTCGGGCGGCGGGCGACGGTCGAGGTCCCGGCGACGATCGCCAACCTCGGCGCGGGCTACGACTGCCTCGGGCTGGCGGTCGACCTCGTGCTGCGGGCGACCGTCGAGACGATCGCCGAGGGCGTCGAGGTGACGGTCGCCGGCGAGGGCCGCGGCGAGATCGCCGCCGACCGGGCGAATCGGCTCGTGGAGGGCCTGGACCGAGGGCTCGAGGCGCTCGGCGTCGCCGATGCCGCCTTGATCGGCTGGCGCCTCGAGCTCGACAACCCGATCCCGCTGGAGCGCGGCCTCGGCTCGAGCGC
>DATHRO010000010.1:0-3001 GCA_035465135.1 Candidatus Deferrimicrobiaceae bacterium
CCAGCCGGTCGGTCGGCCCTTGAGCGACGCGTCGTGGCTGAGCGAGTACTGGCTCTTGGCCATGCAGATCGGGAGGCGCCCGAAGCCGAGCGACTCGTACTGCGCCAGCTGCCTTGCCGCGGTCGTCGACAGGTCGACCCCGTCGGCGCCGTAGACGCGCGTCGCGATCGCCTCGATCTTGGCGGTCAGTGGCGCCTCGTCCGGATAGAGGAGCTTGAAGTCGGGCGCGCCCTGCTCCGCCGCCGCCCAGACCGCCTCGGCCAGCGCCTCGGCGCCCGCGCCACCCCTGGCCCAGTGGTCGGCGACGACCGCGGCCCGCGCCCCAGCCGAGAGCGACACCTCCTGCACGGCCCGAACCTCCGCCGGCGTGTCGGTCGGGAAGGCGTTGATCGCGACGACGACTGGGACGTTGAACAGCCGGACGTTCTCGATCTGCTTGGCGAGGTTCGCCGCTCCGGCGCGGACCGCGGCGGGGTTCTCGGCCAGGAGCGCCGGGTCGAGCGGCTTACCGGCCACGATCCGGCCGACCCCGCCGTGCATCTTGAGGGCCCGGATCGTCGCCACGACGACGGCCGCGTCGGGCCGCAGTCCCGAGGCCCGGCTCTTGATGTCGAAGAACTTCTCGGCGCCCATGTCGGCGCCGAATCCCGCCTCGGTGCAGACGATCTCGGTCGTCGCCAGCGCGAGGCGGTCGGCGAGGATCGAATTGTTGCCGTGGGCGATGTTGGCGAACGGCCCGCAGTGGACGAACGCCGGTCCGCCTTCGAGCGTCTGCAGCAGGTTCGGCTTGATCGCGTCCTTGAGCAGGGCGGTCATCGAACCGGCGACCTTCAGGTCGTCGGCGGTGACCGGTCGGCCGTCGCGGGTCGTGGCGAGGACGATCCGGCCGAGCCGCGCCCGCAGGTCCGCGAGGTCGGACGCGAGGGCCAGGATGGCCATGACCTCCGAGGCGACCGTGATGACGAACTCGGTCTCGCGCGGGTAGCCGTTCTCGCGACCGCCGAGACCGACCACGATCTTGCGCAGCGCACGGTCGCTGATGTCGACGACCCGCGGCCACAGGACGTTCAGCGGGTCGATGCCGAGGGCGTTGCCGTGGTGGACGTGGTTGTCGATGAAGGCCGCGGCGAGGTTGTGGGCCGCGCCGATGGCGTGGACGTCACCGGTCAGGTGGAGGTTGAAGTCCTCCATCGGGATGACCTGACTGTAGCCGCCACCCGCCGCGCCGCCCTTGATCCCGAAGACCGGCCCGAGGCTCGGCTGGCGGAGGCAGACGGCGGCCGAGTGACCGATCCGGTTGAGGCCCTGGGCGAGGCCGACGGTCGTCGTGCTCTTGCCCTCGCCCAGTGGTGTCGGGCTGATCGCCGTGACGAGCACGTACTTGCCGCGCGGTCGCTCCGCCTCCAGGCGCTCGATCGCCTCGAGGGTGACCTTGGCCTTCGCGGAGCCATACGGCTCGACCTCGTCATCGCGCAGGCCGAGCTCGCTGGCGACCTCGATGATCGGGCGCGGCGTGACGCTGCGCGCGATGTCGAGATCCGAGCGCCTGCCCGTCCCGCGCGTCGACGGCGCGTCGGAGGCCGGCGCGGACCCGACTGGCGGTGCGGGCCTGGTTCTCGTCACGTCTCGGCCCCCTCCCTCGCCGCGCTCGCCTGGCGCTGCGCCGCCCGAACGAGGTGGCTGAGCAGCAGGGCATTCGTCAGCGGCCCGACGCCGCCCGGGACCGGGGTGATCGCCCCGGCAACGGCGCGGGCCGATTCGAAATCGACGTCGCCGACGATGCGGCCCTCGAGGACGTTGATCCCGACGTCGATGACCACCGCACCGGGCTTCAGCATCTCACCGCTGACCAGCCCTGGCCGGCCGGCGGCCACGACGACGATGTCGGCCCGGCGGGTCTTGTCGGCCAGGTCGCGGGTCTTCGAGTGGCAGACCGTGACGGTCGCGTCCTCCCTGGTCAGCAGGAACGCCAGCGGCATCCCGACCACGGCCGAGCGACCGATCACGACGGCGTCCGCCCCGCGCACCTCGCAGCCGGAGCGGTGGATCATCTCGAGGGCCGCGTGAGCGGTCGCCGGCACGAACCCCTCGAATCCGAGGCGCAGGAGTCCGGCGTTGAGGGGATGGATCCCGTCGATGTCCTTCAGCGGGTCGATCGTGTCGATGACGGTCCGCAACCGAACGCCCGGCGGCAGCGGCATCTGGACGATGATGCCGTTCACCGCCGGATCCGCGTTCAGCCGCCGAAGTGCCTGGGCCAGGCCGTGCTCCATCGCCGCCCCGTCGTCACCGGCGACGTCGACCATCTCGGCCTCGATCCCGACCGAGGCACAGGCCTTGAGGATCCGCTCGAGGTAGACCATCGAGGGGGCGCTGCGGCCGCAGATCACCACGGCCAGGCCCGGCGGTCGGCCCTGCTCCTCCGTGAACGCCGCCACGTCGGCCGCGACCCGGGCCCGGATGTCGCTCGCGAACGGCGCCCCCTCGAGCAGTCGCGCGGTCTCCGTCGAGACCCTCAAGCCGCAACCTCCGGCAGGGCGGCGAGCGGTGCGCGGCGCTCCCCGGTGGCGACCACGTCGTGGACCTTGTACTTGAGCTCGCTGATCTCGGCGACCAGCTCGGCGACCCGAGCCTCGGTGGCGACGGTCCACTCGGTGGTCCCGATGAGCGGGAGGTTCACCAGGACGTTCTCGGCCGCACCGTGCCCGGCAGCTTCCGCCAGCAGCGCGGCAACTCGGAGGTCGGAGGCGGCGTTGACATTTGATCGGCCGGCCAGCGCCTCCGTGAGGATCAACACCTCGCGGCAGCGTTCGACGCAGCGAAGTGGCACCTCGGCCGCCACCTGGGCGGTCGCCCGGACCTGCTGGTCGCGGTACTCCTTGTCGGCGAACGCCTCGCGCGGGAGCTTCAGGGCCACCGCGCAGGCGGCGTAGGCCCTCGCATCCTCGTCGGCGAGCGTCAGCAGCTCGCTCGCGAGCCGTCGCGACACCGGTGCCTCGAA
>DATHRO010000011.1:0-11408 GCA_035465135.1 Candidatus Deferrimicrobiaceae bacterium
GCCCGTCCCTGCCGCTGGCGTCGCGGTGAACGGCGGCGCGCGCCTCGATCCGCTGGCCGTCCGGCGGACGCTCCGCCAGGCCGGCCTGCGCGCCCGCCACGAGCGCGCGCAGCACTTCCTCGCCGATCCCGACGTCCTGCAGGCGATCCTCGACCTGGCCGAGCCCGGGCCGGGCGTCCGCGCCCTCGAGATCGGGCCGGGCCTCGGGATCCTGACCGGCGGGTTGCTGGATGCGGGGGCGACCGTCACGGCCGTCGAGCTCGACGCAGGGCTCGCGGCGTACCTGCGGACGGAGCTCGGCGCGGCCATCGCCGACGGCCGCCTCGAGCTGATCGAGGGCGACGCGCTCGACCTGGACCTGCCCGCGCTGGTCGCCGCTCCGTACCGGGTCGTTGCCAACCTGCCGTACCACATCACCAGCCCGATCCTGCACCGCCTGCTCGGCGGCGAGCCGCGGGCCGAGCGGCTGGTGCTGATGCTCCAGGCCGAGGTCGCCGACCGGATCGCCGCGCCGCCGGGCCGCATGAGCTACCTGTCGGTCTTCGTCCAGTACCACGCCGAGGTGAGCGTCGCGCTGCGCGTGCCGGCCGCGGCCTTCGAGCCGGCGCCGGCCGTGGAATCGGCGGTCGCGGTCCTGCGGCCCCGCACGATCCGGCCGCTCCAGGCGGCCCGCGAGGACGACCTGTGGCGGCTCGTCCAGGCCGGCTTCCGGGAGCGGCGGAAGATGCTCCACAACGTCCTCACGCGACAGCTCCCGGTCAACGCCGACCGCGTCGAGGCGGCCCTCGCAGCCACCGGGATCGCCGGTGAGCGACGACCCCAGACGCTCGGCGTGGAGGACTGGCTCAACCTCCTCGAGGCCCTCCGATGACCCGGCCGCAGGACCGCCTCGGGCCAGTCGTCCGGCTCGCGCCGGCGAAGCTGAACTTGACGCTCGCGGTCGTGGGTCGCCGATCCGACGGCTTCCACGAGCTCCACTCGATCATGGCGCCCCTCGCGCTGGCCGATCGGCTCAGCCTGGCCGTCGGGGCGTCGAGCGACGACCAGCTGCACGTCGTCGGGCCGGACGGTCGATCGCTCGACGCCGACGCTTACGACTCGGTGCTGCGAGCCGTGGGCGAGGCCCGGCGGACGGTCGGCCGGGGAGCAGATCCGGTTCCGCTGGCCGCGCGGCTGGAGAAGCGGATCCCGATGGCGGCCGGACTGGCCGGCGGGAGCAGCGACGCCGCCACCGCGCTCCAGGGGGCGCTCGAGGCGTGGGGCGCCGAGGTCGCACCGGCCGAGCTGGCCGCGGCGGCCGCCCGCATCGGCTCCGACGTGCCGTTCTTCCTGGCCGGCGGGATCGCGCTGGTCCGCGGCCGCGGGGAGTCGGTGACCCGGCTGGCGGGCCTCCGAGGAGCGGCACCGGGCGTGCTGCTCGTCACGCCCGCCACGCCGTCCTCGACCGGCGGCGCCTTTGTGGCGCTCGACGCCGGCGGCCCCGCCGCACCGGTCGACCCACGCTCGACCCGGCTGACCTCGGAACACCTCGCGTCGGAGCTGGCGGCCGGTCTCACGGCCGCCGACCTGGTGCGCCGGGCGGGCGTGCTGGCCGCCGCGAACGACCTGATCCCGGCCGCCGAACTGCAGGTTCCCGGGCTGCGGGCGACCCGGCTGGCCCTGCGGCGACTGCTCGGCGTGCCCATCGGGCTCTCCGGCTCCGGTCCGACACTATGGGCCCTCTATCCTTCGACCGATGAGGCCCGAGCGGCAGAGCGTCGCGTCACCACCGCGATCACCGATGGCGCCCTCGTCGTACCCGGCGGGGGGGCGCCGTTCGTCGGCGCGACGATGATCGAGTCGACGACGCCCGAGCCGGGCCCAAGGAGGGAGGCCCAATGACCCGCCGATCGATCAGCACGCCCGCGGCGCCGGCCGCGGTCGGGCCGTACAGCCAGGCCATCATGACCCGCGATCTGGTGTTCTGTTCCGGCCAGATCGCCCTCGATCCGGCGACCGGCGAGGTCGTCGAGGGCGGCATAGAGGCACAGACGGAGCGGGTGCTTCGCAACCTGACGGCCGTCCTCGACGCCGCCGGGTGCACCCTCGCCGACGTCGTCAAGACGACGGTCTTCCTGGCCGACATCGGCGACTTTGCCGCGGTCAACGCGGTCTACGCGCGGTTCATGCCCGATCCGCCGCCGGCACGCTCGACGTTCGCGGCCTCGGCGCTGCCGAAAGGCGCACGAATCGAGATCGAGGCGATCGCCGTCCGGCGCGCCGACTGAGCGCGGTCCGTTTGACACCCTTCGCCGGCGACCGTGAGAATGCGGCTACGTCATCCATGAACCACCTCTTCGCGGCCCCGTCCAGCGTCCCTGCTGCGTCCGGGGTCCGCCACCCGGCCCGCACGGCATTGAGCCGCGCCCAGTGACCGAGCCGGGCCCGGAACCCACCTCCGACCGTACGAGCGCGATCGTTCTCGCCGCGGGCCTCGGCACGCGGATGCGGTCGCGAACCCCGAAGGTCCTGCATCCGCTGTGCGGCCGACCGATGCTGGCCTACGTCCTCGACGCCTGGGAGGACGCTCGCACGGCCCTGGCCGGAGCCGTCGACGGGGCGGCGGCGATCGTCTACTCACCGGCCACGGCCGCCGTCGGCGAGGTCGTCGGTGACCGCGGCCGGCTCGCGCTGCAGGCCGAGCCGCGCGGCACCGGCGACGCGGTGCGGGCCGGCCTCGAGGCGGTCGCCGCCGACGCGACCGAGATCCTGGTCCTGTCGGGCGACGTCCCGCTGGTCCTCGGGGCACAGCTGGTGGCCGTCCTCGAGCAGCGCCGCCTCGACGACGCGGCGATCGCGCTCGCCTCGGTCTTCGCGGCCGAGCCGGGCGAGCTGGGGCGCGTGGTTCGGAGCGAGTTCGGCTCGGTCGAGCGAATCGTCGAGGCCCGTGACGCATCGCCCGAGGAGCTGGACTCGAACGAGGTCAACGCCGGCGTGTACGCCTTCGATGCGGCCTGGCTGCGCCGCCGGATCGGCGCGCTCGAGCCGTCGGCCTCGAACGGCGAGCTGTACCTGACCGACCTCGTGGCCCTGGCTCGCGAGGACGGCCGGATCGTCAGCGCCGTCGGCTTCGACGACGACGGCACGCTCGACGGGATCAACGACCGTAGCCAGCTCGCCGAGGCGGAGTGGGCGATCCGGGTTCGCCTCAACGAGGGCCACATGCGGGCCGGCGTGACGATGCGCGACCCGTCGACGGTCTACCTCGACTGGTCGGTCTCACTCGGGCCCGATGTCGTGCTCGAGCCGGGCGTCATCCTTCGCGGCTCGACGACGGTCGCCGAGGGGTCGACGATCGGCCCCGGCGCGACGGTCGTCGACTCGGAGGTCGGCCCGGACTGCCGGGTCTGGCTGAGCGTCGTCGAGGGCTCGACGATCGAGGAGGGGACGAAGGTCGGTCCATACAGCCATCTCCGGCCCGGCAGCCGGGTCGGGCCGCGGGCCGAGATCGGCAACTACGCCGAGATCAAGAACAGCCGCCTCGGTGCCGGCGTGAAGTCCCACCACGTCTCGTACCTCGGCGACGCCGAGCTGGGCGACGGCACGAACGTCGGGGCCGGCACGATCACCGCGAACTGGGACGGCCGGACGAAGCACCGCACGACGGTTGGCCCGGGGGCGTTCCTCGGCGTCGACACGATGCTCGTGGCGCCGGTCGAGGTTGGCGAGGGCGCCAAGACCGGCGCGGGTGCGGTCGTGACCCACGACGTGCCGCCGGGGGCCCTCGTCGTCGGGGTGCCGGCCCGGATCCGCGAGCCGCGACCGCAGCCACCGGACGAGGAGGCCGGCCCGTGACCGGCCTGCCGGAGCTGCTGGTCATCGCGTTCCTCGTCATGCTCAACGGCCTCTTCGCAGCGAGCGAGATGGCGCTCGTGACGGTTCGCCGCAGCCGCCTGGCGCAACTCGCCGAGGAGGGTCACCGAGCGGCCCTCGCGGTCGAGCGGCTGAAGGACAATCCGGGCCGCTTCCTGGCGGTCATCCAGATCGGGATCACGTTCCTTGGCTTCCTCGCCTCGGCCTTCGCGGCGGTCAGCATCGTCGACGGGCTCGAGGCCGCCCTCGCGACGCTTGGGCCGATCGCCGAGTTCGCGGGCGTCATCGCCCTGGTCGTCGTGACCGGCGTCCTGACGCTGTTCACGATCGTCTTCGGCGAGCTGGTGCCCAAGCAGGTCGGCTTGGCGCATGCCGAGCGCGTCTCGCTGGCCGTCGCCTGGCTCATCGACGGCCTCGGGACGGTCTTCGGCCCGCTGGTCGCGAGCCTCACGTGGCTGACCCGCCAGATCAGCCGGTTGTTCAGGGCCGACGTCACGGCCCAGGAGCGGATCAGCGCCGACGAGCTGCGGCTGATCATCGAGCAGGGCGGCGAGCAGGGCATCCTCGAGGCCGAGGAAGAGCAGATGATCCACGCGGTCATCGAGCTCGGCGAACGGAAGGTCCACGAGGTCATGGTCCCGCGCGTCGCGATCGCGTCCCTTCCGCAGTCGGCCTCGTTCGAGGAGGCGATCGACCTCGTCGTGCAGGCCGGCCACTCGCGCATCCCGGTGTACCTCGACTCGATCGACGAGATCGTCGGCATCCTGTACGCCAAGGACCTGCTGCCGTATCTCAAGCCCGACGCCGCCCCGCGGCCGCCGCTGCGGAAGCTGCTCCGGCCACCGGTCCTCGTGCCCGAGTCGATGTCGATCGACGACCTGCTCCACGAGCTCCAGCGACGCAAGGTCCACATCGCGGTCGTGCTCGATGAGTACGGCGGCACGGCCGGCCTCGTGACGATCGAGGATCTCCTCGAGGAGATCGTGGGCGAGATCCAGGACGAGTACGACGTCGAGGAGCCGCTGGTCGTCCGGATCTCCGACGATGAGGCCCGGATCGACGGCCGGCTCGACGTCGACGAGCTGCTCGAGCTGTTCGACCTGGCGGACGTCGAGCTCGAGGACGACGAGGAGTACGACACGGTCGGCGGCCTGCTCTATCACCGGGTCGGCGGGGTTCCCTCACCCGGCGACACGATCGAGGTCGAGGGCCTCCGGCTGACGGTCGAGTCGACCGACGGCCGGCGGGTCGGCAAGGTCCTCGTCGTGCGCGAGGGGCGGCCAGACCGACCGGACGACGGCGGCAACGGCGCCCGGCGCGGCGACGGTCCGCGCCGCCGGGAGGGCGCCGGGCGCAAGCCCGCCAACAGCCGCAAGCGAGTCGCCGACGGGGAGTAGCGGGCGACAGGTCCGCACTGCTTCCGGCCGCGCACCCGGGCGAGATTTGCCTCCGCAAGGTAAGGTTTGGCGCATCCCTGAAGCGCGTTACTGGAGGCGTCCTATGAATGAGCAGGAAATCGGCCGGCGGGTCAAGGACGGGATCATCGGGACGATTCGGGGCACCGGTGAGATCACCGAGGCCACGGTCGGAACCATCTCGTCGGCCGTCCAGCGGACGATCAAGGTAGCCGGCGCCAGCGGCGCCGCCGCCGGCGGGTTGGCCGTCGGGGCCGTCAAGGGCGCCGTCGGGGCAGCCGGCGGCCTGATCGGCTTCACGGCGCTCACGACCGCCACCACGGTGAGCACGGCGGCGCAGGCGGCGTCGCAGTCCGCTGCGGCCCTCGGCAACGCCGCGAAGGCCGCGGTCATCGGCGCGGTCAGAGGGTCGTCGGAAGCTGGAATGGAGACGATCGACGCGATCGGTCAGGCGAGCCGCTCAGCGGTCACCGAGGGGGCGGCGGTCGGCACCGACCTCGCCACCGTCGCAGTCGGCGCGGTCGAAGGCGCGATCGATGTTGCGAAGGAGCTCAGCCTGGACGTCGAGAGCGCGGCGTCTGCGGCGGCGACCGGCGCGATCGAGGCCGCCGGCGATGTCGGCGAGTCCGCGGGCCGGCGCGTCCGGGCCGCCGTCGAGGGCACGATCAATGGCGTCAAGGTCGTCGCGAAGACGGCCGTCGGCTCCGGCAGCGGCTCCTAGCGTCCTAGCGCCCTAGCGTCCTAGCGCCCTAGCGTCCTAGCGACCGCTCGTCGCCGCGTCCGCGCGTCCCCGCGCGAAGGCCAACCCGCGGTCGTGGTCAGGCGCTGATCACCGACACGATGATCTCCTGGAGCCGGGCGCGAGCGTCCGGCTCCACGACACCGGCCGCGTCGAGCTCGGAAAGCGCGCGGTCACGATGGAGGCGGGCCTGATCGCGGGTGTACTCCCGGGCCCCGACGCGCCCGAGGATGGCCGTCAGCTCGGCGACACCCCGCGCGTCGATCCGCTTGCGGCGGTAGAGCGCGGCGAGGCGGGCCCGATCGGCCGGTTCGGCGTGCTGGAAGGCGTAGATCACCGGTAGCGTCTTTTTCTTGCGAGCCAGGTCGGTCGGCTCCTTGCCGGTCGCGCGCTCGGGGCCCCAGATACCGAGCAGGTCGTCGTTGAGCTGGAAGGCCAGGCCGAGATCCCAGCCGAAGGCCCGGTAGCGGGCGATGACGGCCTCGTCCTCGGTCGCCAGGACCGCGCCAGCCTCGATGCTGGCCGCGATGAGCGCCGCGGTCTTGCGCCCGATCATGTCGACGTACAGCTCGACCGAGAGGGCGTCGTCGTGGTCGCTCATCCAGATGTCGAGGTACTGGCCCTCGCACAGGGCGACGCAGGTGTGGTCGTAAAGCCGCATCAGCCGAAGCACGGTTCGATCCGGGAAGCCGAGGTCGGTCAGGCGGTGGAGCGCGACCCGGCTGAGGCTGAACAGCATGTCGCCGGTGTTGATCGCCTGGGGGATACCGTGGAGCGCCCACAGCGTCGGCCGGTGGCGCCGTTCGCGGTCGCTGTCCTCGATGTCGTCGTGGACGAGGCTGAAGTTGTGGCCAAGCTCGACCGCGGCCGCGCCCGGCAGCGCCCCGCGATGGTCACCGGTGATGCTCGCGTACGACAGCAGGCCGAGCAGCGGCCGCATCCGCTTGCCTGTCGGGCCCGAGCCGTCGAGGCCGAGGTGGTAGCGGCACATCTCGTAGACGCCGGCCGTCGTCGGGTCGGTCGACTCGACGAGGCGCGCGATCTCGGCCTCGGTGTCGGCGATGAGCTGGGCGATGTCGGGGCTCGTCGAGAGGGCCATCGGCGCGAGTGTAGCCGCCCTGCTGGAAACGTGCGCGGCGGAAGTAGCCGGTTCGGTCCACACCGCGGCTCGCGGCCCGGCGCGGCGCCGGTGGTACCGTCACGCCGATGCCCGCGCCACGCCGCTACACCACCGAGGCGATCGTCCTGTCGCGCTTCGACTACGGCGAGGCGGACCGGATCCTGACGATCATCACGCCGGGCAGCGGCAAGCTCAAGGCGATCGCCAAGGGCATTCGCAAGCCGACGAGCCGCATCGGCGGTAGTCTCGAGCCGTTCGCCGAGCTGCGCCTCGCGCTCGCCCACGGCCGGACGTTCGACGTCGTGACCCAGGTGGCGGTCGTCCACCCGTGGCTGCGCCTGCGCGACGACCTCGTGTCGTTCGGCACCGCCTCCTATCTCGCCGAGCTCGCCGACGGCACGCTCGAGGAGCGCCACGCGACCGAGGCCGTCTACCTCCTGCTCAAGCGGGCCTACGAGCTGCTCGACGTTGGCATGGCGCCTCCGCGAGTCGCGCGCTGGTTCGAGATGCGGCTGGCCGACGAGCTTGGCGTTCGGCCGGAGGTCGACCGCTGCGTCGAGTGCGGCCGCCTGCTCGAGGCCAACGAGCGCTACCGCTGGATGCCGCCGCTCGGCGGCGTGCTGTGCGAGCGCTGCCCGGGACCACCCCACGAGCGCGTCCCGCTGTCGCTCGAGGCCCTGAAGCTGCTCAAGGCCTACCAGCGGATGGACGTCGAATCGCTGGCCGCGCTGCGGGTCGCGCCGGCCGTCGAGCGCGAGGTGGAGCGGGCGATGCGCGAGTTCCTGGCCTACACGCTCGATCGCTCGCCGCGCTCGCTGGCGTTCCTCGACGAGGTCAGGACGGGGGCCTGATCGAGCCGGCTCCGCCTGCTAGGATCGTCGCCCACGCATCCCGCGACCGTCCCTGCCACGGCCGGCCGCCTTGAGGAGCCCCACGTGCCCGACCTTTCCCCGACCAGCGACGATCCGGTCGCGCCTGCCATCGACGACCTCGACGTCATCGTCTCGCTGGCCAAGCGCCGCGGCTTCGTCTTCCCGTCATCCGAGATCTACGGCGGCATCAACGCCGTCTGGGACTACGGGCCGCTGGGAGTCGAGCTGAAGAACAACGTCAAGCGGGCGTGGTGGCGGGCGATGGTCCAGGAGCGCGAGGACATCGTCGGGCTCGATGCCGGGATCCTGATGCACCCCCAAGTGTGGGTCACGTCGGGCCACGTCGGGTCGTTCTCGGACCCGCTGGTCGAGTGCGGGTCGTGCCACCGCCGCTACCGTCTCGACGAGCTGCCCGGAGCCGAGGGCTTGTCTGCGGGCGACCTCACCGACCCGACGGTCATCGAGCGCTACGAGCTGGTCTGCCCCAACGACGCCGGCCCGCTGTCCGCCCCCCGCCGCTTCAACCTCATGTTCCAGACCCACATGGGCCCGGTCCAGGACGACGCCTCGATCGTCTACTTCCGGCCCGAGACGGCCCAGGGCAGCTACGTCAACTTCAAGAACGTCCAGCAGAGCTCACGCAAGAAGGTTCCGTTCGGGATCGCCCAGATCGGCAAGAGCTTCCGGAACGAGATCAGCCCCGGCAACTTCGTGTTCCGGATGCGCGAGTTCGAGCAGATGGAGATGCAGTACTTCGTGCGACCAGACGAGGCGGCCCGGATCTTCGAGGAGTGGCTGCCGCGGCGCTGGGACTGGTACGTCGGCTATGGCGTCGCGCCCGACCGACTCCGCTTTCGGGAGCACGCGCCGGACGAGCTGGCCCACTACGCCAAGAAGGCGGTCGACATCGAGTATCGCTTCCCGTTCGGCTGGAAGGAGCTCGAGGGAATCCACAACCGCGGCGACTTCGACCTGTCGCGCCACGCCGAGGCCTCGGGCGAGAACCTCGAGTACTTCGATCCGGCGACCGAAGAGCATTACATCCCGTTCATCGTCGAGACTGCCGGCGGCCCTGACCGCTCGGCCTTCACGTTCCTCATCGACTCGTACCGCGAGGAGCAGGTTCGCGGCGAGAAGCGGGTCGTGCTGGGGCTCCATCCCGACCTCGCGCCGTACAAGGTCGCCGTGCTGCCGCTGCTGAAGAAGCGGCCCGAGATCGTCGAGATCTGCCACCGCCTGCGCGGCGACCTCGCTCGCGACCTCATGGCCGTCTACGACGACACCGCGGCGATCGGCAAGCTCTACCGGCGCCAGGACGAGATCGGCACGCCGTGGTGCGTCACGGTCGACGTCGACTCGCTCGACGACGCCGCGGCCACGATCCGCGATCGGGACTCGATGACCCAGGAACGCGTCCCGATCGAGAACGTCAAGCGCGCGATCCTCGACCGGATGGCGGCCGCGCGGCGGTAGACTCGGCCGATCGAGGGCAGGAGGGAGGCGCCGCCGTGGCCGTGACGATCCGGAAGTGGGCGACATTCGTCGAGGAGATTCACGAGGAGGGCGGCAAGCCCCTCGCCCGACCGTTGCGGCGCGCGGCCGTGGCGGTCGTCGTCAGGAACCCCTACGCCGGCTCGAACCCCGACGACCTCAGCGAGCTCATCGACTTCGGAGAGTTCCTCGGCGAGGAGCTGACCCGTCGCTGCAAGGAGGCCCTCGGCACGCCGGTCGAGTCGTACGGCAAGGGCGGCATCGTGGGCGAGGCCGGCGAGCTCGAGCAGATCGCCGCCTGCCTGCACCCGAAGTTCGGGGCGCCCACACGCGCCGGCGTCGGCGGCGTCTCGATCCTGCCGTCGGTCAAGAAGCGGGCCGCGATGGGCGCGAGCCTCGACATCCCGCTCCATCACGTCAAGGCGATGCTCGTTCGGTCGCATTTCGACGCCATGGAGATCCGGGTTCCGGACGCCCCCGCCGCCGATGAGATCGTGCTGGCGCTCGCCGTCGCCGACGGTGGCCGGCCGCACGCTCGGGTCGGCGGCCTCAAGGCCGAAGACGTCGTCGGCGAGGACGGGCTTCGCTAGGCGCCGCCGATGCGAACGCTCATCCGGAACATCGGCACGCTCGTCACCGGCGACATCGCCGCGCCGCTGTCCGCCGCCGACTCGATCCTCATCGACGACGGCCGGGTGGCGGCGGTCGGCAAGGGGCTGGACGACGACGGCCTCGACCAGGTCATCGACGCGGGGGGCACGACGGCCATCCCCGGCCTGATCGATTCACATGCGCACCCGGTCTTCGGCGACTTCACGCCGCGCCAGCAGACCCAGAACTTCATCGAGTCGGGCCTGCACGGCGGCGTCACGACCGTCATCTCGGCCGGCGAAGTCCACCTGCCCGGCAGGCCAAAGGACGTGGTGGGCCTGAAAGCGCTGGCGATCGTCGCGGCCAAGGCGTACGGGGCGTTCCGGCCCGGTGGCGTGAAGGTCCACGCCGGGGCACCGATCCTCGAGCTGGGCCTCGAAGAGCCTGACTTCGCCGAGATGGCCGCGGCCGGGGTCCGGCTGGTCGGCGAGATCGGGCTCGGCTCGGTGAAGACGGGCCCCCAGGCCGCACCGATGGTCGCGTGGGCGACGCAGCATGGCATGATCGTCACCTTCCACACCGGCGGACCGTCGATCGCGGGCTCCAACCCGATCGCCGCAGAGGCCGTGCTCGAGGCCCGGCCGCACATCGTCGGCCACGTCAACGGCGGCACGACCCCGATGCCCGACGCCGACATCGAGCGTGTCGTCGACACCGACATGGCGATCGAGATCGTTCACTGCGGCAACGGCCGCGCCGCCATCCATGCGCTCCGGACCGCCGAGGGCGTCGCCGGCCTGGACCGGGTCGTCATCGGCAACGACGCGCCGTCCGGGACGGGCGTCGTGCCGCTCGGGATCCTGCGGGTCGTGGCCCACCTGGCGTCGCTCGGCGGCGTCGCCCCGGAGGTCGCGTTTGCGATGGCGACTGGCAACACCGCCCGCGTGCACGGCCTCGACCGCGGGGTCATCGAACCCGGCCGGGCGGCCGACATCGTCCTCGTTGACGCCCCGATCGGATCCGCTGCCTCGACCGCGCTCGGCGCGCTGGCCGTCGGCGACCTGCCGGGCGTGTCGATGGTCCTGATCGACGGCGCGGTCAGGATCGGCCGCAGCCGCAACACGCCGCCGGCCGCTCGGGCCGCGGAGGTCGTCGGCGGGGCTGGCCCGACGGCCGCCGGGCACTGACCGCCCGGGCCCGGGGATGAGATTCGGGCTGCGGCTGCCGAGCTTCGCGCTTGGGGCCGAAACGGCGACGCTCCCGGAGATGGGCGCGTATCTCCGCCGCGCCGAGGACCTCGGCTTCGAGACGGCGATGCTGATCGACCA
>DATHRO010000012.1:0-2068 GCA_035465135.1 Candidatus Deferrimicrobiaceae bacterium
TCTACGAGGGCTACGGCCCGGGCGGCGTGGCGGTCCTCGTCGAGGCCCAGACCGACAACCGCAACCGGACCGCGGCCGACGTCCGCTCGATCTTCACTAAGGCCGGCGGCCAGCTGGCCGGGTCGGGCGCCGTCGCCTGGCAATTCGAGCCGCGCGGTCTCATCTCGGTCCCGAAGGACGACCGGGACGCCGACGAGATCGCGCTGGCGGCGATCGACGCCGGCGCCGAGGACGTCGACACGGAGGCCGAGGAACATATCGAGGTCTATACGACGCCGGGCGAGCTCGAGGCAATCCGGAAGCAGCTCGAGGACGCCGGCATCGCGGTCGAGTCGGCCGAGACGACGATGGTCGCCAAGACGAGCGTCGAGCTCGACGAGTCCAAGGCCCGCCAGAACCTTCGGCTCGTCGAGTCGCTCGAGGAGCTCGACGACGTCCAGCGCGTGACGGCCAACCTGGAGATCCCCGAGGAGCTGTTCGCCGAGGTCGCCAGTTGACGGCGGGCGTCCGCGCGTGATCGTCCTGGGCATCGACCCGGGGACCGCCGCACTCGGCTGGGGCATCGTCGAGCGCACCGGCGCCCGGCTCCGCATGGTCGACGCGGGCTGTCTCACGACCACGGCCGACCAGCCGATGCCGACGCGGCTGCTGGCCATCCACGCCCTGCTCGACGAGCTCATCGCGCTCCACCGGCCGGACCTGGTCGCGGTCGAGCGGGTCTTCTTCTCGAAGAACGCCCAGACGGCATTCGCGGTCGGCCAGGCTCGCGGGGTCGTGCTGCTCGCCGCGGCCCAGGCCGAAGTGCCCGTGCTCGAGGCGACCCCCAACGAGGTCAAGACCGCGCTCACCGGATACGGCGCGGCCGAGAAGGACCAGGTCGCCCGGATGGTCGCGGTCTGCCTGACGCTGTCGGAGCCGCCCACGCCCGACGACACCTCCGACGCCCTGGCCGTCGCGATCTGGGCGGCCCATCGCGAGGGCGACCTCGACGACTCACGTGGCGCCGTGCTGGATCGGGCCGCGGTGAAGCCGCTCACTGCCGGCGCGACGCCATACGAGCGGGCGGTCAAGGAAGCGCTCGCGCGCGAGGCTGCCCCGAGCGATAACGGCAACGCGACTGCCGGCGGCAACGGCAAGCGCCGCGCCCCGGCCCGAACGTCGTCGAAGCGCGCCGCGAGCTGACCGTCCGGTGATCGCATCGGTCGACGGCTCGGTCGGCGCGGTCAGCCTCGATTCCGTTGTCCTCGAGGCCGGCGGGGTCGGCTATCGCGTGTTTGTGTCGCCGTCTGTCATCGCCTCGGCCGCCCCGGGCTCGCGGCTGAAGCTGTTCACCCACCACGTCGTCCGCGAGGACCAGCAGTCGCTGTTCGGCTTCCGGACGGTCGAGGAGCTGGGGTTCTTCGGGCTGCTCCTCACGGTCACCGGCGTCGGGCCCAAGGTCGCCATGGCGATCGTCGGCTCGCGCCCGACCCCGGAGCTTCAGCTCGCGATCATGCAGCAGGACCAGGCCGTGCTCGTCTTGATCCCCGGCATCGGCAAGCGTCTCGCCGAGCGGGTCATCTTCGAGCTCAAGGAGAAGGTCGCCGCGGCCGGCGTCGCGGCCGCCGAGATCGCCGCCGGCGCGCTGCCGGGCGGTGGCGAAGGCGATGTCGTCGGCGCCCTGCAGGCCCTCGGCTACTCGTTGCCGGAGGCTCGCGCGGCCTCGCGGAACGCCCTCCGCATGGCCAGCCCCGGCGCCTCGCTGGAGGACCGGGTCAAGGCAGCCCTGCGGGCTCTCGCGAAGGATTGACGGGCGCGATCGGCTGCGCGCCCTGAGGCGCTGCCCCGGCCACACGACGAGACGCAACCGGTATCGCGCTGGGCCGTTCCGACACGTCCGGGGCGGACCTACGTCGCGATCCGGCGTTGCTTGATCCGGTGGGCGTCGCCGGCGAACGGGCCCTCGCCGACGCCGAACGTGGACACGATCGGCAGCATCGCCGCTGGGAATTCGCCGACCGACGAGCGGTAGTCGGTGTTGAGCGCGGCTAGCCCGTCGCGGAGGCGCTCGGCGGCGGCGGACAGCCAC
>DATHRO010000013.1:0-2315 GCA_035465135.1 Candidatus Deferrimicrobiaceae bacterium
TGTGGGCGATCCTGCTGGCGGTCGGCGCGCTGCTGGTGATCGGGCTGGCCCGAACCCGCTGGGGCTGGCCGGCCGACGTGGCGCTCGTAACCCTCCCGCCGCCGCGACTCCTCGTCTACATGCTGACCGGTCTCCTCGCGGCCCTGCGCCAGCCGAAGGTCGCCGGGCAGCCGGCGCCGGAGCCCGAGGTGGACGCCGCCACCGCGTTCACCGGAGCGGTGCGGTGAGCTACACGGGGCCCGAACGGCGGCGCGGCACCCCGTCGACGGGGCTCGATCGCGGGCGCAGCTCGGGGCTCGACGGCCTGCGGGCGCTGGCGGCCGTCATCGTCGTGCTGTTCCACCTGCAGACCGTTTCGGGCGTGTCGTTCGGGCCGCTGGCGCCGCTCGTCCACGGCGGCGACACCGGCGTCTTCGTGTTCTTCGCGCTGTCGGGCTACCTGCTCTACAAGCCGTTCGTCGGCGGGCGGGTCGATCTCGTCGGCTACGGCCTCAAGCGGGCCGGGCGGATCGTGCCCGGCTACTACGTCGCGCTGGTCGGGCTGATCGTCCTGACCGGGAGCCGCGTCGCGATCGAGCACCCGCTGCCGTTCCTCGCGATGTCGGCCAGCTACGACCTCTCGCTGCGGGGCTTCCTGGGCAACGCCTGGACGCTGTCGGCCGAGATCCTGTTCTACCTGACGCTGCCGCTGATCGCGCGCTGGGTTGCGGGTCGCGAGCTGCCCCGTCTCGCGATCCTGGGCATCTCCTCGGTGGCCGCCGCGTTCCTTCACGCCCTGCTGTTGAGCTGGGACAACGCCTGGCTGATCGGGACGTACCCGGTCGTGTTCTACGCCTTCGTGCCGGGCATGGCCCTGGCCGTCGTCGAGCGCCACCACCCGGCGCTGTTCGCCCGTCTTGGGAACCCCAGAATCCTCGCCGCGGGGATCGCCCTGATCGCGGTCGGGGCGCTGGCACGCTGGATGCCGATCGCCCTCGGGGCGGGCCTCGGGACGCCGCTCGTCATGGGCTGGCTGCTCCACCACCGCGTCCCAGCGCCCAAGGCCCTGGCCTTCGCCGGCGGGGCGTCATACGCCGCATACCTGTGGCACAAGGACCTGATGATCGCGTTCGGGCCGTGGCTGGGCGTGGCGCTGACGATCGTCGCGTCGGCCGCCTCGTGGTGGTTGATCGAGCGGCCGGTCCTGGCGCGGGTTCACGAGCTGACGGCGTTCCGAGCCCGGCGCCGTCGCGAGGCCGAGCGGCCGGTGGCGGCCACCGCGCCGTGAGCGACGAGTACGACCTCCCGATCCGCTCGGAGCCCTCGACGAACGTGGTGTTCGCGAGAGCACTCCTTGCGGCGCTCGCGGTCGTCGCGCTGGTGCCGCCGGTGATCGTCCTGGCCGGCGCCATCGTGCCGGATGTCCCGCTCGTCGGCCGCTTCGGGGCGTTCGTGGACTCGAGCCTGGCGCAGCTGTGGTTGATGATCGTCGGCGCGATCGTTCTCGCGGCGACCGCGATCTGGCTCGCCCGCAGCGGGTTCGGAGTGGCCGTGCTGGTCGTGGCCTTCGTCGTCGGGGCAGGCGCGGGGGTCGTCACGATCCAGGTCTTCGTCTTCGCTCGGGAGCAGGGGGCGCAGGTCGCGCTGCTGCGGCAGCTGACCGGAGGCCCGTCGCCCGGCAGCCCGGACGCCCACCTCACGATCGCCACGGTCGACGGCGAGACGCTCGAGGCCGAGGTCTGGCGGGCGCCCGAGGGCGCCCCGAACGACAGCCCGACCGGCCGCCCGGCGGTCGTGTTCGTCCACGGCGGCGGCTTCGCCGGGGGCGGCCTCGGGATGCGGACGTACACCTTCCGGCTGCTGGCCGACGCCGGTTACCCGGTCGTCGACGTCGAGTACCGCCTCACGCCGCCGCCGCGCTGGGGGGACGCGCCGCGCGACGTCGCTTGCGCCCTGGCCTGGCTGCCGTCCGTGGCGCCGCAGTACGGCATCGACGTCGGGCGCGTCGCGAGCATGGGCGAGTCGGCCGGCGGGAGCCTCGCGCTCGTGGCCGGTTACGGCGCGGGCACGGCCGGCCTGCGGGCCTCGTGCGCCGGCACGCCAATTCGACCGGCGGCCGTCGTTGCGATCGCCCCGGCGGCGGATCTCGAGGGGATCTGGGAGGACCGAACCCTGTTCGTCGAGGGTCGGCCGTTCCCGGAGGCCTACGTCGGCGGCACCCCCGACGATGTCCCCGAGCGCTACGAGGCCGCGACGCCGTTCCATCTCGCCGAGCCCGAGTCCCCGCCCACGCTCATCGTCGGCGGCGCGATCGACCATCTCGTCCGGCCCGCCCG
>DATHRO010000014.1:0-9666 GCA_035465135.1 Candidatus Deferrimicrobiaceae bacterium
TCGTGGACAACCCCCGGCTCGCGACGATGCCGGAGAAGTACCGCCAGATGCGGATCGAGTTGAACCCGTTCGGGGAGGTCGCCTCACCGGGCGACATCGCCAACACGATCCTGTTCCTGGCCTCCGACGAGGCCGCGCAGATCACCGGCCAGGCGCTCCGCGTCGCGGCCTGGTAGCGCCGGCTCGGCGCGTGACCTAGGCCGGCTCGCCGGCCTCCGGGTCGCCCGCCTCGGCGTCGGTTCGCGGCGCGAGCGTGCCATCGCCGCGCGGCGCGCCGCCCGTCTCCCCCGGGCCGAGGCGGCGGGCCATCCCCTGCAGGATCCCGCGAAGGTGCGAGTCGTCTGGTCCTGCGAGCTCCACCACGAAGGCGCGCATCGCGGCCGGTCCGGTTCGCGCGCCGTGAACGATCCCGGCCGGCCACAACACGGCCTCGCCCGCGGCGACCCGGCGCTCCTCGTCGCCGACGCGTACGAAACCGCCGCCCTCGATGACGCAGAACCACGTCGTGTTCGGGTTGTCGTGCGGCTCGATGTGCGCGTCAGGCCGGAAGGCCATCTCGGTGATCACGGCGCGCGCGTCGGAATGGATGACCTGGCCCTGCACGCCCACGCTGCCCGGCGGACCCTCGGGTCGCCGGTAGCCGACGCCGAATCGGCGGATCTCCATCGCGTCCGCCCGGGTAGCCACGCTACCGCCGCTTGCGCCGCCGGCTGCCGCGCGCGCGGATCGTGGCCTCGGGCCGGGCGCCGCGGGCGCGGGTCAGGTAGCGCTGGCGGGCGAGCTGGATCTCATATGCCTCGAACAGCGGCGGGAACCTCAGGAACCGGGCCCACAGCATCGTCCCCAGTCCGGCGCCCAGGATCACGAGCATGACGATGAAGTCGAAGTGGAACACTGCCCCGGCGATGACCAGCGTCGAGGTGATGAGGGCCGTCCAGAACAGCCACTCCCACATGTCCGTGTACAGCCGGTGCCGGTGCAGGACGCGCGTCCGCCAGTTGTAGAGGATGACGACCGCCACCAGCATGACCAGCGCCGCGATCCAGACCGGGTTGAACAGGTCAGGGAACAAGTCGTCGCTGAACGGCAGGAAGAAGTAGTCCCAGGGCCAGAGGGTCACGGGCCGGAGTATGCCACGGCCCCGGCTATACTCGAACGCGGCTCAACGGCGTCGCACCGTCCACCCGGCGTCCGCCCGTCCCGGCGAACCGAGCCCCACGGGACGGCGCGGCCCACGGTGCGGCCCACCTAGACCCGGCACGACGTGGAGGGAAGCGGTGCGAGCACTGCTGTCGGTCGCGACGCGGGACGGCATCGCCGCATTCGCCCGCGGGCTGCAGAGCCTCGATGTCGAGCTGTTCGCCACCGACGGCACGCGCGAGCATCTGGCCCAGGACGGCATCGAGGCCAAGCCAGTCTCGGAGCTCACCGGCACGCCGGAGCTGCTCGGCGGGAACGTCAAGACCTTCCACCCGGCGGTCTACGCCGGCATCCTCGCCCGTCGCGACGTGCCGGAGCAGCTGGCCGAGCTGGAGGCCCACGGGATCGGCCTGATCGATCTCGTCGCCGTCAACGTCAAGCCGTTCGGCGCGGAGATCGGGCGCAGCCTCATCGGGCTCGACAGCGCGATCGAGATGATCGACGTGGCCGGGCCGGCCCTGCTGGGCGCGGCCGCCCGCAACGCGGCCGGCGTCGTCGCGATCCCGGCGTCCGAGCATTACCCCGCGGTCCTCGCCGAGCTGCGTGAGCGGGGCATGGTCAGCCCCGAGCTGCGAGCCAAGCTGGCCGCCGAGACGTTCGGCACGCTGGCCGCGTACCACGCGGAGATCGCAGCCTACCTCAACCAGCTGTCGGGCACGACCTACCCGAACCGCCTGGCGATGGTCCTCGAGAAGGTCAGCGACCTGCGCTACGGCGAGAACCCGCATCAGACCGGCGCCTTCTACCGCGAGACGACCCATCGATCCGGGTCGCTGGCCGACACGACCCAGCTCCACGGCGGCACGCCGTCGTTCAACAACCTCCTCGATCTCGACGCCGCCTATCGGATCGTGACCGACTACGCGACCCCGACCGTCGTCATCGCCAAGCACACCGATCCGGTCGGGCTGGCGACCGACGACGACCTCGTCGAGGCCTACCGGCGGGCGCTCGAGACCGACCCGGTGGCCTCGTTCGGCGCGATCGTCGGCGTCAACCGGGTCCTCGACGGCGTGACCGCGCGCCACATCGCCGCGAACTCCTACGAGGCGGTCATCGCTCCGGGCTATGACGAGGCGGCCCTCGGCATCCTGCGCCAGAAGCCGAACCTCGAGCTGCTCCAGGTGCCGCCCGACCCGACCGAGGGCATGCGCGACTACGGCATCGCGCGGCTGGACTTCAAACGCGTCGGCGGCGGGCTACTGGTCGAGACCCTGGATGTGCTCGGCGTCGACGGCAGCCAGCTGCAGGTCGTCACGAAGCGCCGGCCGACGCTCGAGGAGCTGACCGACCTGCTGTTCGCCTGGCGCGCCGTGCGCCACGTCCGCTCGAACGCGATCGTGCTGGCCAAGAACGCCGCGACCGTCGGGATCGGCTCGGGCCAGGCCAGCCGCCAGGTCTCGGTCGAGATCGCTCTGCGCCGGGCCGGCGAGCGAGCCCGCCTGGCGGTCATGGCCAGCGACGCCTACTTCCCGTTCCCCGACGGCATCCAGCTCGCCGCGCAGGCGGGCGTGACGGCCATCATCCAGCCGGGCGGCTCGATCCGCGACGAGATGGCGATCGAGGTTGCGGATCGCCACCACCTGGCGATGGTCTTCACCGGTCGACGGCACTTCCGGCACTGAGCGTGAGGGGGTAATCGGTGGAGAAGCTGCTCGCCCTGGAGATGGCCTACGTGACCGAGGCGGCAGCGATCGCCTCCGCCCGGCTCATGGGCCGCGGCGACCGCAACGAGGCCGATCGCGTCGCGACCGAGGCGATGCGTGCCGCGATGGACGAGGTCGAGATGCACGGCACGATCGTCATCGGCGAGGGCGAGCGTGACGAGGCACCGATGCTCTACATCGGCGAGCGCGTCGGAGCGGCCGTCGAGGGCGCGCCGGAGATCGACATCGCCGTCGACCCGCTCGAGGGCACGAACCTCGTGGCGACCGGCTCGGCCAACGCGATCACAGTCCTCGCCGCGTCGGAGCGCGGTGGTCTCGTGCACGCGCCCGACACCTATCTCGAGAAGCTATGCGTCGGGCCGCTCGCTGCGGGCCACGTCGACATCACCCGGCCGCCGGCCGAGAACGTCGGCCGGATCGCCGAGGCTCTCGGCCGGAAGGTCCAGGACATCACGGTCATCATCCTCGACCGGCCGCGTCACGAGGACCTGATCGCCGAAGTCCGCGAGACGGGCGCGCGGATCAAGCTGATCACCGACGGCGACCTCTCGGCCGCGATCTCGTGCGCCGTCCAGGGCACCGGCGTCCACGCGGTCATGGGCATCGGCGGCGCTCCCGAAGGCGTGATCACCGCCGCCGCCCTGCGCTGCCTCGGCGGCGAGATCCAGGCCCGCTTCCGCTACCGCAACCACGAGGACCAGGAGCGCGCCGCCCGAATGGGCCACGGCGACGCCGACCGGATCTATCACACCGAGGATCTGGCGTCCGGGGATCATCTCGTCTTCGCCGCGACCGGCGTGACCGTCGGCGACCTCCTGGAAGGCGTCCGGTTCTTCGGCGGCGGCGCCCGGACGCACACCCTCGTGATGGCCTACCAGACGAAGAACGTGCGCTTCGTGGACACCGTCCACATGTTCGACCGCGAACGCCCGCCGAGCGTGCGTCTGTAGGCCGTGGCCGCGCCAAGCCCCCGGATCCTGGCGATCGGCGGCGCGTGGCTCGGCGCCCGCTCGACCGACGGCCCGCTGTTCCGGTTCCTGCTCGACCTGACGGGCGAGGCGCGGCCGCGCGTGTGCCTGATTCCCACCGCCAGCGGCGACAACACCGCCTACATCGCCGACTTCTACGCCACGCTTGCGCAGCACACCGAGGCGACGCACCTCGAGCTGTTCGGCCGCACGGTCGAGGACGTCGAAGCGTTCCTGCTGGACCAGGACGCCATCTACGTGACCGGCGGCAACACCGCCAACATGCTCGCGATCTGGCGCCTCCACGGCGTCGACCGGGCGCTGCGGGCAGCCTGGGAACAGGGGGTCGTCCTGGCCGGGTCGTCGGCCGGGGCCAACTGCTGGTTCGAGGACAGCCTGACCGACTCGTTCGGGCCTGACCTCGCACCGATCCGCGACGGCCTGGGGTTGCTGCCCGGCAGCTTCTGCCCGCACTACGACAGCGAATCGCTCCGCCGGCCGAGGTTCGAGGCGCTCGTCGGAGCAGGCGACCTGCCGGACGGGTACGCGACGGACGACGGCGTGGGGTTGCTGTTCGAGGGCGGCGAGCTGCGTGAGGCGGTCGCGTCGCTGCCCGGCCAGCACGCCTACCGCGTGGAGCGGCGGCGAGGCGACGCTGCCGAGGAGACGCAGATCCGGACTCGCCGCCTGCGCTAGCGCCGCCAGCGCTCTCCGGTCCAGTCGCCCGCGACGCTGACGGCATCGTCAGCCTCGATGCCGGCACGACGGCGACGCGCGGTCTCGACCGTCTCGGGCCAGCCCGGCGGCACGAGGCCCGGAGCGAGGTCGCCCAGTGGGGCGAGGACGAAGAGCCGCTCGCGCATCGACGGATGCGGGACCTCGAGCAACCTCGCGGCCGCGCCGGGATCGAGGTCGACCGATCGAGGGGTGGCCTCGGGCGGTCGCTCGACCGAGATCGCATGACGGCCGAACACGAGCAGGTCAAGATCGAGCTCGCGCGGTCCCCACCGTCCGCGGGCCCGCCGTCCGAACGTCTGCTCGAGGCCCTTCAGGGCAACGAGCAGCTCGATCGCGCCCGCCTCCGGGTCGTCGCCGAGCGGCACCTCGAGCGCGACGACGGCGTTGAGGAAGTCCGGCTGTTCGACGACGCCGACGGGTCGCGTGCGGTACAGGCGCGAGACCCCGGCCAGGCGAACCCTCGGCAGGCTGGCCAGAGCCGCGACTGCGGCCTCGAGGGTGCGCCACGGATCGCCGACGTTCGAACCGAGGCCGACGTACGCGCGGACCCGGCGCGCACGGGTCGAGGGCCGAAGCCGGCGCCGATAGCGGGCCACCTCGATCGGCTGGCCGCCGAAGTGGGACTCAACGACGAGGCGCTCGAACTGCCAGCCGTTGCGTTCGTAGAACCGGCGCGCTCGAGGATTGGCCGCGAGGACCGTCAGGATCGCTTCGTCGTGGTCGGCGGCCAGCAGCGTGTGGGCGCGCTCGAGCAGCACCTGGCCGGCACGGCTGCCCCACCACTCGGGCAGGACGTACAGGATCCGGAGCTTGCCGACGGGCTCACCATCGTCGGCCGGGCCGGCGTTCATGACGCCGACGATCTGGCCGCCGGCTTCCGCGACGAACGAGTGGGCGGCCCGATCCTCGACGAGGACGCGCCACATTGCGACCCGCCGCTCGAGGCTGACAGCGCCAAGCGGAAAGAGGCCCCGATAAGCGGCCTCGGACGACGCGGCGTGGACTCGGGCGGCCGCCTCAGCGTCCTCGGCGGTCGCTCGTCTCACGTGGATCGCGGGTCGAGTCATCGACGTTCCCTTCGGCCCGGCACGGCGACCCGGCTACAGTCGCGGGGTGCAGCGCGTGACCGTCCGAATCCTGCACCCGGCGCCGAATTCGGTTGCGGGCGCCCTGTCGCGGGCGCTGGCGGCCGCGTGCGCGGCCAACGCCGGCCGGCTGGCGCGGCTGTTCGACGCGGCCGGGGCCGACGACGTCGCAATCGTCGAAGGCCAGCCCGACGGCCGGTCGTTCGGCGGGCGCCTGCGAGACCTCGTCGCGGATCTGCCGGTGGCGGCCGACGGCGGGCGCGGCGGGCTCGTGGTCCTCGGCTCCGGGGCGTTGCCCCTCGCCACACGCTCGTACGTCGCCCGGCTCATCGCCGTCGCCAGGTCCGGCGAGCGGCGGGCACTCGCCAACAGCTTCTACTCCGCCGACGCCGTCGCGATCGGGCGGGCAACCGATCTCCAGAACGTCCCGGCACTGTCGACCGACAACGCCCTGCCGCGCTGGCTGCGCGAGGTGGCCGGGTACGTCATCGAGGACGACGGCCGGCGGTGGCGCCTGGCGGTCGACCTCGATTCGCCGCTCGACGTCGTGCTGGTCGACGAGCGGGCCGTCGCCGACCTGCCGGCGACCGCGATCCGGGAGCGGCTCCAGCGCATCCGTGCCGTCGCCGCCGACCCGACCGCAGAGCTCGTGATCGCCGGCCGGACCAATGCTGCCACCCTGCGCTGGCTGGAACGATGGACGGCCTCGCGCACCCGCGCGCTCGTTGAGGAGCGAGGGCTCCGGTCGATCGGCCTTGCCGAACAGGTCCGCGGACCCCGCTCGACGCTCGGGCTCGTGCTGGACGATCGCGGCCCCCAGGCGCTCGGCACGATCCTCGCCGAGCTCGGCGACGCGGCGATCGTCGACACGCGGGTCCTGCTGGCCCACCGCCTCGGCGCCGACGAGCGAACCTGGCCGGCAGCCGAGGACCGCTTCGCCTCCGATCTGCTGCTGCCCGATCTGGTCGGCGACCCGTGGCTCCGTGATCTGACGGCGTCGGCCCTCGAGGCCACGATCCCGACCCTCCTTGGGGGCCACACGCTCGTCGGTCCGGGTGTCCGCCTCGCGCTCCGAGGTGAGCGGTGAACGACGACGACAAGACGCCGCCACTCGACGTCGGCGTCCGGCGGGTCCGCGAGCTGGATGCGGAGCCGCTGCCGCCGAGCAGCCCGGAGCTGATGACGACGATCACGGACGAGATCCGCGCCTCGGGGCCGATGACGTTTGCCCGCTTCATGGAGCTGGCCCTGTACGAGCCGGAGCACGGCTACTACGCGGCCGGCGCCGCGGGGCCGGGGCGCGAGGGCGACTTCCTGACCGCCCCGGAAGGCCATCCAATCTTCGGCTGGACGATCGCCCGACGGCTCGAGCAGGTCTGGCGGGACCTCGGCCGGCCCGACCGGTTCGTCGTCCGCGAGCACGGTGCGGGTACCGGCGCCCTCGCGGAGGGCATCCTCGACGGCCTCCGGCGCTCCGGCGCCGATCTCCTCGAGGCGCTCCGCTACCAGGCCCTGGAGGCCTCGCCGGGCCGCCTCGAGGCGCTCCGCGAGCGGCTCGGCCGAAGCGATCTGGTGGCTTGGCTGGAGCCCGCCGACGACGAGCCCGCGGCCGGCGTCGTCGTCGCCAACGAGCTCCTCGACGCGCTGCCGGTCCACCGTGTTGAGGAAGGCCGGGACGGCGCCCTCCGAGAGTTGCACGTGTCCATCGCCGAGGACGGCGGGCTCGAATGGTCTCGCGCCGAGCCCTCGAGTGACGCGCTGGCCACCCGCTTGGACGCCGAGGACGTCCGCCTCCAGCCGGGGCAGATCGCCGAGATCTGCCTCGCCGTCGACGACTGGGTGGCGGCGGTTGCGGGCGTCCTCGAGGCCGGGCTGCTGTTGGCCATCGACTACGGCTATCCGGCCGCAGCGCTCTACGCGCCCGGGCGCGGCAGCACGCTGCGGGCCTACCACCGCCACCGGGTTCACGACGATCCGCTCGTGGCGATCGGCCGCCAGGACCTGACCGCTCACGTCGACCTGACGGCGGTCGAGCGCGCGGCCGTCGCGGCCGGTCTGACGCCGCTCCCAAGGACGACCCAGAGCCGGTTCCTGGCCGACCTCGGAATCGGCGAGCTCCTCGTCGCGCTGCAGACCGACGGCCGGACCGACCTGGCCGGGTATCTCGCCGCGCGCGCAGCCGTCGGGCGGCTGCTCGATCCGCGGGCGACGGGCGGCTTCGCCGTGCTCCAGTTCGAACGGCGTCGAGCGGGTGACCGAGCGGACAGTTCGAACGCGGCCCGCGATAGAATGCCCGAGGGCGACGGCCGCGGAGCGGCTGGTCGCGAACGCCTCTCACGCAGCCATTGATCATGAGCGTCCCCCCGCCCCAGGGACGCCGACGTCCAGGATCGGGCGCCATCGCCAAACGTCGGCGCTCGGGAGCGAGGATCGGTTGACCGCGATCTGGTACATCATCGGGTTCGCCATCGCCGCCGGGTCGTTCACCTTCCTGACCTTCGGCCTGTCGTGGCTGATCTCGCACCGGAATCGCGGTGACGGCCACAAGGGCTACCCGTACGAGTCCGGGATCGACACCTACGGCGACACCCACGGCCGCTTCGGGCTGTCGTTCTACATCTACGCCCTGCTGTTCGTGGCGTTCGACATCGAGGTCGTCTTCATCTTCCTGTGGGCGCTCGTGTTCCGGTCGTTCCCCGATCCGGGAACGGCGTTCACGAGCATGTTGGTGTTCGTCGCGGTCCTGTTGTTCGGCCTGGCCTACGCGTGGCGCAAGGGCGTCCTGACGTGGCGATGAGCGACGAACTGACCCGCGGCCTCGGCGTGGGCCCGGACGACGAGACCCAGATCGCGGCCGACGCCCCGGGCAACGCGCCCGCCGGGCTGACCGTCGCCGGGACCTCGGCCGTCGCAGAGCCGATCGTCGTGCGCAACGAGCTGTGGACACCGGCCGACCCGGCGGCCTACTCCGGAGGGCGCCCAGCGGACATCACGCACCTCGCAGAGTGGGAGGCTGGCGGCGCCGGACGGCGCGACGACGCGCGCTGGTCTGGGATCCTCGAGATCATCCCGACGAAGGCCGACTACGTCCTCGACCTGCTGCGCGCCAACAGCCTCTGGCCGCTGCTGTCGGGCCTCGCCTGCTGCGCGATCGAGATGATGTCGTTCGCGACATCGCGCAACGACATCGACCGCTTCGGCGCCTTCCCGTTCCGAGCCTCGCCGCGGCAG
Source organism: Candidatus Deferrimicrobiaceae bacterium (assembly GCA_035465135.1). Taxonomy (GTDB): domain Bacteria; phylum Chloroflexota; class Limnocylindria; order Limnocylindrales; family CSP1-4; genus UBA5189. Next base: position 8,890 of record DATHRO010000014.1, read on the forward strand.
GCCGACGTGCTGATCGTCGCCGGCACGCTGACGACCAAGATGGCCGGGCCGCTGCTGCGCCTGTGGGAGCAGATGCCGGAGCCGAAGTGGTCCGTCGCCATGGGTGACTGCACCTGCTCGGGTGGTCGCTACAAGCGCTCTTACAGCACGGTCGAAGGGATCGACCGGATCATGCCCGTCGACGTCTACGTGCCGGGCTGCCCGCCCCGGCCTGAAGGCCTGATCTTCGCGATGATGAAGCTCCAGCAGCTCATCAAGGACCGCCGCGGGCACTGGCCGGAGCGGGCCATCGGGCCCACGGTCCCGAGCGGAGTCTGAGCGTGGACCGCGGCCTCAAGCGCCGAATCGAGTCGCGCTTCGAGGCGGTCCTGCACGGGCCGGTCCGGCAGCGCCACGACCAGACCGAGATGCGCATCGGACCCGGCGACGTCCCGGACGTCCTGCGGGCGCTGCACGATGAGCCGGAGCTCGACTTCGGGATCCTGGCCGACCTGGCCGGGGTCGACACCGGCCGCGAGATGCAGACCGTCTACCACCTCTGGAGCGCCACGACGGCGGACTGGCTGCGGGTCATCGCCGAGGGCCTGCCACGCGAGGACCCGCGGGTCCCGTCGGTGACGTTCCTGTGGCCCGGCGCGGAGTGGCTGGAGCGCGAGACGTACGACATGTTCGGGATCGTCTTCGAGGGCAACCGCGACCTGCGCCGGATCTAGATGCCGCCCGACTACAAGAGCTTCCCGCTGCGCAAGGACTTCTACCTGCCGGACGACGCGGCCC
>DATHRO010000015.1:0-2801 GCA_035465135.1 Candidatus Deferrimicrobiaceae bacterium
CATTCGGGCCTGCGCGGACGACTACCTCGTCAAGCCCTTCCAGCAGGCATAGCTGCTGGCCCGGATGCGCGGCCTGCTGTCACGCTTCGGGGGCGAGCAGGCCGGCGCTAAGACAAGGCCGCCAATGGGCCGGATGATCGCGTTCTACGGCGCCAAGGGCGGCGTCGGCGCGACGACGATCGCGATCAACACCGCGATCGCGCTCCACAGCGAGCTCGACCGCCGGGTCGCGCTCGTCGACGCCGTCCTCCAGTTCGGCGATCACCGGGTCTTCCTCGACCTCGGCAACGATCGCAAGAGCATCAGCGACATCATGTCCGCCCCGACCGTCGACGCCGACCTCCTGCAGTCGATCCTCGTCAAGCACGATTCGGGCGTCGACCTGCTGCTCGCGCCGACCAGCCCCGAGGAGGCCGACCTCGTGCACGAGGATCGCCTGTCCGAGGTCCTGACCCACCTGCGGTCGATGTACGACTACGTCGTGATCGACGTCGACAAACGCCTGAACGACCTGTCGTTGTCGATCCTCGATCACGCCGACGAGGTCCGCATCGTGATGACCGCCGACCTGTCGTGCCTCAAGAACGTCCGGCTGGCGCTCGAGGCGCTGCGACGGATCGGCTTCGACGCCAAGCGGCTGAAGCTCGTCCTCAACCGTTCGAACGCCTTCACCGGCATCAGCGTCGAGGCCGCCGAGAGCGCCCTCAAGCGGACGTTCGAGACGAAGATCACCAACGAGTACCGGATCGCGATCAGCGCCCAGAACACCGGGAATCCGTTCGCCCACGCCAAGCCGGACGCCCCGCTGTCGCGGGCGATCGCCGAGCTGGCCAAGTCGATCGACGCGGTGGCCGCGGCCGAGGCGACGCCGGCCGCGCTGCCGGCCAAGGCCGCCGCTCGCTGAGTCCGCCGCCCTGTCGGAGCCGGAGGTGAGCCTCAGGTAAGCGGCTGACGCTAGGGTCCGCGACGTGCTCGCGACCATGCTCTCGGCGACCCTCGTCGCGCTCGACGGACGCGTCATCCGCGTCGAGGTCGATGTCGCACCTGGGCTGCCCGGGTTCACGATCGTGGGGCTTGGCGACGCGTCCATCCGGGAGGCCCGCGAGCGCGTCCGCGGCGCACTCCGGAACGCCGGATTCGTCCACCCACCGCGTCGGATCACGGTCAACCTCGCCCCGGCCGATGTTCCCAAGACGGGACCGGCCGCCGATCTCGCGATCGCCGTCGGGATTCTGATCGGCTCGGAGCAGTTCACGGCTCGACCGGGTCGGGCGGCCCTCATCGGCGAGGTCTCGCTCGGCGGTGAGATCCGACCCGTGCCCGGGCTGCTGCCGATGGTCGCGGCGCTCGCCCGCCACGGCGTGCGGCGAGTGCTCGTGCCGGCCGACGGGCTGGCAGAAGCTGCTCTCGTGGGCGGCACCGAGAGCGTGCCCGTCGCGACGCTCGCCGAGGCGGTCGATGCCCTGCGCTCGCGTCGGCGGGCCGCTCCGGCACGGCCGGCGCGCGTCGAGCTGGCACCTCCCTCGCCGGACGACGGCCCAGCCGCAGAGCGACGGACCGGCCCGACCCTGACGCCCACGGAGTGGCTCCCGGACCTGGCCGACGTCCGCGGCCAGGTCGAGGCGCGTCGAGCGCTCGAGGTCGCGCTGGCGGGCGGCCACGGCCTGCTGCTCATCGGACCGCCAGGGACCGGGAAGACGATGCTCGCCCGGACGATCCCGACGCTCCTGCCGCCGCTCGACGACGAGGACGCCCTGACCGCCACGATCGTCGCCTCGGTCTCGGCCGAGGGCCCGATCCGCGGGCTCGTGCGCCGACCGCCGTTTCGCGCGCCGCATCACACGAGCTCATATGCCGCGATGGTCGGCGGGGGACGGCTCGTCTCGCCCGGCGAGGTCACCCGGGCGGACAACGGCGTCCTGTTCCTCGACGAGCTGGCGGAGTTCTCGCGCGACGTTCTCGAGGCGCTGCGCCAGCCGCTCGAGGACGGTCGCGTGACGATCGTGCGGGCCGGTGGGCGGGCGGCGACGTTGCCGGCCCGCTTCCAGCTCGTTGCGGCGACCAACCCCTGCCAGTGCGGCAACGATGGCGACCGTGACGGCCGCTGCACGTGCGCGACCGGCGCGCCCGAGGCCTACATGGGCCGGATCTCGGGCCCGCTGCGCGACCGGATCGACATCTGGGTCGGAATGCCGCGGGTCCCCGCCGGGGTCCTCGTCGGTGGGCCGGACCCGGAGCCGTCGGCCGTCGTCGCGGCCCGGATCGCGGCCGCGCGCGACCGGCAGCTGGCGCGCCCGGACCGGCGCCTGAACGCCCGCGTCGGCGGCCGGGCGTTGCGCGCGATCGCGCGTCTCACGCCCCAGACGTCGCACCGGCTCGCTGCGCTCGCCGAGCACGAGCGGCTCTCAGGCCGCGGGACGGAGCGCCTGCTCCGGGTCGCCCGGACGATCGCCGACCTCGAGTCAGCCGAGACCGTCGAGATCGAGCATCTCGAGGAGGCCGCCCGCTGGCGCGCGCCATCGCGCCAGCCGCTCGCGGCCCTGGCGGTCTGAGGTGCTGGGGGTGCGGGACCGCCTCGAGCCTGGGCCGGCACTCTCGCCGGACGACCGCGACGCCCTGGCCGTCCTGCTCGCGGTCCATGGCCTCGGGCCGTTGACGCTCGAGCGCCTCGTGACGCGAATCGGCTCGCCGGCACAGGTCCTCGAGCTGGCGAGGTCGAGCGGCGGCGCGGCGGCCATCCGGGCCGCGACGAGATCACCGGACGGCGAGTGGTCGACGCTGCCCAGGGCCGTCGCCGAGGG
>DATHRO010000016.1:0-1938 GCA_035465135.1 Candidatus Deferrimicrobiaceae bacterium
GGCGAGTGGCGCAGGGCGTTCGAGACGACGACGCTCTTCGAGCCGCTCCGGGAGGCCGAGTTCCGAAACGTCCAGCGCGGCGGGCCCGAGATGGTCGTCGATCGCGTCGCCTCGATCAGCTACGTGGCGGCCGCCCCGGCCGAGGCTCGCGAGGCCGTCCTGACCGAGGTCCGCGAGCTGCTCGCGACCGAGCCCGACGCGGCCGGCGCCGCGGAGATCGAGCTGCCCCACGTCACCCGCGTCTACACGACGCGGCGTCGGGAGTCGCGCTGACCCGTCGGCTACGCTCGGCCCCGTGATCCGCGTCGCCCGCCTGTCGATCGCCCCCGTCCGGAGCCTCGGCCTCCAGCACCCGAGCGCCGTCGACCTGACCGCGACCGGCGTCCTCGAGGACCGTCGCTTCTACGTCGTCGACCGGAGCGGCCGGCTGGTCGACCGTCTCGTTTCGGGCGCTCTGGCGCGCGTCCACGCCTGGACGGATCCGGACGCGACCCACCTGCAGCTGACGCTGCCGTCGGGCGAAGTCGTCGACGACGAGGTCCAGCTCGGCGAGCCGGTGGAGACGGCGGTCTACGGTCGGACGGCGATCGGCCGCGTCGTCGAGGGCCCCTGGGCCGACGCGCTCGAACCGTATGCCGGGCGGCCGGTCCGGATCGTCCGCTGCGATCGGCCGGGCGGCACGCGGCGGGGCAACGCGATCAGCCTGGTCGGTGACGGCTCGCTGCGCCGCCTGGCCGAGGCGCTCGGCGTCCCGTCGCTCGACGCGCGGCGCTTCCGAATGCTCATCGAGCTCGAGGGCGCCGAGCCCCACGAGGAGGACGGCTGGATCGGCCGCCAGGTCGAGGTCGGCTCGGCCGTCCTCGAGATCACGAAGCCCGACGCCCGCTGCGCGATCACGACCCAGGACCCGGACACCGGCGAGCGCGACCTCGACACGCTCCGCGGCATCATCGGCTACCGCGGCCTGCGCGCCGGCCGGAGCGCCGACTTCGGCGTCCTCGGCGAGGTCGCGGTCCCGGGTCGCGTGTCGGTCGGCGACGTCGTGTCGATCGTCGACGCCGACATCGGCGTGCCGGCCTGATGGGCGACTACGACGCGCTGCGGCGGGCGGAGCGCGATCGGCTCGAGGCCTTCGCCGCCGCCTTCGAGGACATCGACCCGCTCGACTACGACCGCTTCGCGGGCTCCACCCCGGACGATGCCGAGCTCGAGTCCGCGCGGTCGTCGGCCATGGCGGCGATCGCGACGGACGCTCGGCGCAAGGCGGTCAAGGGCGCCGTGGCATCCTTCCGGACCGCCTCGGAACGGGGCCTCGCCCAGCGGCTGCCCGCCCCCCAGATGCTGTTCGCCGGATTCGGGCAGGCGCCTCGGGCCGAGGATCGTGTTCGGTTCCAGCAGGTGCTCGAACGGGCGGTCGTGGCCGCAATCGTGTGGGACGAGCTGTCCGACGAGGAACGCGAGGTGCTCGCCGGCCCGTGGGCCGCGCTGCTCCGAGACGCGCTGGACAGCGGCTAGCCGCCTCCGGCGCGCGTGATGAGCGTGCCCTGGTGGAAGCGCATGACCCAGCGGCCGTCGCGGCGGACCCACAGCGACGAGCGGTTCGACGGGATCGGCGCGATCATCCGGTAGGTGACCAGGGCGACGTCGGCGGCGACGAGGTCGACAGCGACGTCCTCGATCGAGACCGGTCCGGGCGAGCTCGCGAGAGCGTGGTGAACGGACGTCGCATCCCAGACGCGACCGCTCGAACCGAACTCCAGGAAGTCCTCGGTCACCAGCGAGCCGAGTCCGCCCGGCACAGCCGCTGCGTCCCGCTCGGCGAGCGCTCGCTCCAGTCGGACGAGCTCGTCTCGTAGGTCGTCGGGCGCGCTCACACCTCGCTCGGCGTGGCCTGTCCTGGCCCCTCCCGCATGCCCCACGGCGAGCCGTAGACGTTGA
>DATHRO010000017.1:0-10401 GCA_035465135.1 Candidatus Deferrimicrobiaceae bacterium
CTTCCGTCAGGGTGGCGGAGTGCCGATCTCGCGCGGGTTCCGCGGCCGCCGCCGCGACGTCGATCCGACCCGGGTACCGCCGGGGCAGTACGTCACGCCCGACTTCCCGGTGCTGTCGGCCGGGCCGACCCCGCGAACGCCGCTCGAGCAATGGTCGCTGACGGTCGAGGGCCTCGTCGACCGACCTGTCTCGTGGACGTGGGACGAGCTCCTGGCGCTACCGGCTCGCGATTGGGTCGTCGACATCAGCTGCGTGACGAAGTGGACCCACCTCGACATGCGCTGGCGCGGCGTGAGCGTCGACACCCTGCTCGAGGCCGTCGAGCTCGATCCACGGGCGGCCTTCGTCATCGCCTGGTGCGACGGCGACTACACGACGAACCTGCCGCTGGGCGACGTCCTCAACGGCCAGGCCTTCGTGGCCTACGAGTACGACGGGGCGCCGCTGGCCCCGGAGCACGGCGGGCCGGCCCGGCTGGTGGTGCCGAACCGCTACTTCTGGAAGAGCGCCAAGTGGATCCGCGGCCTCCGCATCCAGGCCGATGACCAGCCCGGCTTCTGGGAGTCGCTCGGTTACCACAACCGCGGTGACCAGTGGCTCGAAGAGCGCTACAGCGGCGACTGACCGCAGGCATCGATGGCACGCCCGATCGACTGGCAGCTCGCGACCGTCTCGGCAATCCGCGACGAAACGCCGGCGGTGCGCTCGCTCACCCTGGCGTTGCCCGACTGGCCCGGCCATCGGGCCGGCCAGCACGTCGACCTGCGCCTGACGGCCGCGGACGGCTACAGCGTCGAGCGCTCGTACTCGATCGCCTCGGAGCCGGAGCGCGGGCCGGAGGTCGACATCACCGTCGAGCGGATCCCAGACGGTGAGGTCTCGCCGTTCCTTCATGACGTCGTCGTCGTCGGCGACCGCCTGGAGGTCCGCGGCCCGATCGGCGGCTACTTCGTCTGGGAGGCGGCACTCGGCGGGCCGCTGCTGCTCGTCGCGGGTGGGTCGGGCGTCGTGCCGCTGATGTCGATCGTCCGCCATCGGGCGCGCGTCGGCGCGGCAGTCGCAACGACGCTGCTGTTCAGCTCCCGCGGACCCGAGGAGATCATCTACCGCGATGAGCTCGATGCGCTGGCGGCCGCGGGCGACGGGCTGGCGGTCGCCCACACCCTCACACGTCGCCAGCCCGACGGCTGGACCGGCTACGCACGCCGCATCGACGAGCCGATGCTGGCCGAGGTGCTGGCGCCCCTCGGGAGCGCGACGCGAGCCTATGCCTGCGGGCCGACGGCGCTCGTCGAGACCGTCGCGAACGCGCTCGTTCGGCTCGGGCTGCCGCCGGACCGGATCCGGACCGAGCGGTTCGGCCCGACGGGGACATGATGGCCGCACGGCAGGAGGAGCAGGTAGTGATGGACGACGAGCTGATCCTCGACGGCAACGCCGCGGCCGGCGTGCTGGCGGCGATCTTCGGGACCGACGTCAGCGGCGGCGACAGCCGCTGCGCGCACTGCGGCACGGTCAGCGTCGTCGCCACGTTCCGGGCCTACACGCGTGGGCCCGGCACGGTCCTGCGCTGCCCGAACTGCGGCGGCGTCGTCGTCCGCGTGGCCGAGATCGCCGGCCGCTACGTCGTCGACGCGCGCGGCGTGGCAGCCCTTCGAATCGACGCCTGACGCCGCTCCGAGGTCGGCGCCGGCTCAGCGACCCCGCGCGACGCTTCCGCCGATTCGCTCGTCGGGTTGCTCCCGGCGGTAGGCGACGTTGACGACGACCGTGCGCGGCCGACCCAGCAGCGCCGTGCGGAGCCGCTTCGCCGACTGGTTGTAGAGGATCCGCTCCCACCAGCTCCGGGCCACGTACTCGGGGATGATGACGAAGGTGATGGCTGCCTCCTTGTCGGCCGGCCACGAGGCGTCGAGGACATCGAGGTAGGCGAGCATTGGCGCGACGAGCGCGCGGTACGGCGACTCGACGATCACCAGCGGGATCTCGGGGAGCTGCCGCTCCCAGCGCTCGCGCACGGCCGCGGCCTCAGCCGGCTCGTCAGAGATCAGGACCGCGCGAACGTCTGTCGCGATCGAGCGTCCGACGTTGATGGCGTGGACGACGGCGCGGCTGATGCCGGGCACCGGCACGATCACCCGCTCCTCGCGGTGCGGGCCCGGGATCACCGCGTCGGGTCGGACGGCCAGCTCGCGCGCCGAGGCCGCGTACTGGCGGTGGATGAACCACATGATCCCGACCAGGATCGGGATCACGACCACCACCAGCAGCGACGTCGGAGCCTTGGCGATCATGACCACGACCGCGACCGTTGCGGTGAGGGCGCAGCCGATGCTGTTGATCGCCAGCCGGCGCCGCCAACCGGGCGGCCGCTCGCGCAGCCAGTGAACGATCATCCCCGACTGGCCGACGGTGAAGGCCACGAACACGCCGACCGAGTACAGCGGAATGAGGGCGTGGGTCTGGCCGCCGAAGGCCACGATCAGCGTGATCGCGACGATGCTCAGGATGACGATCCCTGAAGTGAATGCCAGGCGGTCGCCGCGGAAGCTGAACTGGCGCGGCATGTAGCCGTCCCGGGCGAGGATCGCGGCCAGCCGCGGGAAGGCGTTGTAGGACGTGTTCGCGGCCAGGAACAGGATCAGCGCCGTGAAGGTTTGGAACAGGTAGAACGGCAGCGAGCCCTCGCCGTAGACCGTTGCCGCGACCTGGCTGATCACGGTCCGCCGAAATGGCTCGTCGACCGGCACCACGCCGAACGAGTCGGCGACGAACGTGATCCCCAGGAACAGCACCGCGAGCAGGATCGCGACGACGCCCAGGGTCGTCGCGGCGTTCCGCGGCTCGGGCGGCTTGAAGGCCGGGACGCCGTTGGCGATCGCCTCGGTGCCGGTCAGCGCGACGGAGCCGGCGGCGAAGGCCCGGATGAGCAGGAGCAGGCCGACGCCCTCGGGAATGCTCGGTCCACCCGGAAGCGGGTCTGGCGGCGGCGCGCCTTCGCCGTTCACGACGATCCGGACGACCCCGACGGCGATCATCAGCAAGGCCGATCCAACGAACAGGTACGTTGGGATCGCGAAGATGTTCCCCGACTCGCGTAGGCCGCGCAGGTTCCCGATCGTGATCAGGCCGATCGCCACGACCGCGATGACGAGGTGCCAGTCGTAGACCTCGGGGACCGCCGAGACGACCTGCTCCACGGCCGACGCCGTCGAGACCGAGACGGTCATGACGTAGTCGACGAGCAGGGCGCCCGCGACCACGAGACTGCCGATCACCGGCAGGTTGCGCCGCGCGACCGCGTAGTCGCCGCCGCCCGACGGATAGGCGTGGACGATCTGGCGGTAGCTGATCGCGACGACCGCCAGCAGGAGCGCCACGCCGGCCGCGATCGGGAGGCTGATGAGCAGCGCCCCGGTCCCGGCGAGGACGAGGACGCGCAGGATCTCCTCGGTCGCGTAGGCCGACGAGCTGATCGGGTCCGAGCTGAAGATCGCCAGGGCTTTCGTCTTCGAGAGGCGCTCGGTGATCTCCTCGTGGATCGAGAGCGGTCGCCCGAACAGCACGCCCCGAAGGCGCGCGAACGCGCGGCCGGCCTCTGTCCGGGGCGCCGAAGCTGCCTCCTTGGCTACCAGCGTCCCCTGGCCCGCGTAGCGGAAGTACTGGGCGTGCGGCCGCTCGATGCGGACCCGGCGATCGCCGGGCTTGCGGCCGCGGAGCGAGCCGCCCGGTGGAGTGGAGGCGTCGCTCACCCTGGACCCAGCACGGCGACGCGGAGCTGCATCCCGAGAGGATGGCATGCGGCGCGAGCGATCGCTCGCGCCGCCCGCACCAAGCCCGATCAGCGCTCCCGACAGGCGTCGCAGAGGCCGACGACCGTGAGGTGGTCCAGCGCAACCTCGAAGCCGCGACGGCGTCGGAGCGAATGGAGCAGGGTCGCTGCCTCATCGGGCCGCAGCTCCCAGGTCGTGCCACAGCCGGAGCAGGCAAGATGGCCGTGGAGCGCTGCGGGGCGGATGTGGAACTCCTGGCGGCCCTCCAGCCCATGGCTGTGGCTGACCAGCCCGATCTCCTCGAGCACGTCAAGCGTCCGGTAGACCGTCGACGGCGTCGTCGTCGGATCGATCGCGCGGCAGCCCGCGACGAGCTCAGCGCCGGTCACGTGACCATGCACTCCCGACAGGACCTCGACGACAGCCCGCCGCTGCGGCGTCCAGCGCAGGCCTCGTTCGCGCAGCCGCCGCTTCAGCGTTGCCCAGCGGTCGGGTGTCCGCGTGCTCCGCGGCCTCGCCGCGGCGCGCGTCACGCTCCGACCCCCAACGATCTCAGCCACTCGTCGATCGACGGCAGCTGCGCATCGAGCCCGAACAGGAAGATCGTGCCGACGACGAGGCTGAACGCGCCGGCGACGACGCCGATGCCGATGTACACGCGCTCGCGCAGACGGCTGGCAATGAAGCCGGTCGCGGTGACGATGACCACGATCGAGTTCGAGATGAGCAGGCCGATGATGAAGGCCAGCATCATCGGCAGGCCGAGGCCCTGCTGGGACGCACCCCCGATCGCCGCGATCAGCAGAACCTGCGTGCCCGTCTCGGCGCCGATGCCATGGATCACGCCGACGCCGAAGGCCGTCCGCGGGCCGTACGAGCTCATCTCCAGCGGATCGACGTGCTCGTGGCCGTGGAGCCGGGCCTGGAGGCGTCGCCAGCCGTAGCGGACCGAGGCGAAGGCGAGCATCCAGCGGCTCCGCAGCCGGAATGCCACGCCGTGGCGAGCGTACTGGTAGAGCGAGACGAATACCCAGATCCCGAGCAGCACCAACGTCAGGCCGACGATCGGACCCATGACCCGGTCGACCCAGTCCGGCAGGATCGCGCCGAAGCCGAGGGCCAGCAGGCCGAGGACGGCGACGACGGCCGCGTGGCCGAGTGCATACAGCGAGCCGAGCAGCAGCGCCCGCTTCTGCTCGGTCAGGAGGCGGGGCGTGGGCGGCGTCGGTGGATGGTCGGCGTCGTCGTGGCGTCCGCCGTGGGCCGTGACCTCCGTCGGGCCGCCATGGGCATGGTCATGCGGGTGAACGGCCTCGTGGACCACCTCGTGGCCCAGCTCCGCGACATCCGCGGTGGCGCTGGTCGAGGTCACGTCGGCGATGGCGGCGAGATGGTCCCAGTCGAACCCGTGCCGGATCCCCAGCACGAGAGCCGTCGAGATCAGGCCGAGCGCGCCACCGCCGACCGCGGCCTCCGCGATACCCTCCACCCCGTGATGATCGGGCTAATCGCAAGCCGTTGCAACAACAAGCACGGAATCCCGAGGGACCTCGCGACAGTCTCCCCTCGGCCGCCTCGGCCGTGGCTCAGCCGTGCAGGCGGCCGTGGTGCCGCATCACCTCGACGAGGCGGTCATGCGGCAGCGCGTGGGCGGTGATGCCGTCGCGGCCGGTCATCGTCTCGGCGGCGAGCAGCGCGTTGACGATCGCCTCCTCGGTCGCCTCGACAGTCGCCTCGAACAGCGGGTCGAGAGCGGTGTCGACGAGAGCCCGCAACTCGATGACCCCGTGGCGCTCGGGCGGCAGCTCGCCGGCGGGCAGCCCGCGGTTGCCGGTCGCGAAGGCGATGAACAGGTCGCCCGACGAGGTCGCCCCGAGGCCGCCCGTTCGAGCCAGCCCGAGCCCCGATCGCTGGGCCAGCCGGGCGCACTGGTTCGGCAGGAGCGGGGCGTCCGTGGCGACAACGATGATGATCGAGCCCCCCCGGCCGGACAGCCCCTCGTCGAAGGCGATGCCCCGCCGGGGCTGCCCCCAGGGGGACGGCACCTCGCCAACGGGAATCGCCTCGCCGATCGGGACGCCGTCGATCCGCAGCAGCCCGCGCCGGCCGTAGTTCGCCTGGACCAGGACGCCGACGGTCCAGCCGCCCATCGCCTCCGACAGGGCCCGCGACGCGGTCCCGATACCGCCCTTGAACTCGTGGCACAGCATGCCGGTGCCGCCGCCGATCGAACCCTCGGCGACGGGCCCGCCTCGCAGGTCTTCCAGAGCCGCGTCGACGTGCCCCGGCCGGACGTGCTGGCCGGCGATGTCCGACAGCCGGCCGTCCCAGGTCTCGCCGACGACCGGCAGCGACCAGTAGGCCGAGCCGGCCGGCCTAGTCCGGATAGCGTGGCTGATGAGCGCGTCCCGGACGACCCCGACTGAGTGCGTGTTCGTGATCGCGATCGGGCTATGGAGCAGGCCGGTTTCCCTGATCCACTCGAGGCCGGTCATGTCGCCGTTGCCGTTGAGGATGTGGCAGCCGGCGAACACCGGCTCGGACCAGACGTCGCCGTCGTGCGGATCGATGACCGTGATGCCCGTCCTGACGGGTCCCCGGCCGACGACGAGCGCTCCGTCGCCGTCGATGATCGTTGCGTGCCCGACCCGGATCCCGGCCACGTCGGTGATCGCGTTCAGCGGGCCGGGGCTCCCCTCCCCGAATCGGATGCCGAGATCGCGGGCTCTCGGCCGGTCAGCCACGCCTCGTCTCCGTCAGTCGGCGTGAGAGGTCGAGAGGATGTCGACGCCCTCGATCCTGGCCAGCTGCTCGAGCGCCTCCGCGAAGGCCGCCGGCGTGCGGCTGCGAACGGTGAGGTCGACGCGATAGACGCCACGGCCCTGACGAGTCGTGCCGATCTCGCCGATCTCCAGGCGGTGCACACGAAGGATCGAGGTCACCTCGCTGAGGGCGTCGATGCGATCCATCTCAATCCGCAGCTGGAGCTCCGGCTGGGTGCTGCCGTGGAGCCGCTCGGAGAGGATATTGATCGGCCACAGGCTGACCAGGATCACCGCCGCGGCCACGGTCGCGATGAGGTACTCGCCGGCGCCGGCGGCCATGCCCACCGCAGCGATCGCCCACAGGCTGGCGGCCGTCGTCAGGCCGCGGATGACGATCCCGTCCTTGAGGATCGCGCCGGCCCCGAGGAAGCCGATGCCGGACACGATCTGGGCGGCGATGCGTGTCGGGTCGATCGGCGTCGAGGGCGTGCCCTCGCCGAAGCCCTCGGCCGAGAGAACGGTGAACAGTCCCGACCCGAGGGCGACGAGCATGTGGGTCCGGAGGCCGGCCGGGTGACCGTGGATCTCGCGCTCGAAACCGACCGCCAGCCCGAGCAGGCTCGCGACGATCAGGCGGGTGGCAAGGTCCACCTGGAGCCCGAGATCGATCATCGCAGGCTCCGATCGATGTGCGGCATCACAGCATCATCGCGCAGATGCGGCCGATCCGCGAGCCGAGGCCGGCCACCCGGCTGGTCCGACGCTGACACGGAACCGTCATGTCAGTGGCGTAGGCTGGCATTCGTGGCAAGCCAACGTCCGTATCGATGGGCCGCCCTCGCGGGGGTCCTCGCCGTCGCCGCGGTGTTCGGTGTCGGCGAGTTAGCAGCCGGCCTCCTGCCGGGCGTGCCGTCGCCGATCCTGGCGGTCTCGCGCCTCATCGTCGACCTCCAGCCGCCCGGCGCCAAGGACCTCTTCGTGGCCCTCTTCGGGGCGGCCGACAAGATCGCCCTCGAGGTCATCATCGTCGTGGTCGCGCTGGCCGTCGGCGCCGGCGTGGGCCGGCTGGCCGTTGGCCGGGCGGGCGCGGCGAGCGTCATCGTGGCGGGCTTCGTGGGCTTTGGCTTCGTCGCCGCGCTGCGCGACCCGGCCGTGCAGCCCGCGCTCGCCGTCACGGCGGCCGGCGTGCAGGCGGTGTTGGGCATCGAGCTGTTGCGGCGCCTCGTGGCCATCGCCACTGCGCCTCCCCCGACGTCGGAAGACGGGGCACAGCTGGCGGAGGGCGGCATGCCGGACTGGCGGCGGCGGGCGTTCCTGCGCTGGTCGGGCGTCATCGCCGTGGGCTCGGTCGGCGCCGTGGCCATCGGCCGAAGCCTGTTCGCCCAGGAGCAGGCCGCGCCGCCCGCGGACGAGTCGATCCCGGAGCCGGTCGACCCGGCGACGCTGCCGGACGGCGCCGACATCGCCACCGCCGACCTGCGGGCAGCCGGGCTGGCGCCGATCGTGGTTCCCAACAACCGCTTCTACCGCATCGACACCGCGTTCGTGACCCCAAATCTGGATCGGGACGACTGGCGCCTCAAGGTGACCGGCCTCGTCGAGCGTGAGGTCGAGCTGACATGGGACGAGCTGGTCCAGCTGCCGATCATCGAGCAGCACGTCACGATCGCCTGCGTCTCGAACGAGATCGGCGGCGGACTCGTGGGCAACGCCGCGTGGACCGGCGTGCCGCTGCGCACGGTCCTCGACATGGCCGGCGTCCGGGCCGAGGCCGACCAGCTGGTCGGGCTGTCCCTCGACTCGTTCAGCGCCGGGATGCCGGTCGAGTGGGTCATGGACGAGTCACGGGTGCCGATGATCGCGATCGGGATGAATGGCGAACCGCTGCCGCGCGAGCATGGCTATCCGGCCCGGCTCATCGTGCCGGGGCTGTATGGCTACGTCTCGGCCACGAAGTGGCTAACGGAGCTGCGGCTCACGACGTTCCGCGACTACCAGGCTTTCTGGATCGTTAGGGGCTGGGCCGACAAGGCCCCGATCCTGACGCAGTCGCGGATCGACGTGCCGCGCGGCGGCGCCTCGCTGCAGGCCGGCAAGGTCGCCGTGGCCGGAGTCGCCTGGGCGCCGGACCGCGGCGTCGAGCGGGTCGAGGTCAGGGTCGACGAGGGCGACTGGCAGGCGGCGCGGATGTCGACGCCGATCTCCGACGCGACCTGGGTCCAGTGGGTCTACGCGTGGGACGCGACGCCCGGCTCGCACCGGCTCGAGGTCCGCGCCACGGACGGCACCGGCGAGCCGCAGACGGACCGACGCACAAACCCATTCCCCGACGGGGCGCGCGGCTATCACCGGGTCGACGTCAGGGTCAGCTGATCCGCGTCCCAGCGACGAATCGCGCTAGAGTCGAGGCATGACGCGCCGCCTATTCGTCTTCGAGCTGCCCGACCGATTCGCGACCGGAACCGTCGGCGAGCCCGGCCAGCGAACGTTCTTCCTGCAGGCCCGCGACGGCGGTCGCGTCGTCAGCGTCTCGCTCGAGAAGACCCAGGTCGCGGTCCTCGCCGAGCGTCTCGGGAGGCTGCTCGTCGAGCTCGACCGCGTCGGCGTCTCACCAGATCCACCCACCCCGACCGAGCCCGACGACGGGCCGCTCGACGAGCCGCTCAACGAAGCATTCCGGGCGACAACCCTGACGCTCGGCTGGGATGGCGAGGCCGAGCAGGTGCTAATCGAGGCTCGCGCTCCGACCGACGGCGACGAGGAGGCGGCGATCGAGATCGACGACGCGGACGAAGACGGCCCTGACCTGCTGCGCGTCCGCCTCTCGGCCGCGGCAGCCCGAGCGTTCGTCGAACGAGCCTTCCGTGTCATCCGGGCCGGCCGGCCTCCGTGCCCGATGTGTGGCCAGCCGCTCGAGGCGACCGGCCATATCTGTCCTCGCCGGAACGGCAGCTACGTCCACTGAGCCGTCCCCGGCCCCGCGCCCACCGGACGATCACGCCGCCGTCCTGGCGACGCTCCGGGCCGGAACGCTCGAGGTCGTCGGACGGCTCGTCGGCTCATCGAACAACGCGATGGTCGTGGTCGTCCAGCCCGGCGACCTGCTGGCGGTCTGGAAGCCGACGCGCGGCGAGCGGCCGCTGTTCGACTTCCCGATCGGGACGCTGAGCCGCCGCGAGGTCGCGGCCTACCTCGTCTCGGAGGCGCTCCACTGGCGCGTCGTGCCACCGACGGTCCTGCGTGACGGCCCGTTCGGCGAGGGCAGCCTGCAGCGCTTCGTCGAGGTCGACCCCGAGGCCGACGTCGTGGTGATGCTGCAGACCGCGGACGCGCGGCTGCGGCGGGTGGCCCTGTTCGACGCGATCGTCAACAACACCGACCGCAAGGGCGGTCACCTGTTGCCGATTCCCGGCGGGCACGTCTATGCCGTCGACCACGGGGTGACCTTCTCGGTCGACCCGAAGCTGCGAACCCTGCTGTGGGCCTGGGAGGGTGAGCCATTCGACGATGCCGAGCAGGCCGGGCTGGCTCGGATCGCAGCCGCCCTCGATTCGGGTGAGCTCGGCCCGGCGCTGCGCGAGCTGCTCTCGGAGCGGGAGGTCGACGCAACCAGGGGCCGGGTCGCGGCGCTGCTCGAGGGCGGCGTCTTCCCGGGCCCGAACCCCGACTGGCCGGCCATCCCCTGGCCACCGTTCTGAGCCGCCGGCGGCGCGGCCGTCCGCTACTGTCACGGTGTGCGAGACCACCTGCTCGCGATCGACGTCGGAACGCAGAGCGTGCGGTCGCTGCTGTTCGACCCGGCCGGGACCCTCGGCGCGCACGGCCGCGTCCCGATCGAGCCCTACGTCAGCCCGCATCCCGG
>DATHRO010000018.1:0-1715 GCA_035465135.1 Candidatus Deferrimicrobiaceae bacterium
GCCTGTCGCGGCCGCCATCGTGTGGTTCGCGGCCCGGCGCGACGCAGCTTGGCTGGTACCAGTCGGCGCGACGCTCGCGATGCCGGCCCTGTGGCCGGTCAACCTGACGCTCCTCGTTGCCGTGATCCCGCTGCTGCGGCCTGGTCGAGCCGCCAGGCAGATCGCGAACCCCACCGGCGATGAGGTCGAGCGGGACATCGCGGGCGAGCTCGGGCTCTCGAAGCCGTGATCGGCTGTCCGGCTCGAGGCGGCTGCTAGGCTCCCGGCGTCGTGCGGACACCGGTCGCGCTGTACCTGCTGGCCCTCGGCGTCCGAGCCCTGCTCGTGTGGCTGTACCCCGACCCGGCGTATCCCGATTCCTATTACTACGTCGACGTCGCGCGGGCGATCGCGGCCGGCCACGGCCTGAACGTCGACTTCGTCTGGATCTTCGCAGAGGTCGGCAACCGGATCCCCGACCCGGCGGTGCTGCCGGTGGCGTCGAACGCCCACTGGCTGCCGCTGGCGTCGTTCCTCCAGGCGCCGTTCATCACGGTCCTCGGGCCGACGGCCCTGGCCTCGGCACTGCCGGGCGTCCTCGTCGGCGCCCTCGCCGCGCCGCTGACCTGGCTCATCGCCCGCGACGCCGGCGCTCGCCCGCTGGTGGCGTCTGCGGCGGGCGTCATCAGCGCCATTCCCGGCGCCGTGGCCGCGTTCATGGTCCAGCCGGAGAACTTCGCGATCCTCCACCCGCTCGTCGCGGCCACCCTGTGGCTGACGGCCCGGGGGCTGAAAGGCGACGGGTGGTCGTTCGCCATCGCGGGCCTGCTGGCCGGGCTCGCGACGCTGGCCCGCAACGACGGCATCCTGCTCGCCGGCTCGGTCGGGCTGGTGTGGCTGGCCGATCGGCTGCGCTGGTGGCGCTCGCGCCGCGGCTCCCGCGCCTGGACCCACATGGACGACCGCCAGCCGATCCCGCTCCTGGCCGGCGTCCTCGCACTCGTCTTGTTCCTCGTCGTCATGGGCCCGTGGTGGGCCCGCCAGCTGGCCGTCTTCGGCTCGATCTCGCCGACCTCGTCGAACGGCGCCGCCCTGTGGCTGGTCGACATCAGCGAGTGGAACTCGATCACGATCGATCACACCCCGGAGCGCTTCCTGTCGCAGGGTGCGGCCGCGATCGTGACGTCCCGCCTCGAGGGCCTGGCCGGGGCGCTCGGCAACTTCGCGGTCATGATCTGCAGCGTCGTTCTGGTGCCGTTCCTGCTCCTCGGCGCGCTGGCGCGGCGGCACTCCCGCGACTTCGGGCCGTGGTTCGTCTACACGTTCGTGGCCTTCGCCGGCGCCACGCTGCTCTACCCGCTCCACGTCCCGGGCGGGGCGTTCATCCACACCGCGATCGGGCTCGCCCCGCACGCCGCGATCCTGTCGGTCGAGGGCGTGCTCCTGCTCGTCGGCTGGATCGCCGGCCGGCGACGCCACTGGGAGACGGGCCTCGCAGGGTCGGTCCTCACCTGGGGCATCGTCGGGCTCGTCATCGCCAGCGCGGTCATCTTCACCGGTCCCGTGCACGCCGGCTGGAACGCGACTCGCGAGCCACGCGTCGCCCTGGCGGCCGAGCTCGATGACCTCGGCGTCCGGTCCGACGACCGTCTGATGACGATCGATGCCGGCGGCTTCAAGTACTGGACCGGCCGGGCGGGCGTCGTCATGCCCGACGACCCGATCGAGACGATCGA
>DATHRO010000019.1:0-18851 GCA_035465135.1 Candidatus Deferrimicrobiaceae bacterium
CGTGATGGTGATCTGCACCAATCCCAAGCACAAGCAGCGGCAGGGGTAGCAGGGACCGATGGCACGCATCGCCGGCGTCGACATCCCCCGCGAGAAGCGGGTCGAGGTCGCGCTGACCTACATCTTCGGGATCGGGCTGCCGTCCGCCCAGAAGATCCTCGTTCAGACGAACGTCAACCCGGACACCCGGGTTCGCGACCTGACCGAGGAGCAGGTCAACCGCCTGCGCGAGGTTGTCGACCGAAGCTACAAGGTCGAGGGCGACCTGCGGCGCGAGGTGGCGCTGAACATCAAGCGCCTCCAGGAGATCGGGTCGTATCGCGGCCTCCGCCACCGGCGCAACCTGCCCGCTCGCGGCCAGCGGACCAAGACCAACGCCCGCCAGCGGCGCGGTCCCAAGCGGACCGTTGGCGCCCGGCGCAAGGCCACGAAGTAAGGCAGGGCACGCACCGACATGGCTGACCGCAAGCGCGCCGTCAAGCAGCGCCGCCGAGAGCGCAAGAACGTGCCTCAGGGCCACGTTCACATCCAGGCGTCGTTCAACAACACGATCATCACGATCACCGATCCCGCCGGGGCCGTGATCAGCTGGGGCTCGGCCGGCGTCGCCGGCTTCAAGGGCTCCCGCAAGAGCACGCCCTACGCCGCGGCTCTGTCGGCCGATCTCGCCGCCCGCAAGGCGATGGAGCACGGCATGCGACAGGTCGAGGTCTACGTCAAGGGCCCGGGCGCCGGGCGCGAGCAGGCGATCCGCTCGCTGCAGGCCGCCGGGCTGGAGGTCAGCGCCATCACCGACGTCACCCCCATCCCGCACAACGGCTGCCGCCCGCCGAAGCGGCGCCGGGTCTAGCGCGAGCGCCATGGCCAGGTACACCGAGTCCGTCTGCCGCCTGTGCCGTCGGGAGGGCGCCAAGCTCTTCCTCAAGGGCACCCGCTGCTACACCAAGAAGTGCTCCTTCGAGCGTCGCCCGACGCCGCCCGGCCAGCACGGCATCCGGCGCCGGAAGATGGGCGACTTCGGGATCCAGCTGCGCGAGAAGCAGAAGGTCCGCCGCGTCTACGGCGTCCTGGAGCGCCAGTTCCGCAACTACTTCCGCGAGGCCGAGACGCACACCGGCGTGACCGGCGAGTACCTCCTCCAGTCGCTCGAGACGCGACTCGACAACGTCGTCTTCAGGCTTGGCTTCGCGTCCTCTCGGCCGCAGGCCCGGCAGCTCGTCTCGCACGGGCACTTCGCCGTCAACGGCGTCGCGACCGACGTCGCGTCGTACGCCCTCAAGCCGGGCGACCGGATCGAGGTCCGTGAATCGCGCCGAGCCCGTCCGGTGTTCAAGGCCATCCGCGAGAGCCTCGGCTCTCACCAGGCGCCCGACTGGTTGAGCCTCGATGCCGCCAACCTCTCGGGCACCATCGTCACCGTGCCCCGCCGCGACCAGATGCCGCTCGACCTGTCCGAGCAGCTCGTGGTCGAGTACTACTCGAGGTAGCCCGCTCCATGATCGAACTCGAGACCCCGCTGATCGAGCCCGTCGAAGAGGTCGGCACGTACGCGAAGTACGAGGTCGGACCGCTGCAGGCCGGCTACGGCGTGACCCTCGGCAACGCCCTCCGCCGCGTCCTCCTGTCGTCGCTCGAGGGCGCCGCCGTGACGTCGCTCCAGATTCGCGACGTGTACCAGGAGTTCTCGACGATCCCGGGCGTCAAGGAGGACGTCACCCAGATCGTCCTCAACGTCAAGAAGCTGCGCATGAAGAGCTTCGCGACCCACCCCGTCCAGCTCCGGCTGACCAAGAGCGGCGCCGGCCCGGTGCTGGCCGCCGACATCATGGAATCGGCCGACGTCGAGATCGTGAACCGCGACCTCGTGCTGATGACGCTCGACTCCGACGACGTGACGATCGACATGGACATGACCGTCGAGCGCGGCGTCGGCTATCTCGGGGTCGAGCGCACCGAGGCGCTCCCGATCGGGGTCATCGCGGTCGACGCGATCTTCACGCCCGTGCGCAAGGTCAACTACCAGGTCGACAGCACCCGCGTCGGCCAGGTGACCAACTTCGACAAGCTGACGATCGAGATCGAGACCGATGGGACGCTCAGCCCCGAGGAGACCCTCAGCCGCGCCGCCACGATCCTGATCGAGCAGCTCCGGCCGTTCGTGAGCATCGGCCAGGCGCCGGTTGCCCAGGACCGCGCCGCGTCCGGCATCCCGCAGCTCCCGCCGAACATGCTCGACATGCCGATCGAGGAGCTGGACCTGCCGATGCGGGCCTACAACTCCCTGAAGCGCAACAACATCGTCAAGGTCGGCCAGCTCCTCCAGCTCAAGGACGAGGACCTGCTCCGGATGCGGAACTTCGGCAAGAAGTCGCTTGACGAGATGAAGGAGCGTCTCCGGATGCGCGGCTTCATCCTGCCCGAGGAAGAGCTGTCCGAGTTCGACGGCGAGGCCGCCGGCGAGGATGCTGGCGAGGCCGTCCCGTTCGAGGACGAGGAGGCCTGATCCGGTGTCGCACCGCATCGACGGCCGGAAGCTGGGCCGCAAGATGGGGCCCCGCCTCGCGCTCTTCAAGAACCTGACCGTGTCGGTGCTTCGCTACGAGCGGGTCAGGACCACCGAGGCAAAGGCCAAGGAGGTCCAGGGCCGGGTCGAGAAGATGATCACGCTGGCCAAGAAGGGCGACCTCACGGCCCGGCGCGCGGTCATCGCCCAGTTCCCGAACGAGCCGCTCGTGGTCAACAAGCTGTTCGACGAGATCGCCCCCAAGTACGCCGATCGCACTTCCGGCTACACCCGGATCGTGAAGATCGGACAGCGATCGGGCGACGCCGCCGAGATGGTCCAGATCGAGCTCGTCTGAGGACGAGGAAGCCATAGCACGACAGCAGCGACCCGAGAGGGTGCGCCGTGGGGGAAGCGCGGTTTGGCGCTTTCGGGCCACGGTCGAATACGACGGCACGGAGTTCGCCGGATTCCAGGCCCAGCCAGGGATTCGGACCGTCCAGGGGGAGCTCGAGGCCGCGCTGGTCCGCCTTTCGGGCGGGATCCGCCAGCCGGTCGACGGCGCCGGGAGGACCGACGCGGGCGTGCACGCAACCGGCCAGGTGATCGCGTTCACCTATCCGGGGCGTCTCGACGCGGCGGGCCTGACCGAGGCCCTCAACGGGCTGCTGCCGCCGGACGTCGCGGTGCGCGGCGTGCGGCGGGTGCCCGCCGACTTCCACCCCCGCTACGCGGCCCGCTACCGGGACTACCGGTACACCATCTGGAACGGACCGCACAGCCCGCTCCGGGAGCGCACCGCGCTCCGGGTGCGGACTGACCTGGACGTTGCCGCGATGGTGCGAGCCGCGACGGCCCTCGAGGGCCGCCACGACTTCAGCGCACTCGGCGGAGCCGATTCGCGGCCGGTGCGGACCGTCCATCGGATCCGCGTCCGGCGACAGGGTCGGCTGGTGACGATCGACGTGCGGGCGGATGCGTTCCTCCGCGGGATGGTTCGGCGGATCGTCGCTGTTCTCCTGGCGGCCGGAACCGGCAGGCTCGACGCATCCGCCATCCCGGAGCTGCTCGCCGCCCGCCAGCCGGCACTCGATGGCGCGGCCGCTCCAGCCCGCGGGCTGTGCCTCACGCGGGTGGTCATGGGCCGACCGGCGGCCGGACGCCGCAGCGAACAAGATCGGAACAGCAGGACAGGACACGAGGAAGCATGAACGCCAAGACCTACACGGCCCGCGAGGGCGAGATCGAGCGGCGCTGGTTCGTCGTCGACGCGACGGACCAGACGCTGGGCCGTCTCGCGTCGCGGGTCGCCCGTGTCCTGGAGGGCAAGCACAAGCCGACCTGGTCGCCGAACCTCGATTCGGGCGATCACGTCATCGTGCTCAACGCGGCGCGCATCACCGTGACGGCCAACAAGCCCCAGACCAAGTCGTACATCCGCCACAGCGGCTATCCCCAGGGCCTCAAGGAGGAGTCCCTGGCGCGGCTGCTCGAGCGACGGCCCGAGGAGGTCGTACGGCGGGCGATCAAGGGCATGCTCCCGCATACCCGCCTCGGCGCCCAGCAGCTGCGCAAGCTCAAGGTCTACGCCGGGTCGGACCATCCGCATCAGGCCCAGCGGCCTGAGCCGCTCGCCTGACGGAGGACGCGATCATGACCACTCCGACCTTCAACGCCGGCACCGGACGCCGCAAGACCGCCGTCGCGCGAGTGCGGCTGACGCCGGGCGAGGGCGAGATCGTCGTCAACGGCCGGTCACTCGCCGAGCACTTCGGGGCGGCCGTCGACGAGGCGGACGTCCGGATGCCGTTCCGGGTCACCGGGACCGAGGGCCGCTTCAACGCCATGGTCAAGGTCGAGGGCGGTGGCGTCAGCGGCCAGGCCGGCGCAATCCGCCACGGCATCGCTCGGGCGCTCCTGGAGCTCGATCCGGAGGCCCATCGGGTGGCCCTGCGCCAGGCCGGGCTCTTGACCCGCGACCCGCGGATGAAGGAGCGCAAGAAGTACGGCCTCAAGCGCGCACGCAAGGCGCCGCAGTACACGAAGCGCTGACCGCGACCCTCACCGCGCCGTCGGCAGGCCGCAGGGGTACCGGGTCCGCCCCGGACCGACGGCGGCTTTCGACAGCACCCACGGGGGCGGTAGGGTAAACCCGTGACGCAGCCGCTGTTCGAGCAGTACAAGGATGCCCTGCGACGCGGCCATGCCGCGCTCCTCGACGGCCGCCTCGATGAGGCGGTCGCATCCTACTCGACCGCTGCCCGGCTCGTTCCCGATCGCGCGCTGCCGCACACCAGCGCGGCCGCCGCGCTCCTCCAGCTGGGGCGTCGGGAGGATGCCCTGGCGGCCCTCGACCGGGCCGTCGCCCTGGCGCCGGACGACGAGGCGACGCTGCGGGCCCGGGCGGCCGCACTGCGGGAGATCGGACGCGATGCCGATGCGGCCGTCGATCTCGAACGCCTCGCCGCCATCCTCGCCGCCGACCGGCGAGATGAGGCACTCCGGGCCGCCCGCCGGGCCGCGGACCTGGCGCCGACGGACGCCCGCCGGGCCCTCGTCGAGCGCCTGACGGCCGAGCCCGACGATACCGGGGCAGCGGGGACCGATCCGGCGGTCGATCCCGAGCAGCTCGTCGCCGATGCGGCCACGCTGCTGGCGTCCGGCGCGACCGTCGATGCCCGCGATCGGCTGCTCGAGGCCGTCGCGATCCACCGGGCCGCGGGACGGCCGGACGCCGCGCTCGATGTCTGTCTCGGGCTGCTCGAGATCGCGCCCGGCGACCCCACGGTCCATCTCGCCATCGCCAACGTCCAGCTCGACCGTGGCTGGCAGGGCTTCGCGTCCGACAAGATCCGGCTGCTTCTCCAGCTGACGGCGCTGACCGGCGATACGCAGGCCGCGGCTGACGTGCACGCCCTCGCCGCCGAGCGCCTCCGCGACGACCCCGGATTGGTGGCCGCCGCGAGCTAGTCGCATCGCCGCGACCCGGGCAGGCGGGCCGGGTGGCCAGGGCCCCGATGTACACTCGGCCGGCGATGCCGGAACTGATCGAGTCGATCCTGGACCAGGTTCGACCCACGACGGTGCTCGACATCGGGATCACGGCGCTGCTGATCTACTGGCTGTTCAGCCTGATCCGGGGAACCAGCGCTGTCCGTCTCGTGATCGGCGTGACCGTGCTGTTCGCCGTCTACTTCGTGGCGCGCGCCCTGCGCCTGGAGCTGCTGACCCAGATCCTCGAGACGGGCGCCGTCGTCGGCCTGCTGGCACTCGTCGTCGTCTTCCAGCCGGAGCTCCGGCGGGCCCTCGATCGGATCGGGCGGGTCGGATCGCTTGGCTGGCTCCTGTCGGTCGAGTCGCGGACCGCCGAGACCGTCTCCGCCGAGGTTGCCCGGGCGGCGGCCCTGATGTCCGCCGAGGGCCACGGTGCGCTCATCGTCCTGGAGCGCGAGACGGGCCTCGAGGAGATCGCCGAGGGCGGCGTAATGATCCGGGGCGAGCTGTCGGTGGACCTGCTGCGGACGATCTTCACCCCGCGGTCGGCGCTCCACGACGGCGCGGTCATCATCCGCGGCACGAGGGTCCTCGCCGCCGGCGCCGTGCTCCCGCTCGCTGAGACGACGGTTCAGGCCGAGCGATTCGGGACCCGCCATCGCGCGGCGCTCGGGATCACCGAGCAGACTGACGCGATCGTTGTCGTGGTCTCGGAGGAGAACACCCAGATCAGCCTCGTCCAGCGAGCGCGGATCGTGCGCAACCTGACCGAGGCCCAGCTCGCGGGCGCGCTCCGGCGGCTGCTCGTGCGCGGCGGTGACGAGTCGCCGTTGCGGCGCGTGCCGGGCGTTCGTGCCGCCAGGACGGCCCGTCTCGGGCGGTTGCTGCGCCGTCGGCGCGCGCGCGGGCGCTCCTCGGCCGCCGGCCCGCCGGCCGTCCCCGCGGAGGACGAGGCGACTCCAGCGACCGGCGAGGCGCGGCCGTCGTCGGAGGCGGGCCGATGACCCGGCTCCTCGGGTTCGTCGTCCGCAACTGGCCGCTGAAGCTCGCCGCGATCGGGTTCGCGACGCTGCTGTACGGAGGCCTCGTGCTGTCGCAGACGACCCAGGAGTTCGCGGGGACCGTCCCCATCGAGCGCGAGAACCAGCCGGCGGACGTGATCCTCCTGTCGCCGGTGGACCTGGGCTCGGTCAGCCGGATCCGCTACGTGGCGCCGGCCGATCTGGGCCTGCGAGTCGATTCGTCGACCTTTCGCGCGACGGTCGACTTGAGCGACGTCGACCCATCGCTCGGCCCGGAGCCGGTGGTCGTTCGCGTCACCGCCGTCGACCCCCGCATCCAGGTCCTCGACTTCGAGCCGCGCCGGATCGTGGTGACCGTCGATCGCGTCACCGAGCGGGTCGTGCCGATCGTGGTCTCGCTGGGGCCGATTCCGGCCAACCTCGAGGTCGGTGATCCGGTCCTCGACGAGACGAGCGCCACGGTTCGCGGTCCGGACAGCATCGTCGGGCGCGTCGCCGAGGTGCGCGCCCGTGTGTCCGTCGACCCGTCGGGCATCGACATCAACCAGCTCGTCGAGCTCGTGCCGGTGGACGATGCCGGCGCGACGCTTCTGCGCGTCGACACGACGCCGACCCGGGTGCGCGTCCGGCTTGCGGTCTTCACCGACCGCCAGACCCGGACCCTGCCGATCAGCCCGGTCGTGACCGGCACGCCTGCGGCCGGCTTCGAGATCGAGTCGGTCGAGGTCGATCCCCTCGTCGTCTCGGTCGAGGGCGACCCGGACGACCTCGTCGGGCTGGAGCGGGCCGACACGGCCCCAGTGAGCGTCTCCGGCGCGTCCTCGATCGTCGTCCAGACGGTCCAGCTGGCGCTGCCCGACGGCGTCCAGGCGCTCGGCAGTGGGATGGTCACGGTCACGGTCAGCCTTCGGCCGGTGACCGCCACTCGAACGTTCGAGGCCGGCCTGGCTCTCGTCGGCGCGCAGGCCGACAAGCGCTACGAGCTGTCGACCGACCGCGTCGTCGTGACGATCGGGGGCTCGATCGCCGACCTCGATCGGCTGTTGGGCGCGACGCTCATCCTGACGGTCGACGTGACCGGCCTCGAGGACGGGGTGTACGCCGTGCCGGTCTCCGCGAACCTCGTAACGGGTCTGACGCTGCTGACCGCGAGCCCCAATCCGGTCCAGGTAACCGTCTCATCGCCGGTATCGAGCGCATCGCCGCTCGCGAGCCCGTCGCCGACCGCCAGCCCGGCGACCTGACCAGCAGACCCGCCAGCGCGAAAGGAACGACCTCAGCGTGCCACGGCTGTTCGGCACCGACGGAATCCGCGGTGTCGCCAACGTCGACCTCAAGCCAACCGTCGCGTATGCCCTCGGTCGGGCAACGGCCCATCGGCTCGTCGGCCCGGGCGGTTCGATCGTCGTCGGACGCGACACCCGCCGCTCCGGAGACATGTTCGTGGCGGCCATCGCCGCCGGCGCCACCAGCCTGGGCGTGAACGTGAACCAGGTCGGCATCGTGCCGACCCCGGCGCTGGCCTTCCTCACCGCCGACGGTGACGAGACGGCCGGGATCATGGTCTCGGCCTCGCACAACCCCGCCGAGGACAACGGGCTGAAGGTCCTCGACGCGTCCGGCCTCAAGCTCGACGACGCGGTCGAGGACGAGCTGGAGCAGCTCATCTGGCGAACCGAGGAGCTCGGCGGCGTGCCGCCGTCCGAGCTCGGCGAGGTCCGCGATGACAGCTCGCGGCTCGAGCGCTATGTCGTCCATCGGGTCGGGCTGGCCGACCGGGTCGACGCGGCCGGCATGACCGTCGTCCTCGACTGCGCCAACGGCTCGGCCAGCCGCGTCGGCGGGCGAATCCTCGAGGCGACCGGGGCGCGGGTCGAGGTCATCCACGACGCGCCGGACGGGCGCAACATCAACCTCGGCAGCGGGGCGACCGATCCGGCCAGCCTGGCGGCGCGGGTCGTCGAGGCAGGCGCCGCGGTCGGCTTCGCGCTCGACGGCGACGCCGATCGCTGCATCGCGGTCGATGCCGCGGGCGCGATCGTCGACGGCGATCAGCTTCTCGGCATCCTGGCCCTCGACAGGCTCGGTCGTGTGGCACGGGCCGCTGCCGGCAGGACGGTCGATCGCGCGGACGGCACCCTGGTCGTGTCGGTCCTCTCGAACGGCGGCCTCGAGGGAGCCGTTCGCCGCGCCGGCGGGACGGTGGTCCGGACGCCGGTCGGCGACAAGTACATCCTCGAGGGGATGCAGGTCGCAGGGGCCGGCCTCGGCGGTGAGAAGAGCGGCCACGTGATCGTCGCCGAGCACACGACCTCGGGCGACGGCCTGGTGACCGCCCTCGAGGTGTTGCGCGTCATGACCGTCGCCGGCCGCTCGCTCGCCGAGCTCGCGGCCGACATCCCGCTGCTGCCCCAGGAGCAGCGCACGGTCCCGGTTCGCCACCGCGAGCAGTGGGAGGGCGACCCGGCGCTGCGACGGACGATCGCCGACGCGGAATCGCGCCTCGGCGACGGCGGCCGCGTGATCGTCCGACCGTCGGGCACCGAGCCGGCGCTGCGGATCATGGTCGAGGGCCTCGACGCGACGACCGTGCGCGAGCTGGCCGACGCGATCGCGGCTCGAGCGGCCGAGCGCCTAAACTGACGCCTCCATGTGCGGCATCGTCGGCTATACAGGTCCGCGGGCGGCCGGCCCGATTCTGCTCGAGGGCCTGAAGCGGCTCGAGTACCGCGGTTACGACTCGGCCGGCATCGCGCTGGTCGACGAGTCAGGCGAGCTGTTCCTGGCCAAGAAGGCCGGCAAGCTCGCGAACCTCGAGACGGCCATCAACGGCCAGACGCCCCACGCCGCGCTGGGCCTGGCCCACACGCGCTGGGCGACCCACGGCCGGCCGGATGACCTCAACGCCCATCCACACCAGGATTGCAGCGGCGAGATCACGGTCATCCACAACGGCATCATCGAGAACTTCCGCGAGCTCCGCGACGAGCTCGCCGCGGCCGGTCATCACCTGACCTCGGAGACGGACACCGAGGCGCTCGCCCACCTGATCGAGGACGCCTACGCGGGCGACCTCGCGGACGCCGTGCGGGCGGCGCTGCGCCACGTCGAAGGCGCCTATGCGATCGCGGTCATGCATAGGGGCGAGGTCAGTCGCCTCGTCGGGGCCCGTC
Organism: Candidatus Deferrimicrobiaceae bacterium; assembly: GCA_035465135.1. GTDB lineage: Bacteria > Chloroflexota > Limnocylindria > Limnocylindrales > CSP1-4 > UBA5189. The sequence continues at coordinate 9,693 of DATHRO010000019.1, forward strand.
AGAACGTGCCCCTCGTCGTGGGCCGCAACGGCGAGGAGAGCTTCATCGCCAGCGACGTGGCCGCGATCCTGGCCCACACCAACCAGGTCATCTTCCTGGAGGACGGTGACGTGGCCGACGTCCGGCCGACAGGGATCGAGATCACCGGCGTCGACGGCCGGCCGCGCGAGCGGGCGGTGACGACGATCGACTGGACGCCCGAGGCCGCCGAGAAGGGCGGCTACGAGACGTTCATGCTCAAGGAGATCCACGAGCAGCCGCAGGCGCTGCGCCAGTCCCTGGCCGGGCGCTTCGATCGGGCCGGCGGGATCTCGCTGCCCGAGCTCGAGCCGCTCGCCGATGCGATTCGCGCCGCGAACCGGGTCGAGCTGGTGGCCTGCGGGACCGCGTCCTATGCGTCCCTGGTCGGGGCCTCGGCGATCGAGCGCTGGACGGACCTGCCGGCGCGCGTGACCGTCGGCTCGGAGTTCCGCTACGATCCGCCGCCGCTCGACGGTCGGACGCTCGTCATCGCGGTCACGCAGTCGGGCGAGACGGCCGACACGATCGCCCCGACCCGGCTGGCCCGGGAGCGCGGCTGCCCGATCATCGCGGTCACGAACACCGTCGGCTCGGCGATCACCCGCGAGGCCGCCGCGGTCCTGTTCCTCCAGGCCGGTCCCGAGATCGCCGTCGCCGCGTCGAAGACGTTCGTCACCCAGGTGATGACGCTCGTCGTGCTCGCAGGCGCGATCGGCAAGCTGCGGGGCTCGCTCGCGCCAGAGGTCGAGCACGAGCTCGTCGAGGCGCTTCAGGCGCTGCCGGCGGCCGCCGAACGGGCCCTCGCGTTGAACGTGCCCGGTTCGCCCGACCTGGCGCGCCGCTACGTCAACTCGCGGGGCTTCATGTACGTCGGCCGCGGCGCGACCTATCCGGCCGCGCTGGAGGGCGCGCTGAAGCTCAAGGAGATCAGCTACGTCCATGCCGAGGGCTACCCGGCCGGCGAGCTCAAGCACGGCCCGATCTCGCTGCTCGACGCGGAGTGCCCACTGGTCGCCGTCGCCACCCGGTCGGCGACGTACGACAAGCTCGTGAGCAACGTCATGGAGGGCCGCGCCCGGGATGCCCGCGTCATCGCCGTGGCGACCGAGGGCGACCGCAAGATCGAGCGCTTCGCCGACGAGGTCTGCTGGGTCCCGGACACGCACGAGGTCCTCAGCCCGGTCCTGGCGATCATCCCGCTTCAGCTATTCGCCTATGAGGTCGCGCGCGCCCGGGGCACCGACGTCGACCAGCCGCGCAACCTCGCGAAGTCGGTCACGGTCGAGTAGGGCCATGGTCGCCAGTGCCGACGGTCCGGGCGCGATCGGGGGAGCAACGCCGCCGCCCGGAACGACGGAGCTCGGGATCGACATCATCCGGATCGAGCGAATCCGGAAGACGCTGGGGCGATTCGGCGCCCGTTTCACGAAGCGGGTCCTGACGGCCGGCGAGGATCGCTACGTCCGCGGCCGGCCGGAGACGATGGCCGGTCGCTGGGCGGCGAAGGAGGCGGTCAGCAAGGTTCTCGGGCTGGGCGTCCGCGGCATCGGCTGGCGGGACATCGAGATCGAGCGACTGCCGACCGGCCAGCCAGCCGTCCGGCTCCACGGCCGGGCCGCGCAGCGGGCCGAACAGCTCGGCATGGGCCGGGTCGCGGTCTCGATCAGCCACGAGGCGGAGTACGCGGTCGCGATCGCGTTCGGCATTCGGTCGGCCGGCGGCCGCTACGTGTTCCCACTCGACATCGAAGCCCGCCTCGACGACCGCGAGCGCAAGATCCTCGCCCGGATGGAGCGTCTGCGCACGCTCCACGAGGCGGCGACCGAGGGCGGCGATGACTGACGCCCGGCCGCTCGGCTTCGGGCGCCATGACGCGACGCCCGCGGCAGCGCCGGTCACGGCCGACGGCGCAGCCCGGCTCGACGATCGGTCGGCCGCCGCGCTCCTGCCGGAGCGGCCGCCGCGCGGCCACAAGGGCACGTTCGGCAAGCTCCTCGTGATCGCCGGCTCGCTCGACTACGCCGGCGCGGCGCTGCTCGTGTGCCGTGGCGCGGGACGAGCCGGCGCCGGGCTGGTCACGCTCGCGGTGCCCGAGTCCCTGCAGCCGCTGTTCGCGGCCAAGGTCGTCGAGGCGACGACGATGGCGCTGCCCGAGGACGACGTCGAGGAGATCGATCCTGAGCCGGCGATCGCCCGGATCCTCGACCACGACCACGACGCGATCGTGGTCGGCCCCGGGCTCCGGCCGGGCCTCGCGACGACCGCGCTCGTCCAGCAGCTGCTGGCCGTGCCGGAAGGATCGTCGGGCCGAGGGCCCGCGGGGGCTTCACCTCGGGCCTCGGAGTTTCCCGCCATGGTTCTCGACGCGGAGGCGCTGCGCTGCATGGCCACGCTCGCCGACTGGTGGACCCGCACCGGGCGATCGTGCGTGCTGACGCCCCATCCCGGCGAGTTCTCGCGACTCCGGTCCGGCGCCGGCGTCGATCCCGACGCTGACGGCGACCTTGCCGGCGACGATGCCGCTCGGGTTGTGGCGGCCCGCGATGCGGCCGCGACGTGGCGCCAGGTCGTGGTCCTCAAGGGTGCGCGCACGGTGATCGCCGAGCCCGACGGGAGTGCGGCCACGGCGCCGTTCGAGAACCCGGCGCTGGCGAGCGGTGGGACCGGAGATGTCCTCGCCGGCGTGATCGGCGGGCTGCTCGCCCAGGGGCTCCAGCCGGGTCCGGCGGCACGCCTCGGCGTCTACCTCCACGGCCTGGCCGGTGACCTGGTGCGGGAGCGGATCGGCGATGCCGGCCTGCTGGCCTCGGATCTGCCGGACGCGGTGCCGCTCGTCCGGAAGCGGCTGGCCGCGATCGCCGAACGCAATCGGCGCGGCGCGACCGTCGGCTTTGCCGTTCGCGACGCCGATGGCGGCGGCGAGGGCAAGACAGGCGAGGGCAAGACAGGCGAGGGCGGCCCCGGCGGCTGACGTGGCCGTGTGGCGTTCCGGTCGGTGTACCATGCCGCGTCGGAGCCGCCGGGCTCCGGGATGTTGGGAGCACCCATGACCGAGCTGGCCGGCCTCGGCGACGACCAGCGCGACGAGCTCGTAGAGGAGGTCGCGCGCGAGATCCAGCTGCGCGGCCTGACGACGCCGGCCGTGCACTTCCTGGAGGCCTCACGGCCGTATCGGCCGCTCGGCGCGCACGCGATGCTGTTCTTCGACCCGGTCCTTCGCTCGATCTTCGGAGGTGACCTCGCCGGGGCTTCGGCCCTCCTCGCCGACGACGACGGCATCGAGCAGCTGATCGAGCGCCTCGAGGAGCTGTCCGAGGAGGTCGGCTGGGACGCCTGAGGCCGCTCGCCACGAGCGCCGACGCCCGATCGGTGACACTCGGTAGCATGGGCCGGTGACTTCGGCTCCCCGGGCCCTCCTCGCCATTGACGCGGGGCTCGCCACCACGACCGTATCGCTGCTCGGCCGACCCGGCGCGCAGTGGCGACTGCTCGGCTCGCTCTCGGCCCCGGCGGTCGGTGATCCGGACGCCATCGCGCGGGTGCTCGCCGCGCGGATCGCGGCCGCCGACCGCGGCCTCGCCGATCGCATCGACCTGGTTCCCTCGGCCGTGGTGGACCTGCCGCGGCTCACCTCCAGCACGCCCCTGAGCCGGCCACTCGTCGTCATCGGCGCGTCTCGCCGCGCGCTGAGTCGGCTCCAGTCCGCGGCGGTCCGCACGCCATGGCGAGTCCACGCCGCGTCACCGGAGACCCACGACCCGCGAGAGATGACCGAGCTTGCCCTCCGGCCCGGCGTGGAGACGATCCTCCTCGGCTGCGGCGACCCGCCCGGTCCGGACGAGCGGGGAGCGCTCGACGACGTCGCGGCGCTCGTGGGCGCGGTTGCGCGGCGTCGGCCCGAGCTGCGCATCGTGCTGGCCGGGCCGGTGGAGCGTCGGCGAGCCTGGAGCGACGCGATCGGTGCGTCGGACGAGGAGCCGGCGCCTGCCGAGGACGGCTCCACGACCGGCCAGCGAATCGTCCGGGCCCCGCCGATCCGGCTGCACGGCGGCGAGGACGACGCGCTGCGCGAGGTTCTCGAAGACCTCCTGCCCAAGGCAGACGTGACCCGCCACGTCGCCGTCCGGGCCGCGATCTCGCTGGCCGATCTGCTGAACCTGCGTCTCGAGGTGCTCGACATCGGCTTCGACGGCGGCCTGCGGGCGGTCGCCAGCCCCGGCGTGGCCGACCAGGGGCCCGCCGGGGTTGCCGTTCGGACCGCCTCGGCCGCGCTCGCTCCGTCCGAGATCGACGATCGGGCCGTCGAGTCGCTGCTCGCGTGGACTACCGGCAGCCTCGATCGCCATCGGATGGGCGATCGTCTCGTCGACCTGCGTACGCGACCGTGGGCCGACGCAACCGGCGAGGGTGCCCGCCTCCGCCTCGCCGCAGCCCGCGCGGCCCTCACGCGACTCGCCGCCGTGACGCCGGATCTTGCCGCGCTCCCGCCGCCCGACCTGACGATCGTCGCCGGCGGAGCGTTCGCGGCGGCCCCGGCACGCGCCGTCGCCCTCGCGATCGCCGACACGATCAGGCGACCGGGGGCGACGCAGATTGCCCTCGACCATGCTCGTCTCCTCGGGCCGCTCGGCACGATCGAGGACCCCGACGAGCGACGGTCGATCCTGCGGGACCTCGCCGCCGACCTGCTGGCCCCGATCGGCACGCTCGTCGTCGTCGCCGGCGCAGTCACGGGGCGACGCGGAAGCCAGCGCGTCGGAAGCCTGACGCTCGCCGGCGACGGGGCCTCCGGGCCGCTCGAGCTGCATGGCGGCGAGGTCGCATTCTTCGACCTCGCGCCCGGCGAGCAGGCCGTGGCCACGTTCGAGTTCCGCGACGCGATCCGGTTCGGGCGGCGAGCCCGGCGCGTCACGATGCCCGTCTCGGGCGGCGTCGGCGGACTCGCGGTCGATCTCCGCGACGTGCCTCTTCGACTGCCCGAGCGACGTGATCGGCGCCGTGCGGCCCTGGCCCAGTGGGGCGATCTGGCGTGGCCCGGGGACGAGCGATGACCGCCCCGCGCGCGGCTTCGCCACCCCCGGAGGTCGACCTGGCCGGGCTCGCCCTCGTCCCTCGCCGCTCCCTGTTGAGCCCGTCGAGCGACGCCTGGTTCCCGCTGGCTCCGGGCGATCGACCGCGCGTCGAGCCGGAGCAGGTCGTCGCCGCCGGCGACGTGCTGGCCGATCGGCTGCGCGAGCCGCGCACGCTCGTTCTGCCGCGCTCGGCGGCGCGTGACTCGGCGCAGCCCGGCGAGCACTGGTCGGCTCGAGCTGGACGGCGGCCACGCGGAGGCGAGCCGCGGCCCGAGGGCGAGCTGCTGTTCCGCAGCGGGGCCCGCTGGCGGGTCGCGGCCGGCGAGCGCTTCGAGGCGCTCGAAGCCCCGTTCGCCGGCGTGGTGCAGGACGTCCGCCCCGGGATCGGCATCCGGGTCACGTCCGACACCCGTGCGATTGCCGGTGCGGACGTGCTCGCCGGGCCGACCGCGGGACGGCTGCAGATCGTGGCCTCGGCCGACGGCGAGCTGCGAGCCCAGCACGTCGACGTCGGGACCGCCGGGGCGATCATCGTCGCCGGCGCGCGGATGGATGCCGAGGCCCTGGCCAGGGCACGGGCCGTCGGGATCCGGGGCGTGATCGTGGCCGGGCTGGGGATCAAGGAGCGACGCGACTTCCTGGCCTCGGAGCGACGCGGCCGGGCCGCCGTCCACGGCCTGCCCCGGTTCGGCATCCTCGTCCTGGAGGGCGCGGCCAGGCGCCCGATCTCGGCCGCCCACATGGCGCTGTTCGAGGCGCTCGAGGGCCGGCCGGCGGCGATCGTCGGCCGCCCGCCGTGCCTCGTCGTCGATGATGGCGGGCTGGACCTGCCGCTCCCGCCGGTCGACGCGGTTCGGGTGCGTTCCGGGCCGCTCGTTGGGGCCGAAGGCCGGTGGGTCGGGCTCGCCGGGCCGCGGCGCTTCCCGGCCGGCGTGACCGTCGAGTCGGCGTTCGTCCGATTCGGCGATCGGGCGCCGATCGCCGTCCCGATCGGCGACCTCGAGCGGTTTACGGAGGCCGGCTCGGCATGACGCCCGGCATTACCGAGGAGCCGGCACCGCAGCCCAGCGTCGACGTCGTCTCGACCGGTCCGGTCCAGACCGCCGGTCTCGGCGCGCGGCTGGCCGCGGCCGCGGAGCCGGGCCACGTCCTATGCCTGTGGGGCGAGCTCGGCGCGGGCAAGACCGTCTTCGCCAAGGGCTTCGGCTCCGGGCTCGGCGCGACCGAGACCGTCAACTCGCCGACGTTCATCCTGATGGCCGAGTACCCGGCCCGACTGCCGCTGTTCCACCTCGACCTGTACCGCCTCGAGGGCCCGGTCGACGCGATCGAGGGCGGCCTGCTCGACGAGCGCCAGGCGGCCGGCGTGGTCCTCGTCGAGTGGCCGGATCGCCTTGGCGAGGCCCTGCCCCGGAACCGCCTCGACGTCGTGATCGACGGCACCGGCGAGGACCCGCGACAGATCCGGCTGACGGCTCAGGGCCACGGGCACGATCGGTATCTCGAGCTCGCCGCGGAGGCAGAATGACGGCTGCACCCCGGCGAGGGACGGCGGCCCGGCCGTGGCTGCTGGCCATCGACAGCGCCACGAGCACGGTCGTCGTCGCCGCCGGCACGCCCGACGGCCGACCGGTCGCGATCGAGACGTTCGCCGCCGGGCATCACCACTCGGAGCATCTGCTGCCCGCGCTCGAGCGCCTCGTCGAGCGCGCGGGGCTGTCCCTGCCGAGCCTCGCCAGCATCATCGTCGGAACGGGTCCGGGGGCGTTCACCGGGCTCCGCGTCGGCCTTGCAGTCGCCAAGACCCTGGCCCACCAACTGGGCATCCCGATCACCGGCGTCTCCACGGCCCAGGCGCTCCTGGCCGCCGCCGGGCCCGGGGACGACCTGCGACTGTGGCTGCCGGCCGGCGCCCACGACCGGCTGGTGGTCGACCCCGGGCTGCCCCCGCGGCGGGAGCGAGGGGTCGACGACGACGGAACAGCGAGGCGGACTGAGATCGCGGTCGATCTGCCGGGTCGGGCCTCGGAGGCCGCGCTGGCGCGCGGCCGGGTGGCGGTCGAGGGGCTGCCGGCGGCGCTCCTGACACTCGGCGCCGACCGCCTCGCGCGGGGCGAGACCGACGACCCGGAGCGGATCGTCCCGGAGTACGTCACGCCACCGCGGGGCATGGACCCGCGGCTGGACCTCGAACGCGGGCTGGCGTGGTCGCGCGACCCCCGCTAGCCGTGCGGATCGAGCCGATGTCGCTCGACGACGTGGCCGCGGTCAGGGCCATCGAGCGGGCGAGCTTCAGCACGCCATGGCCCGATGACGCCTACCGCAGCGAGCTGCAGTCGAACCGCCTGGCGACGTACGTCGTCGCGCGGCTGGGCGAGGAGGTCGTCGGCTTCGGCGGCCTGTGGGTCATGGTCGACGAGGCCCACATCACGACCTTTGCGGTCCATCCGTCCTGGCGCCGTCGGGGGATCGGGGAGCGGCTGTTGCTGGCCCTGCTCGACGCGGCGATCGTCCAGCGGGCCCGGGAGGCGACCCTCGAGGTTCGGCTCTCGAATCTGGCCGCCCGACGCCTCTACGAGAAGTACGGCTTCCGGCCGGTCGGCGTTCGGCCGCGGTACTACAGCGACGACGGCGAGGACGCCCTGATCATGACCACCGAGGCGCTGGCGTCCGACCCGATGCGCTCGCGGCTGGCGCGCCTCCGGGCGGTCGTCGAGGCGGCCGGACCGCTCGCTGTCGACGAGCCGGAGGTGCGCCCGTGAGCGGACCCCTCGTGCTGGCCATCGAGACGTCCTGCGACGAGACGGGGATCGCGCTCGTCGAGGACGGTCGCGCCGTCCAGGGCAACGTCGTCGCCAGCCAGGTGGCGCTCCACGCCCCCGCCGGCGGGATCGTCCCCGAGGTCGCGGCGCGGGCGCACCTGCGCTGGATCCTGCCGGTCCTCGACGAGGCCTGGACGGCGGCCGGCGTGGCCTGGAGCGACGTCGACGCCGTCGCGGTCACGCGCGGCCCCGGGCTCGCCGGCTCACTGCTCGTCGGGATCAACGTCGCCAAGACGCTCGCCTGGGTCCACGGGCTGCCGCTCGTCGGCGTCAACCATCTCGAGGGCCATATCTACGCCGCGTGGCTCAAGGACCAGCTGCAGGACCTGCCGGAGCCGGCCTTCCCGCTCGTCGCGCTCGTCGTCTCGGGCGGCCACACGTTCCTGGCGGAGATGCGCGACCACCTCGACTACCGGCTTCTCGGCGCGACCGTGGACGACGCGGCCGGTGAGGCGTTCGACAAGGTCGGCCGGCTGCTCGGCCTGGGCTATCCCGGCGGGCCGGCGATCCAGCGGGCCGCCGAGACTGCGGCCGACCACGACGCGGCCTTCCCGCGGGCCTGGCTCGGCGACTCGTTCGACTTCAGCTTCTCCGGCCTCAAGACCGCGGCTCGGCGGACGATCGATGCGCGCCGCGCCGACACGGGCCTCGAGGCAGGCGAGCCATTGCCCGCGCCGCTGACCGCGGAGCTCGCGTGGGGCTTCCAGGACTCGGTCGTCGACGTGCTCGCGACGAAGACGGTCCGGGCGGCACGCCGGGTCCACGCGCGCTCGATCGTGCTCGGCGGCGGCGTCGCCGCCAACACCGCGCTGCGAGAACGGCTGGCCGCCGAGGCCGAGTAACTCGACCTGCCGCTGATCGTGCCGCGGCCCGGGCTGTGCACCGACAACGGGGCGATGATCGGGGCGGCCGGCGCCCGCCGGCTGGCGGCCGGGGAGCGGGCCGGGCCAGATCTCGAGGCTCGCCCGTCCCTGCCGCTGGCGTCGCGGTGAACGGCGGCGCGCGCCTCGATCCGCTGGCCGTCCGGCGGACGCTCCGCCTGGCTGGCCTGCGCGCCCGCCACGAGCGTTCGCAGCACTTCCTCGCCGATCCGGACGTCCTGCAGCGGATCCTCGACCTGGCCGAGCCCGGACCTGGTGTTCGAGCGCTCGAGATCGGACCCGGCCTCGGCATCCTGACCGGCGGCCTGCTCGCCGCGGGGGCGTCGGTCACGGCCGTCGAGCTCGATGCCGGCCTGGCCGCCT
>DATHRO010000020.1:0-19357 GCA_035465135.1 Candidatus Deferrimicrobiaceae bacterium
GGGTTGGTGGTATCGGCGTTGCCAGTGTTGAAGACCTCGTCGATGTTCAGGTAGTTGTTGGAGTTTGGCGATTGAGGGTGGAGTGGGTCCGGATTTGTGATGCTTGCACCGCCTGACCCCCCCTTGGCGAATCCGGTGGGGTAGTAGTGATTGCCTGGATTTCCGGCAACCGTCCCAACGCAACTGACGGTACCGGAAGGTCCCGTGAGATCGGGCGCTCCGCAGAATTCGGGGGTGTCCGGGCCGCAGGCCCAATCGCCAGGAGCATTCGGGGTTAGGTCGGCTTGGTCCTGGTACGGCACGCAGAGCTGCGAGCTCGAGGCCCCGTTGCAGTCCCATCGGGTGACCGTGCCCGTGGTCGGCGACGCGTAGTGCGGGACCGGCTGAGGCGGGATGTAGAAGGCGTTCGAGTTGTTCGCCGTGTTCGGGATCGCGTTCGGGTTGTCGTCGGCGATCCCGCCAGCTACAGCCGGAATCTGAGGACAATTCCAAGACGACGACCCGCACACCCCGTTGACGAGGAACATGTAGCCCGACTCGAGGATGACGCCGTTCCCGCCCTGGGCCGTGACCTTCAGGCTCTCGTTGCTGCCGATGTCGCCGCGGATCAGGCGGATTCCCCCCTGGCCGTCGATGACGAGCGCGGCCTGGCCCGAGCCGCCACAGGACGGGTCGACGGAGGTCCGGCAGAAGATCTGCAACGCGAAGTCGGTCGGGAGCGTGCCCGCAGTCGCCCAGCCGTGGCGCTGCGAGGGCCCGATTCCGAAGACGTTCGAGAAGAACGACGGCGCCGTGACGTCGACGCGAGCCCAGACGATGCCGAAGTTCAGCGTGAGTCGCCCGCCGAGGCCCGTGTAGGCGGGGTCGTTCGGCGGCGGGGTCGTCACCCAGATCGTGTAGCCCTTGAAGTTCGTGCCGCTGAAGCTTGTGAGCGCGTAGCGGTCGCTCGTCGAGATGTTCGCCAGCTGTGTCGTGTCCATGCCGAGCTCGAGGGCATCGTTGATCGAGGTCCAGGCCTGGAGCCGAGCCTGATCGCAACTGGCGTCACCGGGTGATGTCGCGCACGACCCCTTGGCGATGCGATTGCCGAACGCGGACGCACCCGCGGTTACCGCCGAGTCGGTGACGTTCTGCAGCTTCCGGTCGGTCAGCAGCCACGTCGCGTAGTCGATGCCCAGCGCCGAGACGCCCAGCAGGACCGTCAGGAAGATGACGAACAGGACGAGGCTCTGCCCGGATGCCCAGTTTCGTACGCGCTTCATCAGCAGATGACCTCCGTGGATCCAGGTGGCAGCTGGGGTGGGTTCTCGATCCGCATCTGCTCGCTGGCCCTCAGGGTCAGACTGCCGTCGGCCGTCCCGTCGGTCAGATCAAAGAATCCGGAGATGAGCGGGACGTAGAGCGGATGGTCGTAGGTCGCCTCGATGTTCACCGACAGGAACGTGGTGCCGCCCGCAGGGTAGTTGCCCCAGACATACGACAGCTTCTCGAGCGTCAGGCGGTCACCAGGCTCGCCATTCGGGTCGAAGCCGGGCATCTGGTTCCCGCCAAGCTGCCTGACCAGCTCGTCGGTGATCGCGGTGCAGATGTCCGCCTTGAGCCCGGCGTCGACGAACGTCAGCTCGTTGACGCGATAGGTCGACGCCCTCCGGGCGGCGTCGCGAACACCGTTGACGAAGCCGTTCTGGGCGCCGAACAGCAGGCCCAACTGGATGATCGCGAACAGCATCAAGAACAACACCGGCGCGACGAGCGTGAACTCGACGAGAGCCTGGCCGCGCTCACGCCGTCGGCGGCTCATGGCCACGCCGCGCTGCATGGGCCGTCGACGGCTGGGGCCGGGTCGAACTGCTCGATCCGCATCGGCGTGGCCGCAGTGAGCGTCGCGAGATCGGAGGTGCCCGGGATCGGGAAGAAGATCGGGTGGTTGTAGGTCACGCTGATGTCGACGCGGTAGTTCGTCTCGCCGCCGACCGGGAAGGTGCAGATCCGGACGTCGGGGGGGTTCGGGTCGACTCGGCCTACCTCGTACCCTGGGATGTTGTCGGCCAAGAGACCCGGGTTCGAGCCGCCATCGCCCATCAGCTGCTCGACCGTGAATGCATTCGTCACCCCAAGCGACGTCGCAGCTCGTCGCGCCGCTTCGCGCACGGCGTTGGTCAGCCCGATCTGCGTCTCGAGGACGTAGGCAAACTGGAAGATCGCCAGGATCAGCAGGATCAGGATCGGCGTGACGAGGGCGAGCTCGAGGAGCGCCTGGCCGGACTCGCGACCGGACGCCGTGCCGGCGGCCGCCGACGCGCTTACCTCTCGCCTCGTGCCCTGATCCATCCAGTCCCCCGGTGCTCCCGGACGGTGGGGCGGGACGCCTCACCGCAGCCCGTTCGGGCCGGGGCATTATCGCAGGGCCGACCTTGCCCCGGACTTTGCAGGGACCAGGACCCGGGGCCGAGGTGCACCGCCCCGGACCGCCCCGAATGCCTCAACGCCGGCCCTGTCCGCACCGTCCGTTCGTACTAACCGGCGTGGGCATTGGCGGAGGGTCCTGGATTCCGGGCGCCATCCGTCCGGGCACCAGAGGGCGGACGGGAGGGCGGAAGGGCGGAGGGCGACCAGGGAGGCGCGACGCGGAGCTTCGCGGCTACTCGACCAGGCCGTAGACCGTGTTGTTGGCGTAGAAGTTCTTCTGGTAGGCGAAGTAGAAGTCGTTGTTGCCCGACAGCGTCAGGTCCCAGACGACGAACTGGAGGGCGGTCACCGCGTCGCCGCCACCGCCGGCGCCGCACGACGAGCCGCCGAAGTCGACGAGCGCGCCCGGCGCGTAGACGGTCCCCGAGAGGACGACGCAGGCGCCGCCGGACATCGAGACGACGGGCTGCGGCGTGGTCGGTCCGGGCAGCGGCGCGCGGGCCTGCCAGAAGACGAGGTTGTTGTACGGCACGAAGATCAGCCGGTTCTGCTCGATGCTGTCGATGGCGGCGTCGTAGGCGCGCAGCATGACCACGCCCTGGGCCCCGTTGGCGATCTGATCGGCGTTGCCGCCCGAGCGGTTCCAGGCGGTCGGCGACGCGGGCGCGTTGTAGATCATCACGCCGCACGGCGAGTTGAACAGCGGGCACGTTGCCTGCCACGCATTCGCGAGCTCCGTGTCGGACAGAGACTGGGCGAACGTCGTCTTGGCCACGGCGTCCGACATGACCGACTCGCTGGGGATGGCCAGGATGCGGGCCGCGCTGCTCTTGAGCTTGAGGCCGCCGCCGGCGACGTAGTAGACGCCGGGCCGCAGGAGCAGCGTCGAGGGGCCGCCACCATTGGCAGCCAGGATGCCACCGGGGTAGGTCCCTGGCTCGAGGATGCAGGGGTCCTGGTCCTTGCAGATCCCGGTGCCGGTGCTCGACATGTTGATCGTCGGCAGGATTGCCCCGGAGAACCCGTCGGTCGTGTACGAGTCGGGTGTCCGCAGCCCGGACAGGGGATCCACGACCAGCGGCCGATAGCGCTGGATCGGGTCGGGGTTGATCCGGCCGTACGTGTTGAGGGCGTACTCCCCGCCGATCTTCATCTCGGCGCCGTTGATGAGGTCCATCCGGAACGAGCTGTTGAGCGCCTTCACGGCGCCGTTCTGGCTGTCCGCGACGGTGCACGTCGAGTTGACGAAGACCGACTTCTCGAACGTCAGGCTCACGCCGCCGTTGATCAGGAACGACGGGCAGCCGTTGCGCTGGGCCTTCCAATTGGGGTTCGCCGGGTCGAGCAGGACGACCGCGTACTCGTGCTCGACCGTCTGGCCGTTGACGGCCGTGCTGACGGTGCTCGTCGCGATCCCGGCCATCGCGAAGTACGACGGCCCGACATCGTGGAGCGCGACCTTCACGGCCGCGTTGTTGTAGCCGTTGGGGCAGGACACGACGACGTCGTCGTCTTCGTAGCTCGGGATGTTCCGAACGACCGCGGCCTTGGCGGCCTCGACGATGCTCGATCGCGGCGAGCCGCCGCTGCCCGAGGCGCTGCAGCCCTGCTGGACGATGAGCAGGTTGGCGGCCGCCAGGGCCCCGGCATCGCCGGCGTTCTGGAGCTGGCGCCGCAGCACCAGGGCCTGCGCGCCGGTGTACACCAGCGCCGCGAAGGCGAGCAGCACGATCAGCGACACCGAGAACAGGACGATGATCACGCCCTCCTCGCGCTGGCGATCGTGGCGGCGCCCGTGCGTCGCGGCCCGCGAGCCCATCAGTTGTTCACCAGCACGGTCGACTCACCGCTGACGGCGAACGTGCCGAAGCCGAGCAGCGCGCCGGTGATCAGGGGCACGTCCGAGTGCACGACCACCGTCACGAGGTTGCCCTTCGCGTAGCCCGCGCTGGCCTCGTCGACGTCACCGGAGCAGCCGTGCGATCCGCTCGCGACGTGGACGGCCGAGAAGCAGACCGTCACGCTGGGGTCGACGCCACCGCCGATCACGAAGCCCAGGGCATGCTCGCGGATGTCGTCCTTGCTGGCCTCGGTCGTGAGGGCCGGGGTACCGGCGTGGACCGAGGCGAACCGGGCACCCTCGCGGGCCGCGTTCGCGACGACGTCGTTCGCCCAGATCACGCGGCCGAGGTCGATGATCCCGAACAGCATCAGGAAGAACAGCGGCGCGACGAGCGCGACCTCGGTCAGGGCCTGCCCTTCGCTCCCGGGGCGGAGGTGTCGTCGGCGCATCGCTCAGCGGCCCACGATGATGGAGATCTCGCGCTCGCTGCGCAGGACCCACGTTCCGTCGGTCGTCAGGAACGGATACGCGAACAGCGTCCTGAACGGCACGCAGGTCATGACCTTCGCGGTGCCCACGGGATAGGCCGTCGATCCGCCGCCGGCCAGGGCGGCGCTCTCGCTGAAGCTCGTCGTCAGGCGTGGCGCGGTCAGGCAGTCGCTCAGCACGCCCTGGGTGCCCGACCGCTGGAACGTCAGTCCGGTGGCTCGATTGACGATGAAGAGCGCCTTCTGGTCGGCGTCGCTGCCGTTGCCGGTGTGATCTGCGGCGAGCGGGTCGGGGTCGCTCCGGGCGAGATACTGCGCCGCGTCGCGAGTCGCCGCCTCGAGGTTCGTCCAGGTCTGGTACAGGCGGGACACGTCGATGACGATCCCGACCATGGCCAGCATGACCGGCAGGACGATCGAGAACTCGACGAGGCTCTGCCCGCGCTGACGCAGCCGTCGACGCAGCTCGGCATGGTGGCGCCCTGGCGTTCGAAGGGCCGACTCTCCCATGGCGTCGATTCAGCCGCATGCGGGCCGCGCTGACCATCCTGACGATGGTCAGCCCCGGGGGTGACCGGTGCCGTCGCGCAACCAGACCCCGCCGACCACAAGTACGGGTCGGCCGCAAGGTCGGCTGTTAGGTTGAGGACGGCCTCCCGCCTGTTCCGGTGGGCGGCTCAGCGACCCCCGGGCAGGAAGACGATGTCGGTGTCCTCCGGGTGGCGTTCGAAGTGACGCACGAACAACGGGCAGCGGGGCGTGATCGTGTGGCCGGCCTGGCGGACGTCGGCGATGACGTGGCGCACGAGGGCGCTGCCGATGCCGCGCCCGCCGAACTGCGGCGGCACCTCGGTGTGGATTGCGACGAGGCGCGAGCCGACGCGGCCATAGTCGACCCAGCCGACCAGCTGCTCGCCGATGCGCGCCTCGTAGCGCCGCCGCTCGGGCACGTCCTGGATCTGGAGGTCGGGCAACTCGGTCATGCCGGGGGCTCCGGCTCCTCGATCTCGGGCAGCAGCGGCTGGCCGGTGATGAGCCGCGAACCGCGACCGTGGGTCAGGAACGACCAGGCCCAGCGGGTCACGACGACGACTCGGTTCGCGAAGCCGATCAGGTACACGATGTGGATCCCGAGCCACAACGCCCAGGCGACAAGCCCGCTTTGGCGCCCGAGCGGCCCCAGCCACGGGATGTTGGTCACGCCCGCCAGGCGGCCGATGACCGCGACGTCGCCGCGGTTCTGGTAGCGGAACGGCTTCATCTGGCGGCGATCGAGCCGGGCCTTGAGCGTCCGCGCGACGTAGCGACCGGGCTGGATCGCGCCCTGGGCGACGCCCGGGACCGGCTTTCCGCCGGGACCGCCTGGCTGGATGGCGGCATCGCCGATGACGAAGATCTCGGGATGGCTCGGGACGCTGAGGTCCGGGCCGACCAGGACCCGGCCGGCCTTGTCGGTCTCGGCGCCCGTCGCCGCGGCGACCTTGCGCGCGAATGACGAGGCCTGGACCCCGGCGGCCCACAGCACGGTCTTGGCCGGAATCCGCTCGCGGCCGCTGGTCGTCTCGACGTCGACGCCGTGGTCGTCGATCCCGACGACGCGTGTTCCCGTCCGGACGACGACGCCCAGCCGCTCGAGCTGGCGCTTCGCCGACCTCGAGCGATCCTCCGGATAGGGCGGCAGCACGCGGTCCAGGGCCTCGATGAGGAGGATCCGGGCATCGGGCGGGTTGATCGATCGGAAATCGCGGCGCAGGGTGTCGTTGGCGATCTCGCCGAGCGAGCCGGCCAGCTCGACACCGGTCGGCCCGCCGCCGACGACAATGAAGGTCATCCACTCGCCGCGCAGCTCCGGCACGTGCTCGCGTTCCGCCGCCTCGAAGGCGATCAGGATGCGACGTCGGATCTCGGTCGCGTCGTCGATCGACTTGAGGCCCGGGGCGCACTTCGCCCAGCCCTCCTGGCCGAAGTACGAGTGACGGGCGCCGGTCGCCACGACGAGGCTGTCGTACTCGATCGGCCCACCGTCGGACAGCAGGACGCGGCGACCGTTGGGATCGAGCCCCACCGCCTCACCCAGCAGGACCGTCAGGTTCTGGTGCTTCCGGAGGATGCTCCGCAGCGGCTGGGCGATCTCACCGGGCGCGAGTGCCCCGGTCGCGACCTGGTACAGCAGCGGCTGGAACAGGTGGTAGTTATGGCGATCGACGAGGGTGACGTCGAAGCGGGCATCACCGTCGATCGTCTTCGCCGCGTACAGCCCGCCGAAGCCGCCACCGACGATGACGACGCGGTAGGGCTCGATTGGATCGGGGACGCTCGCCTGCATGACGCCATGTTGCCGGCTCGGGCGTCGCGACGCCCGGCGATGAGGCGGCGGCCGGGACGAGGGCTAGTCCCAGAACGCGTCCTGGACGCGCGGGTCGCCACTGAACCATGCCTCGGTGATCAGGCCCCGGCGAAGGTGGAAGACGTAGACAACCCGGTCTTCGAGCAGCCGGCCATCACGCTCGGCGCGGGTCACCTGCAGTGCGACGCCGTGCTCGTCATTGGCGAGGACGTCGTGCAGCTCGACGCGGAGTGTCCCGCCCGACGCCTCGTGCAGCGTGTTGACGAGCCCCGCGATCGCGTCGGCTCCTTCCACCGATCTCCCGCCGCCGTGCCAGACCGCGTCCGGTGTGAATGCCGCGGCGACGGCGGCCGAGTCACCGCGGTTGATGGCCTCGTAGAGCCGCCGGACCACGACCTCGTGGCGGTGCGCGCCCGAAGGTTGCTGCACCCGCCCAGGACTCATCGATCTCGTTCTGCGAGCGATGCCTGGGTCGCGAGCGTGGCCTGGGCCGCGGCGAGGCGCGCCACCGGGACGCGGAACGGCGAGCAGGACACGTAGTCGAGGCCGATCGTCTCGCACTTCGCGATCGACTCGGGATCGCCGCCGTGCTCGCCGCAGATCCCGACCTCGAGGTCCGGCCGCGCGCGGCGACCCTTCTCGACCGCGATCCGCATCAGGCCGGCGACCGCGTCGTCGAGGGTCTGGAACGGGTTGACCGGCAGGATCTTGTCCTCGACGTACTTCAGCAGGAACCCGCCCTCGGCATCGTCGCGGCTGTAGCCGAACGTCATCTGGGTCAGGTCGTTGGTGCCGAAGCTGAAGAACGACGCCTCCGTCGCGATCTCGTCGGCCGTGAGGGCGCCGCGCGGCACCTCGATCATCGTCCCGAACTTGTAGTCGACCTCGACGCCGGCAGCCTCCTCGACGGCCTTGGCCTCCGCCTCCAGCAGCTCGCGGGTCCGCGCGAGCTCGTTCACGTGGCCGACGAGCGGGATCATGATCTTGGCGATCGGGTGGCCGCCGTCCTTGGTCACCGCGATCAGGGCGTTCAGGATCGCCCGCGTCTGGACCTTCACGAAGTCGGGGATCATGAGACCGAGGCGCACGCCCCGGAGGCCGAGCATCGGGTTCTGCTCATGCATCGAGCGGATCGTCCGGAGAAGCTCCTGGTCCTCGGCGGAGGCGCCACCCGAGCTCTCGGCGCGGGTGACCTTGACGAGCTGCTCCTCGAGGTTCGGCAGGAACTCGTGGAGCGGCGGATCGATCAGGCGGATGACGACCGGCAGGCCGTCCATCGCCCGGAAGATGCCCTCGAAGTCGCCCTGCTGGAGCGTCTCCAGCTTGGCCATCGCGGCGTCGAACTCGTCGACGACGGCCCGCTCGTCGGCGGCCAGCGTCTCGCCGGCCGCCAGCCTGGCCTTGGCCCGCGTCGCCTCGGCCGCGACGAGGATCGCGCCGCGCACGATCTCGAGCCGCTCGCCCTCGCGGAACATGTGCTCGGTCCGGCACAGGCCGATGCCCTCCGCCCCATACGAGCGCGCCTGGGCCGCCTCCTCGGGCTTGTCGGCGTTCGTCCAGACGCCCATCCGGCGAATCTCGTCGGCCCAGTCGAGGACCTGCTGGAGATCAGGCTGGTCCTCGAACCGCGCCTGGACCGTCGGCAGCTGGCCGAGGTACAGGTCGCCGGTCGAGCCGTCGAGGCTGACCCAGTCACCCTGCTTGAAGTCCATGCCGGTCCGCGCGCAGGACGCGGCGCTCTTGGCGTAGTCGACCGAGAGGTCCGATGAGCCGGCAACGCACGGCTTCCCGATCTGGCGGGCGACGACCGCGGCGTGCGAGGTCGCACCGCCCCGGGCGGTGATGATGCCCTCGGCCACGGCCATGCCGTGGAAGTCGTCGGGCGAGGTCTCGACCCGGACCAGGATGACCTTCTCGCCGCGGTCGACCCACTCGACCGCGGTGTCGGCGTCGAAGACGGCGCGGCCGACGGCCGCTCCCGGCGAGGCGTTGAGGCCCTTCACGATCCGCTTGGCACCTTTCAGCGCCTTCGGATCGAAGGTCGCGCGCAGCAGCTGGTCGACCTGGGCCGGCTCGATTCGGGCGACCGCCTCGTCCTCGCTGATGAGGCCCTCGCGGACCATGTCGACGGCGATCTTCACCGCCGCTGCGGCGGTCCGCTTGGCGCTGCGGGTCTGGAGCATGTACAGCTGGCCGCGCTCGATCGTGAACTCGAGGTCCTGAACGTCGCGGTAGTGGCGCTCCAGCTGCTCACCGATCCGCTGGAACTCGTCGTAGACCTCGGGCATGTCGCGCTCGAGCTCGGCGATCTTCGACGGCGTCCGGATGCCGGCCACGACATCCTCGCCCTGGGCGTTGGTCAGGTACTCGCCGAACAGCTCGTCGTCGCCGGAGTTCGGGTCGCGCGTGAAGGCCACGCCGGTGCCCGAGTCATCGCCCATGTTGCCGAAGACCATCGTCACGACGTTGACCGCGGTGCCGAGATCGTGCGGGATCTTCTGGCTGGTGCGGTAGTCGCGAGCCCGCTTGCCGAACCACGACGCGAAGACGGCCTTGATCGCGAGGTCGAGCTGCTCGTACGGGTCGGTCGGAAAGTCGCGCCCGGCGTCCTCCTTCACGACGGCCTTGAAGTCGGCCGCGAGGGCCTGGAGGTCCTCGACCGTCAGGTCCGTGTCACGGGCGTCCTTGCCGTGGGCCTGCTTGCGCTCCTCGAGGAGCTCGTCGAACCGCTCGGCCTTCACGCCCATGACGATCCGGCCGAACATCTGGATGAAGCGCCGGTAGGCGTCCCAGCCGAAGCGCTCGTTGCCGGTCAGGTCGATCAGGCCCTGGAGCGTCGCCTCGTTGAGCCCGAGGTTGAGGACCGTGTCCATCATTCCGGGCATCGAGAACTTGGCGCCGGAGCGGACGCTCACCAGCAGCGGGTTGTTCGGCTCGCCGAAGCCCTTGCCCGTCCGCCGCTCGACCTCGCGCATCGCCTCGAGCACGTCGTCCCAGAGGCCGTCGGGCAGCGTCTCGCCCGCCGCGAAGTAGTCGTTGCAGGCCTCGGTCGTGATCGTGAACCCCGGCGGCGTGGGCAACCCGGCGCGGGTCATCTCGGCCAGGCCCGCGCCCTTGCCGCCGAGAAGGTCCTTCATCGCGCCGTGGCCTTCGGCCTGCCCCTCGCCCCAAGCGTAGATGTAGCGTTTCGTGGCCTTGTGGGCGCGGTCGGGCGGGGCAGATGCGATGGTCATCGCGGCGGGCTCCTCCGGGCGCTGGGCGCATCGCGGCGTCCGCTGACCCTGGTGCAGACGGGCTCGGTTTCGACGCTGGCGATTGTACGGCGCGTCGCCTCCGCGCCTCGGTCGCGCGATCGGCGACGAGCCGCCCCGGTCGGCACCACGCCGATAGACTCTGTGGGATCGCGCCCTCGGCGAGGAGGCCATGACCCACCACGAACCCGACACGCGCGTCATCGACCCGGACGCGCCGACGTACAACGCGACGCTCGTCAAGCGCGTCGACCTGACCCCCGAGCTGGGCTACTTCTGGGTCAAGTTCGAAGGCCAGGCGACCCACTTCGAGCCGGGCCAGTACATGACGACCGGGGTGTTCGCGGACGGCAAGCTCGTGCAGCGGCCGTATTCGGTGGCCTCGGCGCCGGCCGAGGCGGGCACGGCCGGCTACGAGCTGTTCGTGCGGCTGGTCCCGATCCTCCGCTTCACCACGCTGCTGTGGCGCCTGCCGCTCGACCACCGGATGCGGATGATCGGCCCGAAGGGTCGCTTCCTGCTGGAGCCGAACGACAACCGCACGCACCTGTTCGTCGCGACCGGCACCGGCATCGCGCCGTTCATCTCGATGATCCGCCAGTCGATGATCGACAGCCAGCCGCGGAAGACGGTCATCCTGAACGGGGTTTCGTTCGCCGAGGAGCTCGGCTACCGGGATGAGCTCGAATCACTCGAGCGCGAGAATCGCTACCCGCTGCACTACGTGGCGACGGTCTCGCGCCCGAACGACCCGCGCAACGCCGGCTGGGATGGCCGCACCGGCCGGGTCGAGTCGATCGTGACCGACGTCTGCCGCGAGTACGGCCTGCGGCCCGACCGGACCGTCGTCTACATCTGCGGCAACCCGGACATGATCCTGAACGTCGAGCGCGAGCTGATGATGCGCGGCTTCCCTGAGTTCCACGTCAAGAAGGAGCTGTACTGGCCCAAGGGCAGGGACGCCGTCCCCGTCGGCCGTCCGCTCGCTTCCGGCTGAGCTCGCGCGCCTGGGTCCCAGAGGCGAGGTGACCTTCGGCCCCCGAGAACCGGGCAATCCGGCGATGCGCCGCCGAGGCCAGAGGGGCGAGGATCGGGTCTGGAAATGCCGCAGCTCGGAGTCCGTCCTTGCACCGCGTCCTGACAAACGAGCAGCTCTCCCCCAATGTCTACCGCCTCGTCGTCGAGGCACCCCGGATCGCCCAGATTCGGAAGCCCGGCCAGTTCGTGATCGTCTACCTCGGCCCCGGCGCGGAGCGGATCCCGCTGACGATCGCCGACGCCGATCCCGAGGCCGGCACGATCAGCCTCGTGATCCAGGCCGTCGGCAAGAGCACGTTCGACCTCGTCGAGCGCCAGCCCGGCCAGGCCATCGCCGGCATCGCCGGTCCCCTGGGGAAGCCGACCGAGCTGCCCGAATCGGGGCGCGTGGTGTGCGTGGGCGGCGGCGTGGGCACCGCCGTCAACCTGCCGATCGCCCAGGAGCTCAAGCGTCACGGCGTACAGGTCACGAGCATCATCGGCGGCCGCTCGCGGGAGTGGGTCATCCTCGAGCCGGACCTGGCCGCCTGCGGCGAGGTCATCACCTGCACCGACGACGGCAGCTACGGGCGGCCAGGGTTCGTGACCGAGGCGCTCAAGGACACCCTCGAGGCCGGCGGCGTCGACGAGGTCTTCGCGGTCGGCCCGGTGCCGATGATGCGGGCCGTCGTCGCGCTCACCAAGCCGGCCGAGGTCAAGACCACGGTCTCGCTCAACCCGATCATGGTCGACGGGACCGGGATGTGCGGCGGCTGCCGGGTCTCGATCGACGGCGAAACCCGCTACGCCTGCGTCGAGGGGCCCGAGTTCGACGGCTTCAGCGTCGACTTCGCCGAGCTCTCGGACCGGCTGTCGACCTACCGGCCGTTCGAGCAGGCCGCGCTCGAGCGCCGCGAGGCCTGTAAGGTCGGGCTGCGAACCGAAGCCCCGCAGGCCGAGCCCGCGGGCGCGCCGGGAGGCGCCCGATGACACCGGAGCCGAAGCCCGTGTTGACCCAGAAGGAGCGGATGAAGCTCCAGCGGGTCGCGATGCCCGAGCAGGACGCGGAAGCCCGCGCGGTCAACTTCAGCGAGGTCAACCTCGGGCTGACCGAGGAGCTGGCGATCCTCGAGGCCGAGCGCTGCCTGATGTGCCCGAAGCCATACTGCGTCGAAGGCTGCCCGGTCCGGGTCAACATCCCGAACTTCATCAAGCTGCTGCGAGAGGGCGACATCAAGGGCGCCGCCGCCAGCCTCAGCGACGACAACGCGTTGCCGTGCGTGACGGGCCGCGTCTGCCCGCAGGAGAGCCAGTGCGAGAAGGCCTGCCTGCGGGCCAAGACCGGACAATCGGTCGCGATCGGCCACCTCGAGCGCTACGTCGCCGACTGGGCCAACCGCCACGCCGATGAGATCGCCCGCTCGCCGGCCACCAGGACCGGGAAGTCGGTCGGCATCGTCGGCTCCGGGCCGGCTGGTTTGACCGCCGCGGGCGAGCTGGCCAAGAAGGGTCACGACGTCACGGTCTTCGAGGCCTTCCACGCCCCCGGCGGCGTGCTCATCTACGGGATCCCCGAGTTCCGCCTGCCGAAGGACATCGTCAAGTCGGAGGTCGATCGGCTCGTCGAGACCGGCGTGAAGATCGAGGCCAACGCGATCATCGGCAAGACCTACACGCTGCCCGAGCTGCGCGAGCGGTTCGATGCGGTGTTCATCGCCGTCGGCGCCGGCCTGCCGGTGTTCATGAACGTGCCGGGTGAGAACTACAAGGGCGTCTACTCGGCCAACGAATATCTGACCAGGGTCAACCTCATGGGCGCCTGGCTGCAGGACTCGGACACGCCGGTCCTGCACGGCCAGCGGGTCGTGGTCGTCGGTGGTGGCAACGTGGCGATGGACGCGGTGCGGACGGCACGCCGGCTCGGCGCCGAGTCCGCCACGATCGTCTACCGCCGCTCCCGCGACGAGCTGCCGGCGCGCGCCGAGGAGGTCCACCACGCCGAGGGGGAGGGCGTGATCTTCGAGTACCTCGCCGCCCCGACGGAGGTCCTCGGCGACGACAGCCGCTGGGTCACCGGCGTGCGCTGCGTCCGAATGGCCCTCGGCGAGCCCGACGACTCCGGCCGCCGCCGGCCCGAGCCGATCGAGGGCTCGGAGTTCGAGATCCCCTGCGACATGCTCGTCGTGGCGATCGGCACGCGCTCCAACCCGCTGCTGACCCAGACGGCGCCCGACCTCGAGGTCAGCAAGTGGGGCTACATCGTGACCGACGAGCACGGCATGACGAGCATGCCCGGCGTCTTCGCCGGCGGCGACATCGTGCGCGGCGCCGCGACGGTCATCCTGGCGATGGGCGACGGCAAGACGGCCGCGGCGTCGATCGACTCGTACCTCAACGGCGTCTGGCCGCCGGTCATCGAGGAGCCGACCCCGCCGGAGCGGAAGGCCCACGCGCGGCGCGAGGCAACGACCGCCGCGTAGCCGCGCCCGGCATCAGGCGGCCCGGCCGAGGATCTCCAGCAGCATCGTAACGAACCGCGGCTCGTCGGCGTCCATCGCGAACTCGACGTTGGCCGGCTTGTGGCCGCGGAACCGGAAGTCGCAGACGGTCCGCCCGACCGACAGCTCGGCGTCGACCTCGACGTCGACCGGGATGTGGTGCGTCGTCACGATCGAGGGGTCGATGATCGAGCAGACCGCGAGCGCGTCGTGGACCGGCGCGGCGCCGGCGCGGTGCATCGGCTGGGTCGCGTCGTAGCCCTCGATCCGCTTCAGCACGAAGCGGGCGGCGGCCTCGCCGGCCGGCGTCCCGAGCGCCCGCAGGCGAGCGGCGTCCTCCGTCGACACGAGCGCCTTGTGAGTCGCGTCGAGCGGGATCATCCGGATCGGCCGGCCGCAGTTGACGACGATCCGAGCCGCCTCGGGATCGAGCCAGATGTTGAACTCGGCCGAGGGCGTCGAGTTCCCGTGGTCATGTCCGCCGCCCATGATCACGATCTGCGGGATCTTCTCGAGGATCCGGGGCTCCTTCTGGATCGCCATCGCGATGTTCGTCAGCGGCCCGACGGGGCACAGCACGACGTCGCCGTCCGAGGCGAGGTAGGTCTCGATCAGCCAGTCGACGGCATGGCCCGGCCGGAGAGTCGCGCCGTGCGAGACCGGCGGCAGGTCGAGCAGGTCGCCGTGGATCCGCCGCGCCGGGTTGAGCTGCTCCATCTGCGTCCGGGCCAGCGGCCGGTCGCAGCCCCGATGGACGGGGATCGCCGGCATCCGGATCCAGTCGAAGACCCGCAGCGTGTTCTCGGTCGTGTTGTCGATCGTGGTGTTGCCGTTGACGCTCGTCGCGCCGACCAGCTCGAGATCGGGTGACAGCGCCGCGACCATGAGCGCGACGGCGTCATCGGTCCCGGTGTCGACATCGAGAATGACCTTCGTGGGCATCGTGGCCGTGATGCTACCGGCCGGTCGCGGCCAGCGCGGCGCGAACGCGGTCGGGCGAAGCCGGGAGCCGCGTGATCCGAACGCCGACCGCGTCGTGGATCGCGGCGAGGATCGCCGGGGCAGTCGGGATGAGCGCCGGCTCCCCCACCCCCTTGGCCCCGAACGGACCGGCGGGCTCCGGGTCCTCGATCAGGATGCACTCGACCTCCGGCATGTCGCCGACCGTCGGGATGAGGTAGTCATGGAGGTTCTCGGTGCGGCCCGGGACATAGGCCTCCATGAGCGCCATCCCGAGGCCCTGGGCGATGCCGCCATGGATCTGGCCCTCGACCTGCTGCGGGTTGATCGCCCGGCCGACGTCGTGGGCCGCGACGATCCGGAGGACCCGGGTCGTCCCGAGCTCGGGATCGACCTCGGCGAGCGCGACCTGGGCCCCGAAGGCGTAGGTCTGGTACGGCGCGCCCTGGCCGTCGGCGTCGAGCGGCGTCGTCTCGGGGTCGAAGAAGCCGCGCGCCGCGAGCACGCACTCGGCGGTCGAGTCGGTGACGTCGACGCGAGGCAGCTCGGCGAGCTCGATCACCGCGACCCGGCCGTCCGGCTCCCGGAGCCGGAGGCGACCCGGGGCCGACTCGATCGTCGCCTCCGGACCGACCTCACCGAGCAGCAGGATCTGGCGCCGCAGATCCTCCCCGGCCAGGCGCGCGGCGTTGCCGGAGACGAACGTCTGGCGCGAGGCCGATGACTTGCCCGCGTCGGCCGTCCGGTCGGTGTCGCCGCTGACCAGCTCCAGCGCCTCGACCGACACGCCGAGGGCGTCGGCCGCGATCTGGCTGATGACCGTCGACGCGCCCTGGCCGATATCGACGGCGCCGCTGAACAGCACGACCCGCCCGTCGCGAGTCACGCCCATCTCGATGGTCGAGGGGTTGGCGAGCGCGGTCATACCGATGCCGTACCACATCGCCCCCAGCCCAACGCCCTGGCGCGTCGGGCTGCCGGAGGCGTTGTGGGCGGCCGCCTCAGCGCGCAGCCGCCGCCAGTGCGGCCGCAGCGCCTCGAGGCACGCGGCGAGACCGGCGCTGGCGTGGAGCACCTGGCCGCTGGCCGTCGCGTCGCCGGCGCGCAGCGCGTTCGCGAGCCGCAGCTCGAGGGGGTCCCAGCCGAGGCGCGCCGCCAGCTCGTCGATCAGCGCCTCGTGGGCCACGGCCGCCTGCGGCACGCCGAAGCCGCGGAACGCGCCCGACGGCGGGTTGTCGGTGTGGATCGCCCGTGTCGTCGCGCGGACCGCGTCGAAGCGGTACGGGCCCATGGCGTGGACCGGCACGCGGGCCGCGACGGTGGGCCCGAACGAGGCGTAGGCGCCGGTGTCGAAGTCGCCGTGGAAGCGGTAGCCGGTCAGCCGACCCTCGGCGTCGGCGCCGGCGGTGGCGCGAAGGCGCGCGGGATGACGCTTCGTCGACGCGGCCATCGATTCGGGCCGCGTCCACGTCGCCCGGACCGGTCGATCGAGCAGCCACGCGGCGAGAGCGATGAGCGGGTGGACTCCGAGATCGAGCTTGCCACCGAAGCCGCCGCCGCAAGCCGTCGGGATGATGCGCACCTGCCCGGGCCCAAGGGCCAGAAGGCGGGCGATCTCGTCGCGGTCCATGTACGGCGTCTGGGTGCTGACGGCCACCTCGAGCCGATCGCCGACCCGCCGGGCCCAGCCGGCCTCTGGCTCGATGTACGCATGCTCGATGAACGCGGTCTCGACCTCGACCTCGGCCGTCACGACCGATGTTGCGAGGGCAGCGTCGACATCGCCGCGGACGAGCCGACCGTGGACCAGGACGTTGCCGGGCGCGCCCTCGTGGAGCTGCGGGGCGGCCAGCGCGAGGGCATCGTCGATGGACCCCAGCGTTGGCAGCGGCGCCCAGCGGATTGGCAGCTCGGCGTCGTCGATCGCGGCGATCGTGGCGGCGTCGCCGACCAGGGCGGCGACGGCCTCGCCGCGGTAACGGGCCACGCCCTCGGCAAGCGCCGGCTGGTCCTTGCCCGTCGGGTAGACGCCGTAGCTGTTCTCGCCCGGGACGTCCGATGCCGTGAGCACCCTGACGAGGCCGGGGTGGCGGGCGTGGAGCGGCGCGAGATCGCCGATCTCGAAGCCGGCCCGTGGATGCGGCGAGCGGACGGCCCGCACGACGAGCGCATCCGGCGGCACCTCATCGGCGCCGTAGCGAGCCGTCCCGAGGACACGGGCCAGGCCGTCGACCTTGGGGAGGCGGGCGCCGACAGCCTTCGCGCTCGCGGGAAGCGCCTCGACGACCGCACCGCCGGCCCGCCGGCCGTCCCGCGTCGCCGCCACGGCCTCGACGATCTTGCGGTAGCCGGTGCAGCGGCACAGCACGCCGCCAAGCCCGTCGCGGATCGCGGCCTCATCGGCGGCGGCACGCCCGACGGCCAGCGTGTCGGCGGCGGCCATGAGCATGCCCGGCGTGCAGATTCCGCACTGAGCGGCGCCGTGGTCGAGGAAGGCGGCCTGGAGATCGGACGGCTGCCCATCGGTGCCGAGGCCCTCGACCGTCTCGACGGCGGCCCCGTCGACCTGCGCGATGGGGACGAGACAGGCCGCGACCTGCCGGCCGTCGAGCCGGACGGTGCACGCGCCGCAGTCGCCGGCGTCGCAGCCGACCTTCGTGCCGGTCAGGCCGAGGTCGTCGCGGAGCACCTCGGACAGGCGCCGCATCGGCGCGCTCTCGACGGTCAGCCTGCGGCCGTTCACCAGGACCCGGATCGAAACCCGCGCGGCGGTCATGGCCTCAGCGCTCCGAGGGCCCGCCGGACGAGGGCCAGCGCCGCCTCCCGGCGGTACGCGGCCGTTCCCCGAACGTCGTCGATCGGGGTCAGTCCGGCGAGGTGCCCCGGTCCTGGAACAGCTGGCGCCTCGCCGAGCGAGCGGCCGGCCAGCTCCGACTCGAGCGCCGGCAGTCGCTGGGCGACCTCCGAGCACGCCCCGATCGCGACTCGTGCCCGCGCGATGCGGCCGTCCGCGCCGATTTCGATGACGGCCGCGACCATCGCGATCGAGATGACGAGGTAGGCGCGCGAGCCGAGCTTCTCGAACACCGACCGCGTCTCCGTCTGCGGCAGCGGCGCCGGGACCAGGATCGCCGTGACGAGCTCGTCGGCAGCCCGGAGAGTGCGCCGGTTGCCGACGATGAACTCCCCGACCGGCACGCGCCGCACGCCCGCGGTGGACGCCAGCTCGACGGCCGCGTCGAGGGCGAGGAGGTTTGGGACGCCGTCGGCCGCCGGCGAGGCGTTGCACACGTTACCGGCGAGCGTCGCGCGGTTCTGGATCTGCAGGCCGCCGATCGTTCGCGCCGCGGCCCGGAGCCCGTCGAACGGAGTTGTCAGCTCGTCGGCCGCGACGAGGTCGGACCACGTCGTCAACGCCCCGATCCGCCAGCTGTCGTCTGCGCCCGCCGTGACACCGCGCAGCCCATCGATCGCGCTGACGTCGAGGACGGCCTCGTCGACGACCCGGCCGACGCGGGCGGGGTAGTGGTCGGTCGCGCCAGCGACGACGACCCACGGCCGGCCATCGGCGCCTCCCGCGGCGAGGGCGGCCAGGGCCTCTGGCAGGGTGCCGGGACGCAGGTACTCGCCCACCCGGCTAGGCCGTCACCAGCGGCAGGACGCGCTCGGCCAGCAGCTCGATGGCGGCGGGATCCCAGTCCAGCGGGTTGAGGATCAGGTGATCGACGCCGCCGAGTGCCTCGACCTTGGCCCGGATCCGCTCGGCCACGGCCTCGGCCTCGCCGAGCAGGTAGAACCGTTGCCAGTAGTCGAGGTCCATGCCCGAGTAGACCCCGAACTTCGGGGCAGCGGCCTCCGGCCGCTCGCCCGGGCGGAGCACGTGGACGAAGTTCGAGTACACGCGGCCCATCGCATCCGGATCGCGTCCCAGCTCCACCATGTAGCCGCGGATCGCCTCCCAGTCGCCCGTCACCATCTCGGCCGTTGCGCTGCTGTGCGGGACCCACGCGTCGGCGTAGCGCGCGATCCGCCGCAGCACGGGCTGGATCGTGTCGACCCGCTGGCCGTAGATCCGCTCCGACGGCTGGGTGCCGCCGCCGATCCAGATCGGGGGATGGGGCCGCTGGGCGGGTTTCGGCTCGATCGTGAGGTGCTCAAACCCGTAGAACCGGCCCTCGAACGTCACATCGTCGCCGGCCCACAGGGCCGTCACCGCCTCGAGCATCTCGGTCGTCCGGCGCCCGCGCTCGTTGTGCGGGATCCGCAGCGCCGCGAACTCTTCGCGGTTCCAGCCGACTCCGACACCGAGGATCGTCCGGCCGCCGGACAGCAGGTCGAGCGTCGCCCATTCCTTGGCGAAGGCGACCGGGTCGCGGAACGGCAGGACGATGACCATCGTCCCGAGACGGATCGTGCGCGTCACCCCGGCCAGCGCGGACAGCAGCGACACGGGTTCCAGCCAGGAAACGCGATAGGCCGGCGGGGCGACGAGCAGGTGGTCGATCAGCATCGCCGTCTCGAAGCCGAGGTCCTCGGCCCGGCGG
>DATHRO010000021.1:0-6980 GCA_035465135.1 Candidatus Deferrimicrobiaceae bacterium
CGAGAGGGCCTGCTGGTCCTCGCCCAGGATGTTGACCGCGTAGCGACCCGTGGCGCGGACCGTGGGGTGGATAAAGCGTCGCCGGTCGAGGGCGACCATGACGAGCGGCGGATCGAGCGAGATCGGGGCGAAGGCGTTCACCGTGATGCCCTCTGGCGTGTCGCCGCGGAGGGTCGTCATGACGGCAACGCTCGTCGCAAAGCGACCCATCACCTCGCGAAACCGCTCCGTGTCCGTCTCCATCCCACCGGAGGATAGCCCGGCGCCGCCGATGGGCCGGCTCCGCACCCGTACAATCCCGGCGATGGCCGCTCGACTGTGGGACCGCGCCGCGCTCGTGCCCGTCCGGGACGGGTCACGCACGCCCGAGATGCGGGCCCTGCGGCCGGGCGAGCCGAGCGTCGAGGAGCTGTTCACGTTCATGCGCGACGCCGAGCTGCGCTTCGAGACGCTGCGGCTGCGGATCGAGGAGCGGACGTGGGGCGCCCGCGGCGAGCAACTCGTGATGCTCGACGTGGCGATCCGCCATCCCGGCAACGCCCGCGTGGTGACCAGCGAGCCGGGCCACGGCGCTGGCGGCCAGCATGAGCTGTGGATCTCCGACGGCGACATGATCCGGACTTACGCGGCGGCCCACCGCCTCGGCACCAGCCGCCCGATCCGTAACCGTCCGCGGGGCCTCGACCCGCGCGAGTACCCCGGCTTCGCGATGGTCTACGAACCGCTGACGCCGCTGCCGATGGAGACGCTCGCCGAGCTGTTCGTCCATCCGGCCGGCTACTGCCAGAACGTCCTCGCGACCGGTGATTGCTGGATCTCCGGCAGCGGCCAGATCGGCGGGCGCGAGGCGCTGATCCTCGAGTGCGAGCATCCCCGAACGGTGGAGCTGTCCGCCGATCGGCCCGACTACCGGATCCAGGTGGGCGTCGATCGGGCCGAGGGCCTCGTCACCCGCCTCGTCGAGTCCGTCGCCGGCGAGGTCACCCGTCACGCCGAGGCCGTCCTCCTGGAGACGAACACGCCGCTGCCGCCCGCGATCTTCGACTTCGAGTTCCCGGAGGGCACGACCCTGCTCTATTAGCCGCCCCAGCGGGGCGGCTACCGGCCACGAGACGACCGAGGGAGGACGCCATGGAGACGCCCGATCTCCTCGTCGCCCTGACCGTGACCCTCATCGCCGCGGCGATCGGCGGGGCGATCGCGGTCCGGCTCGGTCAGTCGGCGGTCGTCGGCTACATCGTGGCCGGCCTTGCGATCGGGCCGCGGACCCCCGGCTTCGTGGCCGATGCCCAGGTCGTGCGCGACCTGGCCGAGCTCGGCGTGATCTTCCTGATGTTCTCGATCGGTGCCCAGGTCTCGCTCGTCGAGATCCGGCGTGTCGGACGGCTGGTGGCGGTCGGGGGCACCGTCCAGATCGCGGCGACGATCGGGCTCGGCTGGCTGGTCGGCCTGGCCCTCGGTTGGTCGAGCTTCGAGGCGGTCTTCCTCGGCGCCTTCGCCTCGATCAGCTCGACGGCGATCGCGGCACGGATCCTCGGCGAGCGCGGTGAGACCGAGACCGACCACGGCCTCATCTCGATCGGCTGGCTGGCCGTCCAGGATCTCTGGACGATCGTGCTGATCGTCCTGCTCACCTCGGTCGGTGGGGCGGCCGGCGCCGAGGACGTGGCGATCGCGGTCGGCAAGGCGGTCCTGTTCCTCGCGCTCGCACTCGGGATCGGCGGCTGGGTGATACCGCGCGTGTTCGAGTTCATCGCCTCGTTCCGGCGGCGCGAGCTCTTCACGCTCGGCGTCGTGGCCCTGACCCTCGGGGTCGCCGCGGCCGGCTCGGCGTTCGGGATCTCGCTTGCGCTCGGCGCCTTCGTGGCCGGCGTCCTCGTGTCGGAGTCGGACCTGTCTCACCAGGTCCTCGGTGAGGCGGTGCCGTTCCGCGACGTCTTCGCCGGCCTGTTCTTCGTCTCGATCGGGATGCTCGTCGATCCGGGCCTGATCGTCGGCAGCCTGCCGATCGTGCTCGTGCTGCTCGCGCTGATCGGGCCGGCCAAGGGCCTGATCGTCGCGGCGGTCAGCCTGCTGGCGCGGCAGCGCTTCGGGACGTCGGCCCTGGTCGGCATCCTGTTGGCCCAGTCGGCCGAGTTCTCGTTCGTGCTGGCCACGATCGGCACGGAGGTCGGCGCGGTCACGGATGAGCACTTCGGGCTGCTGCTGACGAGCGCGGCCCTGACGATCATCCTCGCGCCCGGCGCCTACAACTGGGGCCGACCGCTCGTCGATCGCCTCGACGCGAGGCTGATCAGGCACGGGTCTGAGCCGGCGACAGCGCTCGAGCCGGCCGATCACGAGGGCCGCCGCATCGCCGTCATCCTCGGCTACGGCCGCGTCGGGCGGCTCGTTGCGACGGCCCTGGAACGGCGAGGCTTCGGGTTCTTCGTGATCGACGACAGCCCGCGGACGGTCCACGATGCGCGAGACGCAGGCGTCGCCGCGATCCACGGCAACGTCGAGAACCGCGTCGTGCTGGAGCGGGCGCCGTTGGACCGGGCTGCCGTGCTCGTCGTCGCCGTTCCGGACCCGGTCGCCGTGCGGTTCGTCGTCGACTCGGTGCGGCGGGCCCACCCGCGCCTGCCGATCGTCGCCCGGACCCACAGCCAGGCGGAACGCGCGACGCTGCGCGGCCTCGGCGCCACCACGGTCGTCGTGGGCGAGGTCGAGCTGGCGCTGGAGATGACCCGCTTCGCCCTCCGCCAATTCGGGGTCAGCGGCCCGGAGGTCCAGTCTGTCATCACGGGGCTGCGCGAACGCTGATCGCGACAGGGAACCGAAGCCCGGTCGGGAGCGTATATCCAGTGCCGGCGGTTGCTCACCACCCAGACGCTCGCGCGATCAGCGAGCGGTCCGATCGGAATCTCCAATCCCGCGGGCGGCCGACGAGGAGCGGCCGCCCGCCAAATCGAACCCCGTCTCGGCGGGCGGCTGGCTCGGGTCGCCCGCCTTCTTCTTCCAGTTCCCGAACGGGATCCGGCGCGCCGCTAGGCGGCGCCCGTGATCGCGACGAAGAGCACGCGTCCGACGCCACGCAGGCTCTGGGTCATCGACTCCGGTTCGCTGCGCGCCACCTCGGTCTCCTCCGGGCCCGGGACGGTTGGTTCGTCCATCAGGGGGTCCTCTCGGCTCAGGCTGGCTCGTACGGCACGTAGTCGGGCCACCAGATCCCGCGATCGACGGCCGGCTCGATCTCGTCGTCGTGAAGGTGGCGCCCATAGCCGGTGTCGCGGAAGTGGCGGACGACGGCGATCGCGATGGCGCGCGAGACCGCCCGCAGCTCCTCGATCGGCGGATAGAGCCCGCCCGCGGCCAGCCGCCCCGGCGTGACCAGCCCCGCCAGCTCGCGGGCCGCGACGATGAACGCGTCGTCGGTGATCTCGCGGGTCCCGGCGACGATCGCCCCGAGGCCGATGCCGGGGAAGACGAGGACGTTGTTGGCCTGGGCGATCGTCCGGCTCCGGCCGCCGGTCTCGACCGGCGGGAACGGGCTGCCGCTCGCGACGAGGGCGCGCCCGTCGGTCCAGGCGAGGATCTGCTCGGGCCGCGCCTCGCACTTGTCGCCGGGGTTGGTGAGGGGCAGCACGATCGGTTCGCGATCGTGCCGGGCGACCTCGCGGACGAGCGCCTCGCTGAAGGTGCCGGCCGTGCCGGTCGTGCCGATCAGGATCGTCGGCTTGAAGGCGCGGGCGACCGCGACCGGGTCGCGCGAGGACGAGTTGTCGAGCCCGATTGCAGCGAGCCGCGCGGTCGAGACCGAGTGGGCCCGCTGGTCGTCGGCGATCGGCCGGCCGTCGTGGATCAGGCCCTTGCTGTCCATCAGCGCAAGGGCTTCGTGGATCTCGGCCGCCGCGACGCCTTCGGAGGCCAGTTGCAGCCCGACCATCCGGGCGATCCCGAGCGCGGCCGCCCCGGCGCCCAGGAACAGGATCCGCTCGCCGGCCAGGCCGCCTCGCGCCGCGCGCGCCGCGAGCAGGCCGGCAAGGGCCACCCCGCCCGTGCCCTGGACGTCATCGTTGAAGCTCGGCAACCGGTGGCGGTAGCGCTCCAGGACCCGCAGCGCGTTGTGCTGCTTGAAGTCCTCCCACTGCACGATCGCGCCGGGCAAGACGCGCCCGACGGCCTCGACGAACGCCTCGAGCACGTCGTCGTAGGCCCCGCCGCGCAGGCGTGGTGCGCGATACCCGAGGTACAGCGGGTCCTCGAGCAGCGCCGGGTTGTCAGTCCCCACGTCGAGCGACACGGGCAGGGTCTGGGACGGGTAGATGCCCGCGCCGGCGGTATAGAGCGCGAGCTTGCCGACCGGGATCGCCATGCCGCCGGCGCCCTGGTCGCCGAGGCCGAGGATCCGCTCGTTGTCGGTCACGACGAGCAGCCGCACACCGTGGGGCGCGGCGCCGGCCAGGATCTCGTCCATTCGACCCACGTCGGCCGGCGTGATCCACACCCCTCGCGGCCGCCGGAAGATGTGACTGAACTCCTTGCACGCCCGCCCGACCGTCGGCGTGTAGACGATCGGCATGAACTCGGCGAGATTCGAGACGAGGACCCGGTAGAACAGCGTCTCGTTGCGGTCCTGCAGCGCCGCGAGGCCGATGTACTGCTCGAGGTCATCGGGCTTGCGGCGGACGTGCTCGACCTCGAGCGCGACCTGCTCGTCGATCGTGGCGACGTGCGGCGGGAGGAGGCCGCGCAGCCCGAAGGCCTCACGCTCCTCCGGCGGGAACGCGGTGCTCTTGTTCAGCAGCGGCGAGGCAATCAGCTCGGCGCCGCGCTGGCGGACGCGCAGGGCGCCGCGCGGTGCGGCGATGCCGGCGATCGGCGCCCGGGAGGGGCCCGGCGGTCCGGCGGGGCTGCCCGATTCGGCGGGCGGCGCGGTCATGAGCGTGCTCACGATCGCACGCTACGGCTCGGCGACAACCGGTCACAGAGCCGACCGGCCCGCGGCTGGCGGGTCCGATGGGCCGCCGACCCGCGACCGTTCTGCTCGGGCCGAGGGACGCCGTCGGTCCCGGGTGCCGCCTGGGCCGGGGCCGACAGGCGCGCTCGACGGCCGTGAACGTTCGCCCGCGGCTGGGCGCCTCGGCCGGCGAGCCCGATCTGGGGCTGGTGTCAGCTGTCTGTCTGGCGTCGACGGAGTCCTGCAAACGCCGCTAGTGCGGCGGCGCGAGCCGGCCCGTGCTGCACCAGTGGCGGCAGGTAGGCGCCCCGCGGCGGCGCGTGGATGTCGAGGCCGCGAAGGTCGGGCCGACCAGCGAGCTCCGGGACCCAGCGTCGGACGTACGTCCCCTCCGGGTCGTGGCGGCGGCCCTGGAGCG
Organism: Candidatus Deferrimicrobiaceae bacterium; assembly: GCA_035465135.1. GTDB lineage: Bacteria > Chloroflexota > Limnocylindria > Limnocylindrales > CSP1-4 > UBA5189. The sequence continues at coordinate 5,361 of DATHRO010000021.1, forward strand.
TCGGGTTGAAGATGCGGAACGGTGGCTGGGCGTCGACGCCCGTCGAGGCCACCCACTGCCAGCCGCCGTTGTTCGACGCCGGGTCACCATCAAGCAGGTGTGCCATGAAGTAGGCCTCGCCGATCCGCCAGTCGACGAGGAGGTGCTTCGTCAGGAACGACGCGACGATCATCCGGGCCCGGTTCGGCAGCCAGCCCGTCGCGCGCAGCTGCCGCATCGCGGCGTCGACGACCGGGTAGCCGGTCCGGCCGTCCATCCAGGCCGCCACCTGGTCCGGGTCGGGGCGTCGCCAGGCGAGCTCGAGCTCCGGGCGAGCGGAGCGCCTGGCGAGCTCGGGCCGATCCCACAGGAGGTGGGCGTAGAAGTCTCGCCACGCGAGCTCGGACCGGAAGCGCGCCGGGCCGGCGCCCGACGAACCGCAGCGGGCGAGGACCTCGACCGGCGAGAGGAGGCCCCAGCGCAGGTCCTGACTCAGCCGCGAGCTCCCGTCGATGTCGAGGCGGTCGCGGTCTCGATCGTAGGCGTGGAGCGCCGCCGAGCCCGACCAGCGATGGAGCCGGGAGCGGGCCGCCTGCTCGGTCGGCTCCGGCAGGTGCTCGAGGAGCGCCGTCGGCGTAACGTCGGGCAGGAGGCCGTCGACGTCCGGCCGGGAGCCCCGCGGGCGTGGTCCTGGGCGAATCTCGGACGGGGCCTCGACGATGGCCCGCGGCGAGAGGTCGAGCCAGCGGCGGTGAAAGGCCGAGAACACCGAGAAGCCCGCGCCGTCGGAGCGGCGAAGTTCGTCAGGTTCGTGGACGAGCAACCCGCGGCCGGCCTCGAAGGCGATGCCCCGCTTCCCGGCCGCCGCGGCCACCGCCGCATCCCGTCGCCGGCCGTACGGCGCGTAGTCGCGGCTGGCCACGATCGCCGACGCGCCAACTTGCGCGGCGACGCGCGGGACGAGCGCGATGGGGTCGCCGCGAAGCACGGCAAGGCCGGCGCCGCGCGCCTTGAGCGAAGCGCTGAGCGCGCGAACGGCGCCCGCGAGGAACCAGCGCCGGTTCGCGCTCGGCCAACGACCGTCGAGGATCCGATCGTCGACCACGAACAGCGGCACGATCCGGTCGTAGCGCCCGAGCGCGTGTGCGAGCGCCGGGTGGTCGTGGACCCGCAGGTCGCGCCGGAACCACACGACGGCCGTCGTCGGTCGAGCCATGGCCCCATCGTAGGAGGAGCCTGCCCGGCCGGCCGCCGGAGCGGTCGCTGCGACGTGAATGAGGCAAGGGCGGAGTCGGGCGTATGATCGGGGACCCCGATTGAGCTCCCCCCGGGAGGACCTTCACGATGGCGATCGAGCAGCCCGCGGCCGGCGCGCCGGAGACCGGAACCCTGACCACCCGGATGGTCATCGGCGGCGAGGCCGTCGACGCGACCGACGGCCAGACCTTCGAGATTGTCAACCCGGCCGACGGCGGGGCCTTCGCGACCGCCCCGCTCGGCGGCAAGGCCGACGTCGACCGCGCGGTGGCTGCGGCCCGGGAGGCGTTCGACGCCCCGAAGGGCTGGGCCAGCTGGGCGGCGGGCAAGCGCGGCCGAACGCTGGCCAAGCTCGCCGACCTGATCAAGAAGCACACCGAGGAG
>DATHRO010000022.1:0-17438 GCA_035465135.1 Candidatus Deferrimicrobiaceae bacterium
AACGGCTGCCGGTCGGCCGGCCCGAGCTCGCGCGTCAGGCGGCCGATTCGAACAAGCGGGGTGCCGCCGACGAGGTCGAGGATCGACTCCGCGTAGTGCATCGAGCGCTCAGTGCTCCAGCGGTCCCGGCCCCAGCAGCAGCCAGGTCATCCGCTTCCGGAAGCGACGCGGGTGATCGGGCAGATCGACGGTCGTCGCGAAAAGCTCCTCGACGACCGGTCCGAGCCGCTCCTCGAGCGCCGCAGTCACCCGCTTCGCGAGCTCAAGCTCGGCGCGCGAGTTCGGCTCGGGTGCCTCGCCCGGCCAGGCGTCGCCGGCGAGCTCCGCGACCGTGACCAACGGCAGGACCCTCGTCGCGAGGCGCTTGCCGAGGTACAGCTCCTCGGTGCCGGCCATCGCGAACGGCAGGATCGGCGCGCCGGTGCGCATCGCGATCAGCGCCGCCCCGGGCCGGAACGGCCCGATGCGGCCGGTGGGCCCGTTGACCGTGCCCTCGGGCATCTGGACGAAGACCGCCCCGTTCTCGAGCACCGCCCGCGCGGAAAGGACGTGCTGCTCGATGCCGACGCCGCCGCGCCAGACCGGGAGCATTCCCCCTAACCGACGGATCAGCGCCTCCTTCCAGCGCGAGGTGAAGGCCGACGGCCCGCTGCCCAGGAACCAGGTCCTGGGTTCCAGTGGCAGCGCGTGGAAGATCAGCAACGGGTCCATCCAGCCGCGGTGGGCAGCCGACACGAGGATGTAGCCGCCACCTCTCGGGATGTGCTCCCGGCCGGACGTCCGGACCTTGATCCGGAACAGCCCGAAGACCAGCAGCCGCCAGAAGATCGTCGCCGCGCGGTAGAGCAGCGACGCCTTCGCCTCCGGCTGCCGACCGAGCCAGTCGAGGCCCTCCACGGCGCCGCCGCGGGCGGCCGCGAGCTCCTGCGGCCGAACGCGGGCCCGCGGGCGACGGCGGGTCGCCGGTCGCGTGGCGGGCGTCTCGGTCTGCGTGCTCAGGTCAGAGGCTCCGTTTCGGGCTCGGGCTCCGCGGTTCCCTCATCCTCATCCTCGCCGTCGTCCTCGCCCCCGTCCTCGTCGTCCCACCAGTCGTCTTCGTCGTCGTCCTCTTGCTCGACGACCGTCATCGGTTGGCCCGTCCGTCGCAGGTACCACAGCATCGCCAGGCCGACGACAACGAATCCGAGCCCGAACAGCTGGGCCGTCGGCACGCCGCCGAGCCGCCACACGATGCTGTCGATGCGGAGGAACTCGGTCAGGAACCGGACGGCACCCATCCAGATGAGGGCGATCGGGAAGAGCATCCCGAACTTCAACCAGCGTGGGGGGTTGCGTGACAGCCACAGGACGACCAGCAGGCCGATCGTGGCCGACAGCGACTCGTACAGGAACAGCGGGTGGAAGTGGGTGGTCGCGACCGGGAACGCCTCGCAGGGGTACTCGACGACCCGATGCGCGCAGTCGATCGCGAGGCCCCACGGCAGGTCGGTCGGGCGACCGTACAGCTCCTGGTTGAAGAAGTTGCCCCAGCGCGCCACCGCCTGGAACACGAACAGGGCAGGCGTGACGATGTCGCCCCAGACCCAGATCGAGATGCGGTGTCGGCGAGCTAGCAGCAGGAACGCGATCGTGCCGGTGATGAAGCCACCGAACACGCCAAGGCCCGTGTACGGCGGCAGGATGATCTTGATCGGGTCGCCGGCGTAGAGGTGCCACTGGTCGATGACGTGATATAGGCGGCCGCCGATCAGGGCCGCCACGGCGACGATGATCAGCCCGTTGCCGATGAGGCCCGCGTCCTGGCCGAAGAGCCGCGCCTGACGGGCCATCAGCAGGTAGCCTGCCGCGAGGCCGGTTGCATAGGCGATGCCATACCAGTACACGGGAATCGGTCCGAGCTGGATGGCGATCGCGCTCGGCGTCCAATCGATCATCTCGGCGGAGTGTACGCGGCGGCCGGTAGACTGGCCGCCGTGCTGACGTCGTACCGGCAGGCGCTCCCCGCCTGATGGCCGAGTTCCAGTGGTGGCTGCTCATCGTCGGGCTCGTCGCCGGGGGCGGGCTCGTGGCCGTGGTCTACATGGATGCGCGTCGGCGTGACGTCGACGTCGAGGACGACGAGCTGCTCGCCGAGGCCAGTTGGATCGCGACCCGCGTCGGGCCCCGCACCGCACCGCTCGACGCGGAGACCGTCGAAGCCGTCCTGCGCGCCCACCGCGAGTACCTGACGCTGCTGCCGCCCGACCGACTCGAGCCGGTCGGGCCCTCAGACGGCGATGCCGATCGCCCGCCCGACGGTGTAGGTGACGGCCGCGGCAGCCGCCCCGATGAGGACCTGCCGACCGCCTGAGTAGAGCGGGCTTCGGCCGGTGAGCAGGCTGACGCCCGCGCCGACGGCGAACAGGGCCACGACCGACAGCCCGATCGCCGCAAGGAACGGTGTCGACCCGGTCGCGAACAGGTACGGCAGGACCGGGATCGCGGCACCCACTGCGAACGCGAGGAACGAGCCTATCGCGGCGCCCCATGGTGAACCGAGCTCGTCGGGATCGAGGCCCAGCTCCTCACGGACGAGCGTGTCCAGGGCGTGCTCGGGGTCACCGAACATCCGCTTGGCGATGGCGGCCGCCTCGTCAGCCGTGAAGCCCTTGGCCCGGAACACCCCGGCCAGCTCGGCTTCCTCCTCCTCCGGCATGGCCTCCAGCTCGGCGCGTTCCAGCTCGATCTGGCGCTCGAACAGCTCGCGCTGCGACTGCATCGAGATGTACTCGCCGGCAGCCATCGAGAACGCCCCGGCGAGGAGGCCGGCCACCCCGGCCAGCAGGACGAACGAGCCCTCGCCCTGGGATGCCCCGGCGACGCCCATCACCAGCGCCATGTTCGAGACGAGCCCATCGGACACGCCGAAGATCACGGCGCGTAGCGTTCCCGACCGACCGGCCCGGTGCCACCGCTCGCCGGCGAGGATCTGGTCCGGGCTGCGGCTATCGGTTCGAGGCGCGCGTCCGGTCGCGGCCTGCCCGGCAGCGCCGCTGAGCCGACGCCAGATCTCGGCGTGCTCACGCTCGTCGGCAGCGATCCCCGCGACCTCGGGTGACGCCTGGGCCATGTAGGCGTCCTCCTCGTCGCCCTCGAGCGCCTGGACAAGGTCGCGGACGGCGTGCGTCCCGAACACCCGCGCCAGGAGCACGATCGTCCGGACCCGGAGCCCTGGCCCGCCCGGCTCGGGGACCGTTGCGCCGAGCTCGCGCAGCTTCGATGCCCAGATCTCGGCGTGGCGCCGCTCGTTGCCGGCGATCGTCCGGAACGCCTCGGCCCGGCGGGGGTCCTTCTCGATCTCGGCGAGCGCGTCGTACAGCGCGATCGCGTCGCGCTCCAGCTTCAGGTTCGCCAGGCTCTGGCCGACGTCGACTGGTGCCATCAGGAGCGAATCCTAGCCGCCTACAATCGCGGCCATGTCCGACTCCGGCGGGCCGGTCCCGACACCGACGTTGCCGCCGCTGCGGTGGTTCGGCGCGGCCGACGTCCGCGCGGCGATGCCGCCGATCGAGGAACGGCTGCGGCTGGCCGAGATCACGATGACGGCCCTGGCTCGTCCGGGCGCCTCCCAGCTTCCGCCGAAGATCGCGATCCACCCGCGGCCGGCGGCGTCGTTCGTGCACGCGATGCCGGCTCATCTCCGCGCGGTTGACGGCGGCGCGGGCAGCGACCTCGTCGGCATGAAGTGGGTCGCCGGCTACGCGACGAACGCCGGGCAGGGGCTGCCGGCGATCAGCGCGATCGTCATCCTCAACGACGCAGCGACCGGGGTCCCGACGGCGATGCTCGACGGCGGTCCGATCACCGCGGAGCGGACGGCGGCCGTCTCGGGACTCGCGCTCCGCTACTTCGGCCCGGCACCGGAGACCGGGCTCGAGGTCGCGCTCATCGGGTCGGGTGTGCAGGGCCACTCGCACGTCCCGGTGCTGGCCCACGTCCTGCCCGGCCTGCAATTGCGGCTATTCGACGCAACCCACGAGCGCGCCGACGCCCTCGCGGCAGTGGCCCGGTCCACGGAGGGCGTCGCCGGCGTGACCGTTCACGCGAGCGCCCGCGAGGCGGTCGCGGGAGCGCGCGTCGTGGTCACCGCCGCGTCGTTCGGCCCCAAGGAAGCGTCGCAGGCCATGACCAACGACTGGCTCCATCCCGAGGCCACGGTCGTCCCGATCGACTACGCGACCTACTGCAGCGCCAAGGTCGCCGAGGCGGCGGCGCTGTTCCTCGTCGACCAGCGCGAGCAGTACCTCTACAACCGCGAGACCGGCAACTTCGACGGCTACCCGAACCCGCACGCCACGATCGGCGAGGCGATCCTCGCCGGCACCCGCCGGCCGGCCGGCCGCGTCGTGCTGACCCATCTCGGCGTCGGGCTGGCCGACCTCGTGTTCGCCGACGCGATCGTCCGAGCCGCCACCGCGGCCGGGCACGGCACGATCCTCGAGCGCTGACGCCGGTGCGACTCGCGCGCGCCGCGCTGCGGACGGTCGCCGTGCTGCTGATCGCAGTCGTCGGCGCGGGCGCCATCGTCGCCGCGGTTCTGACCCTCCGCGGCCTGCCCCAGACCGCGGGCGCGGTCCGCATCCCGGCCCTCCACGCTCCGGTGACCGTGGCTCGGGACCGGTACGGCATCGTCCAGATCGCGGCCGACGACTCGCACGACCTGTTCGTCGCCCAGGGCTACGTCCACGCCCAGGAGCGGATGTGGCAGATGGAGCTGTCCCGGAGGATCGGCGCCGGTCGCCTCGCGGAGCTGTTCGGTGAGAGCCTGCTCGACACCGACCGGTACATCCGGACGCTCGGCTGGCGCCTCGCCGCCGAGCGCGACCTGGCCGCCCTGTCGCCGGAGACGGTCGCGATGCTCGAGGCCTACGCCGAAGGGATCAACGCCTGGATCGACGAGCACGACGGTCGCCTGCCGGCGGCGTTCGTGATCGCCGGCCTGCTGTCCGGCTCCGGCAACCTCGGCGGCTTCGAGCTGGAGCCCTGGACGCCGCTCGACTCGGCCACCTGGCAGAAGGTCCAGGCCTGGTCGCTGGGCGGCAACGTCGACGCCGAGATCTTCCGACTGCTGGCCGACGCGCAGCTCGGCGACCCGGCGCTGACCGACCAGCTGTTCCCCGGCTATGGCGACTGGGCGCCGGTCATCACGCCGTCCGGCCTCGCGGGCTCGGGTGGCGCCGGGGCCGCAGCGGGGGCGCGCGGCGACGTCGCCGCCGTGCCGCCTATCGCGACGGCTCAGGCGGACGCGCTGACGTCGCTCGGCCGCCTGGGTGCGACCGTTCGCGGGTTGGCCGGTTTCGACGGCGGCGGAGGCCTTGCGGGCGATCACGGCGTTGGATCGAACAACTGGGTCGTCTCCGGCGCGCACACCGCCAGCGGCAAGCCGATCCTTGCCAACGACCCGCACCTCGGCTTCGCGATGCCGTCGGTCTGGATCATGAACGGCCTGCACTGCCGAACGGTGTCGCTGGCGTGCTCCTGGGACGTCACCGGCGTGTCGTTTCCCGGCGCCCCGGCGGTGATCCTCGGCCACAACGCCCGCATCGCCTGGGGCGCCACGAACGTCGGCCCAGACACGCAGGACCTGTTCCTCGAGACGCTCGACCCCTCGGATCCAGGCCGCTACGTGTTCCGGGGCGAGTCGCTGCCGTTCGACGTTCGTCGCGAGACGATCCGCGTGGCCGGTGGCGCCGACGTCACCCTCGACGTGCGGTCGACGATCCACGGCCCGATCCTGTCCGATGTCGACGAGCGCCTCGAGGACGGACCGGTCTTGGCCGTTTCCTGGGTGTCGCTCAAGGAACCGGACCGGACGCTCGACGCGATCGTCGGGATCAACGTCGCGCTCGACTTCGACGAGTTCCGGGCGGCGTTCCAGGCCTTCGGGCAGCCGAGTCAGAACTTCGTCTACGCCGACGTCGACGGCCACATCGGCTACGTCCTGCCTGGCCTGATCCCGGTCCGAGACGGCGGCAACGGGGAGCGGGTTCGCGACGGCGCCTCCGGGGGCGAGGAGTGGACCGGCTGGGTCCCGCGCGACGCGCTGCCGTGGCAGCTCGATCCGCCATCGGGGAGGATCGTCACGGCCAACAACGCACCGGTCGATCTCGCCTACCCCTACTGGATCGGCCCGTGGTCCGAGTTCGACCCCGGCTACCGGGCGGCCCAGATCGAGGCCCGTCTCGGCGACCTGTTCAGCGCAGGCGTCCCGCTCGAGCCGAGCGTCATGCGCGCGCTCCAGCTCGATAGCCAGGTCCTGCGCGCCGACCGCGTCGTGCCGGCGATCCTGGCCCTCGCGCCGGAGCCCGGGACGGACGACGGCCGAGCCGTCCTCGCCGCGATCGAGAACTGGGATCGCACCTGCGACGTGGGCTCTCAAGGCTGCGCGGCCTACATGCCCCTGGAGCTCCTGCTGCAGCGGGCGATCTTCGACGACGAGCTGGGGCCGCTGGCGCGCGACTATGTCGGCGTCCCGCCATCGTGGGTCAAGCTCGTCGAGCTGCTCGAGCATCCGGGGGTCGAGTGGTGGGACGATGTCGCCACCGCCGAGGACGAGACGCCGCTCGAGATCGTCACGGCCGCTCTCGACCGGGCGGGCGCTGGGCTGCGAGCCACGCTTGGCGAGCCTGCCGGATGGCGCTGGGGCCGGCTCCACCGCGTGACGTTCGCCGATTCGACGCTCGGCGGGTCCGGCATCGGACCGCTCGAGTGGTACTTCAACGCCGAGCCGCGCGAGGTCGGCGGCGCGAACGGCGCGATCCTCAACACCTACTACCGCCTCTCGCGGGCGTACGCGGACCCGTACGACCCAACCTACTTGCCGGTCGGGCTCGGCGACGTCTTCACGGTTACGAACGGACCCTCGTACCGCCTCGTCGTCGACATGGCCGACCTCGACGGCGCGAGCATCGTGATCACGACCGGCCAGAGCGGCAACCCGTTCGACGCCCACTACGGCGACCTGATCGACACCTGGGCCGGCGGCGGCACGCTGCCGCTGCCGTTCTCCGCACCGGCCATCGAAGCTGCAACCGTCTCCCAGCTCACCCTCGAGCCGTAGCTCCCGGCGCGGCCTGGCGCGCTGCTACTCGTTGACCTCGAGCGGGCCGTCGGGGACCTCGATCAGGACGCGGCCGCCCTCGATCACGACGGGATACTGCGCCAGCGGCAGCTCGGCCGGCGGATCGAGGGCCTCGCCGGTGGCCAGGTCGAAGCGCGAGAGGTGGAGGGCGCAGGTCAGCGTGCCCGCCGGCTGGCCGCCGGAGCCGCTCGACCCGCCGCCGGTCAGGAAGCCCTTGTCAAGCTCGAAGTACTCGTGGGTGCAGATGCCCTGGTAGGCCCGGATCTCGTCGGTGTGGACGACGATGACCGGGTCGGCATCGTCGACAAAGGCCATCTTCATCGTGCCCGACGGGACCTCGTCGACGTCGAGCAGGTCGATCCGGCGGGTCATCGGCTCAGCGCTGCAGACGGTTCACGCCGCCGTCGCTGACTCGCGCAGGCCGGCCGCCCACTTCTCCTCGAGCAGCTCGCGAAGCCGGTCGCGGGCGTCGTCGAGCGGCACCGCAGCGACGACCGGCTCGAGGAACCCCAGGACGACGAACTTTCGGGCGTCATCGGTCGAGATGCCGCGGCTCTCGAGGTAGAACAGCTGGGTCGGGTCGATCGGGCCGACCGACGACGAGTGCGCGGCGCGCCGGCAGTCCGGCTGGTCGATCTCGAGCGACGGGATCGCTACCGCGCGAGCGGCCTTCGAGAGGTTCATCCCGAACTCGCCCAGGAAGCTATCGGTCCCGATCGCCGACTTCTCGATCGTGATGAGGCCCTTCATGAACGATCGAGACCGGTCCAGCAGTACGCCCTTCGAGAGCAGGTTGCCGGTCGTGTCGCGACCGAGGTGGCGCGTGTAGGAGGTCAGGTCGAACAGCTGGTCCTCGGCGGCGAACACGATCTCGACCTGCTCGACGGAGGACCTGTCGCCCTCCAGCCGATTGTCGACTCGCGAGCGGACCAGCCGACCTCCGAGCTGGGCCAGGGCCCAGTGCAGCGCGGCTGCCTCCCCGATCGCAGCGTGCCGGTGCTGGAACGCGACCTGGCCCGGCCCGAGCTCCTGGATGGACGCCATCGCCAGCGACGCGCCAGCCCCGAGGACGACCTCGGTCGTCCCGTGGAACAGCCCCTGGGGCACGGTCTCGCCCTCTGCGCACTCGATCACCGGCCCGCATGGGACCAGCTCCTCGACGATCGACGCGGAGGCTCCCGCGCCGAGCGTGATCAGCGTTCGGGTGATGAGCGCCCGACCTGGCGCGCTCCCCGGCCAGCGCAGCACGATCGGCGTCGCCAGCGCGAGGCCATCAGCGATCTCGACGTGCCGGCCGTGGCTCCAGAAGCCACGCGCGAGCTGGGCCAGCTTGTCGGCGACGGGCAGGGTCGGCGCCCCGTCGAGGGCGCTGCGGAAGCCCGCAGGGTCGCGCTCCAGCCACTCCGACATGGTCTCAACGACCACCCCGTCCGGCAGGCCCGGAGCGTCCGGCGCCCGAAGGGCTGCCAGGTCGTCGCCCAGGCCCGCCGGCCCGTCGAGGACATACGGGCGCGCCGCCAGCAGGTCCGCCGAGCGCAGGTCGACATACGGCGTGTACAGCTGGTTCGGCTCGATCGGCAGGGACTCGAATCCGGCAAGCGCGGCGAGGCGCTCGGCCGCGAGCCACTGCGGCTCCTCGCGCTCCGCCGCGAGCTGCTCGGCCAGCGCCCGATCTGCGAACCGGAACGGGAGGTCGGAGGGCGAGCGGCGACGCGGTCGCGACCGCGCGCCGCTCGGTGCGGCCGGCGCGGCGTCGGCTGGGTCGGTCGAGATGGTGTCAGTCACGGTCGGAGCGTATCGGAGCCCGGCGATCGAGGTCCGGGAGCGTCAGCCGAGCGAGCCCTCCATCTCGAGCTTCACGAGGCGGTTGAACTCGATGGCGTACTCCATCGGCAGCTCCTTCGTGAAGACCTCGAGGAAGCCCTGGATGACGAGGTTCTGGGCCTCGTTCTCCGTCAGGCCGCGGGACATCAGGTAGAAGATCTGTTCGGCGCTGATCTTCCCGACGGTGGCCTCGTGGGTCATCGTCGTGTCGTCTTCCTGGATGTCGATGTAGGGGTAGGTGTCGCTGCGGCTCTGGTCGTCGAGCATCAGCGCGTCGCAGCGGACGCTGGCCACGACCCCGGTCGCGCCGGGCGAGACCTTGAGGTGGCCACGATACGTCGCCCGGCCGCCGTCCTTCGAGACCGACTTCGAGACGATCCGGCTCGTGGTGTTCGGGGCGAGATGGATCGCCTTGGCGCCCGTGTCCTGGTGTTGCCCCTTGCCCGCCACGGCCACCGAGATGATGTCGGCGCTGGCGCCCTCGCCGCGGAGGTAGATGCTCGGGAACTTGACCGTCTTGCGGGACCCGGTGTTTGCATCAATCCATTCGACCGTTGCGCGCTCGTGGGCGTGGGCCCGCTTCGTGACGAGGTTGTAGACGTCGTTCGACCAGTTCTGGATGGTCGTGTAGCGGACCTTCGAGCCCGGCAGCGCAACCACCTCGACGACGGCGACGTGCAGGGAATCGGTGGCGTAGATCGGCGCCGTGCAGCCCTCGATGTAGTGAACCTTGGCGCCCTCGTCGACGACGATCAGGGTCCGCTCGAACTGGCCGGTGTTCTCGCCGTTGATGCGGAAATAGGCCTGCAGCGGCAGCGGGACCTCGACGCCCTTGGGCACGTACACGAACGAGCCGCCCGACCACACGGCGCCGTTGAGTGCCGAGAACTTGTTGTCCTCGGCGGGCACGACCGTTCCGAAGTACTTCTTGAAGATCTCGGGGTATTCCTTGAGCCCCTGGTCGGTGCCCATGAAGACCACGCCGAGCTTCGAAAGCTCTTCCTTGACGGAGTGGTAAACCACCTCCGAGTCGTACTGCGCGCCGACGCCAGCGAGGAACTTCCGCTCCGCCTCAGGGATGCCGAGCTTCTCGAACGTCGCCTTGATCTGCTCCGGGACGTCGTCCCAGGACTTCTCTTCCCGCTCGGATGGCTTGCGGTAGTAGACGATCTTGTCGAAGTCGATCTTGTCGAGCCCGTCGGTCCACATCGGCATCGGCCGCTTGAGAAAGTGGTCGTACGCGCGGAGCCGCAGCTGGAGCATCCAGTCCGGCTCGTCCTTGAACCGGCTGATCTCCTCGACCGTGTCGCGGGTGAGTCCGCGCTTCGTCTCTCGCAGGTAGACGATGTCGTCGTGGAAGGCGTACTCGTCTCGCCGGTCGGCAACGAGCTCGCGTGTGGAAGGCGTGGTCAAAGGGCTCTCCGATCAGCGCCCGAGGCGCGATTCTGCAATCCCGAGTGACATTATCGGGATTACGCGAGAGAGCGTCAACGACGCGCCCTATTCTTGGCCGAACCAGTACTCCTGCCCGGTCGCGACATCCGTCACGATCAGGAAGAGCGAGTCGGCGTCACGGGGCGCGACGGCACGGCAGATGTCTCCCGGGGCCTGTTCGCCGGGCGCAGCGACGAAGTCGAGCTCGAGTGCGTATAGGTACGCCCCGCAGTCATCGGGGTTGTCGTACACCGTCCCGCCGGACACGAGGCGGAACGCCAGGTCGTCCGACAGGGTCGCGGAGGCGTTCGGTCCGTCGTACTGCACGACGACACCCCAGAGGTAGAAGCTGGTTCCCGCCGGTGGTGCGGGACCGTCGCCCTCAGCGACCTGCGCATCGGCGTTCGCATAGAGGTACGTCGAGTAGACGTACCAGCCGCCGATCGTCGGCACGAACCCGACGCCGATGGGGTCGTCTGGCCCCGACCCGCCGAGCTCGCCGCCACCGCCACCCGCCTCGAACGGCTCGCAGTTGTCCCAGTGCCAACCGTCGTCCTCGTAGACCCAGGCGTTGGGCTGGCCCTCGAGGAACTCGTTGCCGTCGGTCCCCACCAGCGTGAGAGCGACCGTGGCGGAGTGCCCGTCGAAGTCGGTGATCGTCACGTCGGCGACCTCGATCGCCGAGAGGTCGATCCCGGCCAACCGAATCCGGCCGTGGCGGCCGTTGGTCCGCTCCGACACGACGCCGAACCCGGCGCTCGATCGGCAAGCCTCCGAGAGGCCCGCGAAGTAGGCCTGCTCGTCGTCCAGCTGGAAGGCATCCCACAACGCCCGCGCCGCTGCCTCGAGATCGCCCTCCGACCCCGTCGGCCCGTCAAGGGCAGGCTTCTCGGTCGGCGTTGCATCCGGCCCGCTGGGCGCGGTCCCGCTGGGCCCGCCGGCCGGGCCTCCCCCGCCGCAGGCAGCGACGGCCAGGCCCAGAGCCACTCCCATCGTCGCCAAGGTCCTTCGCATGCGACTCCCTCCCGGCCGGTCGCAGCCTCCGTCTCGGCGACCCGACTTGGAGAGAGAATACGAGCCACCGTCAAAACAGAGGTGAGGTCGCCGCCGTAGGCTAGGCAGCGAAACCGCTCGGGAGTCAGCGTGGCCGTCGTCCCCTCCTGGTACCGCATCGCAACCGATCCCGGCGTGCTGCGCCGGGCGGCGCTCACGAGCGTCGGCGTCGGCACGATCCTGACGGTCGCGAACAACCTCGACGCCATGGCCACGGGCGAGATGGCCGAGTCGCGGATCCTGGCGATCGGCATCAACTACCTCATCCCGTTCATCGTCTCGCTGGCGTCGAGCGTGCTCGCACTGCGGGTCGAGCGGCGCGACCGGGGCCAGACGACGCACCTTCTGGAACGTGAGATCGCGGCGATCGAGCGCTTCCCGGGCCAGAATCCGAACCCGGTGCTGCGGGTTGACGGCGAGGGTCGGCTGATCTACGCCAACGACGCCAGTCGACCGGTGCGCGAGGCCCTCGGCGCCGAGGTCGGCGACCGGCTGACGGACCCATGGCTCGACTGCCTGCGGGCGGCGGCGTCGAGCGACGCGCCGGTCCGCTTCGAGGTCGAGCACGGCCGACAGACGTTCGCCATCCTGGCCGTCTGGGTGGCCGACCTCGGCGTGTACAACCTGTATGGCACCGACATCACCGGTTCCAAGGTCGTTGAGCGGTTCCCTGACCGGAATCCCAACCCGGTGCTGCGGCTCAGCCCGGACGGCCGACTGCAGTACGCCAACGCGGCCTCGCAGCCCATCACCCGGGCCCTCGGCATCACGGCCGGTGACCTCGTCCCGACTGAGCTGATGGCCAGGATCCGGACCTCGCTCGTCGACCCCGACGGCCCGCCACCCGAGGTCAGCGGCGAGGGCTTGCTGTTCCAGCTGCGGCCGGTCGAGGTGCCGGAGTTCGAGTTCATCAACGTCTACGGCGTCGACATCACTGCCGCCCGCCAGGTCGAGGAGCTGAGCGAGGCCAACGAGAAGCTGCTGCTGAGCATCCTCCCGCCGTCGATCGCGGAGCGGTTGCGCGGCGGCGAGACCGTCATCGCCGACCGGTTCGACGACATGGCCGTCCTGTTCGCCGACATCGTGGGCTTCACGAAGCTGTCGTCGGACCTCACGCCGATCGAGGTCATCGAGCTCCTCAACGAGGTCTTCCGAATGTGCGACGAGCTGGCCGAGCAATACGGGCTCGAGAAGATCAAGACGGTCGGCGACGCGTACATGGTCGTGGGCGGGGTCGGCCTGGGCGACCGAGGCGACGGCGACGGTCCGCGGCGTCACGCCGACGACGTCGCGGACATGGGCCTCGCGATGCTCGCCGGGCTGGCCCGATTCCGCGAGCAGGGCGGCATCCCGGTCGAAGTGCGCGTGGGGATGAACGTCGGTCCGGCGGTCGCCGGGGTGATCGGCCTGAAGAAGTTCATCTACGACGTCTGGGGCGACACCGTGAACACCGCCAGCCGCATGGAGTCGACCGGCGTCCCCGGTCGGATCCAGGTCACGCGGGAGACGTACGAGCGCCTGCGTGACGCGTTCGAGTTCGAACGTCGCGGTGTCGTCGACGTGAAGGGCAAGGGCCGGGTCGAGACGTGGTTCCTCGTCGGTCGACGGTCGGCCGTGGGCGCCGAGGGCGTGGCACCGTCCGGGCAGGCGACCCGGTGAAGCCCCCGCCCTCGGGCGGCATTCTGCTGTATCGACGCGGCGCGGCCGGGCTGGAGGTCCTCCTGGCTCACCCGGGCGGCCCGTACTGGCAACGCCAGGACCGGGGAGCCTGGAGCATCCCGAAAGGCATCGCCGACGGCGAAGAGGACCTCGCCGCCGTGGCCGTCCGCGAGTTCGCCGAGGAGACGAGCTTCGAGGTCGCGGCGGTGGCCCGGGATCCGGCACGCCGCCCACTGGCCCTCGGCTCGGCAACGCTCAAGAGCGGCAAGGTCGTCCACGCCTGGGCCGTCGAGGGCGACCTCGACCCGGCGCTCGCCCGCTCCAACGAGTTCGAGCTCGAATGGCCCCCACGTTCGGGCCGGACGATCGTCATTCCGGAGGTCGACCGAGTCGAGTGGTTCGACGTCGCGGAGGCGCGCCATCGGATCCACCCGGGTCAGGCGCCGCTGCTCGACCGGCTCGTCGAGCAGCTGACCGCCGGCGCGTGAGCGGACGGGCCCCCGAGGGCGCAGGGCGATCCATTCCGGGGCCGGTGGCGCGTCGGTTCCTCGTTCTCCGGCACCTGCTCGCGCCGCCGCGGTCGCTGCCGGCCGAGCCCGAGAGCGTCCTGCGAGTCATGGACCGCCTCGGCTCGCTGCAGTTCGACCCGCTCGAGGTCGCCGGTCGCAACCACGATCTCGTTCTGCTGGCCCGAATCGCCGGCTATCGGCGGGCCTGGACGGACCGCTGGCTGTACGACGACCGGCGGCTGTACGAGACGTACAACAAGAGCCTCAACATCGTGCCGGTCGCGGAGCTGCCGCTGTACCGCTACACGTGGGACCGGATGCGGCAGCGCCACGAGGGCGGCACTTTCGACGAGCACGCGCCGCTGGTCGAGGAGCTGCTCGGCCGGATCCGGGACCACGGCGCGCTGCTGCCGCGGGACGTCGGCGCGCGGGCCGCCATCGACTGGTACTGGCGGCCGACGAACCAGGTCCGGGCGATCCTCGAAGGGCTCGCCGAGGCCGGGATCCTCGGCATCGCGCGACGCGACGGCAACCTCCGTGTCTACGACCTCGCCGAGCGGCTGTTCCCGCCGGAGGTCCTTGCCGATCGCCGGCCCGAGGAGGAGCAGCAGCGCCACCGCCTCCTGGCCCGCTACCGGGCCCATGGCCTGCTTGGCGCCTCGGGCAACCAGGAGCTGTGGGTCGGCGGTACCGGGTACGCGCGGGAGCGCGCGGCTCGTCGTGCCGTGCTGATCGAGGCGGGCCGGCTGCTGCCGGTCCTGGTCGAGGGTCTCCGCGGCGATCGCTTCATCGTGGCCGAGGATCTGCCGTTCCTGGACCAGGCGCAGCGCGAGGTGGCGGCCGCGACGCCGCCGGGTGGGCACGCGCCCGGCGTCGCCTTCCTGGCGCCGCTGGATCCGCTGTGCTGGGACCGCGAGCTGCTGCGCCGGCTGCTCGACTTCGACTACGTCTGGGAGGTCTACGTCCCGGCGCCGAAGCGCCGCTGGGGCTACTACGTGCTCCCGATCCTGTACGGCGACCGGCTGGTCGGGCGGATCGAACCGCGGATCGAGCGCCGTGCACGAACGCTTCGAATCCTCGACCTGTGGTGGGAACCGGGCTTCGACCCGCTGGCCGAGCCGGGATTCGCGGGCGCGCTGGCCGCGGCGATCGCCGCGCATCGTGACTTCGCGGCGGCGACCCGCGTCGCGCTGCCTCGCCAGGCGCGCCACCGGGCGCTGGCACTCGAGCTGCGCGGGCTGCTCGACGCCCCCACCCCGGCGTCGACGACGCTCCCGCCGGGCGCAGCGGATAATGCGGGCAACGCGACACAGGAGGGAGTCCATGGCTGAGAAGCGCCACGCGACCGTGGTCTGGAACGGCGACCTGCAGTCCGGCTCCGGGATCATCACCTACGTCACCAGCGGCGTCATCTCGCGTCTGCCCGTCACGTGGGCCTCGCGGACGAGCGCCCACGAGGGTCGGACGAGCCCCGAGGAGCTGCTGGCCGCGGCCCACGCGAGCTGCTTCTCGATGGCCTTTTCGGCCCGCCTCGGCAAGAACGGCACGCCCGCCACCCAACTCGACGTACGGGCCGAAGTCACCTTCGAGCAGGGCGAAGCCGGCTGGAGGGTGGCCAGCTCCCATCTCACGGTCAGCGGCGACGTGCCCGGCATCGACGAGGCGACCTTCGCGAAGCTTGCCGACGACGCCAAGGACAACTGCCCGATCTCGGCGGCCATCAAGGGCAACGTCGAGCTGTCCGTGGAGGCGACCCTCAAGGCCGGCTGATCGCGGCCGTGTTCTCCCGCTGGGGCGCCCTCGTCTACCGGTACAGACGGCTCGTCCTGCTCCTGGCCGTTGTCAGCGCCGTGGTTCTTGGCGCGTCGGGCGGCGACGTCGCACACAAGCTGACGGCCGGCGGCTGGCTCGACCCGGCTTCCGAGTCGGCCCAGGTCGCCGACCGCCTCGAAGCGGACTACGGCGCCGGCCGGAGCGCGTTCATCGCCGTCTTCCGTGCCGACGCGGCGGGCGCGGACGCGCGCTCGGAAGCATTCCAGGCGGCGATCGCGGAGACGCTCGCGCCGGTCCTCAAGCTGGACGAGGTGACGAGGGCGACCGGCTTTGCCGAGACCGGCGATTCGCGCTTCATCAGCACCGCGGGCGACGCGGCCTACGTCGTCATCGGGCTGGACCTGACCGAGGACGAATCGGTCGACGCGGTCGAGCCGATCGAGGCGGCCCTCGCGCCGCCCCCCGGCTACGGCGTCGCGCTGACCGGCTTCGGGCCGATCCAGCGCGACTCAGCGGAGCTGTCCGAGGCCGACCTCGTCCGGGCGGAGACCGTGTCGCTGCCGATCGCGGCGCTGGTCCTGATTGCGGTCTTCGGCTCGCTCGTCGCAGCGGGCATGCCGCTGCTGGTCGCGGCCCTCGCGATCCCATCGTCGCTCGGCCTGATCGGGGTGGTCGCCGAGAGCCGCGAGATGAGCATCTACGTCCTGAACATCGCGACGATGCTCGGGCTGGCCCTCGCGATTGACTACTCGCTGTTCATCACCAGTCGCTTCCGGGAGGAGCTGGCGCGTGGCCGGAGCGTCGGTCAGGCCGTGGAACGGGCCATCGGGACGGCCGGCAAGGCCGTCATGTTCTCGGGCATCGCCGTGGCGATCGGGCTGTCCGGCCTGCTGTGGTTCAACGCGACGGCGCTCAGCTCGATCGGCGTTGGTGGCTCGATCGTGGTGCTGGCGTCGGTCGGGTTCAGCCTGACCTTCCTGCCGGCCGTGCTCGGCGTCCTCGGCCACCGGGTGAACGCGCTCTCGTTGGACGCGCTGCTGCGGCGCCTGGGCCTGCGGCGGGGCGACTCGAATGTTCGGACGTCGCGCTGGGCTGGGGTTGCCCACGCCGTCATGCGCCGGCCGTTCACCGTGCTCGTCCCGGTCCTGGCCTTCCTGTTCGTCCTCGGCTCGCCGTTCTTCCGCCTCCAGCAGGGCATCCCCGATGCCAGCGTCTACCCCTCGGGCGTGGCCAGTCGCGATGCCTGGGTGGCGCTGCAGACGGAGTTCCACCCCGGCGAGACGACGCCGATCGTCGTGCTCGTCGACACGATGTCGGACCCGACCAGCGCGACCGGCATCGAGGCCGTCACCGCCTTCGCCGACCGTTTGGCGGCCCTCGAGGACGTCGACCGGGTCGAGGGCCCGTTCTCGCTGACGAACCCCCAGACCGGGCAGCCCATGACCGCAGCCGAGGTCGCCCAGGTCTATGCGGCGCCACGGGACCAGCTCCCACCGCTGCTCGCGGCCACGCTCGACGCCCTCGAGGAGACGTACATCCGCGACCGCACCGTTCGCCTCGACGCGATCTCGCCGCTGGTCTCCAGCCGGCCCGAGGCGACGTCGCTCATCCCAACCGTTCGGGGCCTGCCGGCCGGCGGGGGCATCGAGCGGGTCGAAGTCGGCGGGGCAGCCGCACTCGGCGCGGACTTCCTCACCAGCCAGGCCGAACGGATCCCGTGGGCGATCGGCACGACCCTGCTGGCCTCGGCCGTGATCCTGTTCCTGCTGTTCGGATCGCTGGCGATCCCGATCAAGGCCGTCGTGATGACGCTGCTATCGCTGTCGGCAAGCTTCGGGGCCCTCGTCTGGATCTTCCAGGAGGGCAACCTCAGCGGGCTCCTGGCCTTCGAGTCGCTCGGCTACACGGTCGCCGGGACGCCGGTCATCCTGTTCGCGACGCTCATCGGCCTGTCGATGGACTACGAGGTCCTGCTCCTGTCGCGGGTCCAGTGCCAGCCGTATACGCGAACGCCGCCCGTGGTCTCGCCCGCGGGCCGAGCCTCACCGCCGATCGGCGTGGGCTGA
>DATHRO010000023.1:0-10640 GCA_035465135.1 Candidatus Deferrimicrobiaceae bacterium
GCGCCGACGACGGTGATCCGCCGCTCGCGCGAGAACGTGCGCGGCCGGGTCAGGCCGTCGCCGGTGGGGGAAGCGATCGAGAACGAGCAGAAGCCCTCGCCGCCCTCGCCGAGGCCCGCGTAGTTGGGCGCGTTGGCGACGAAGATGCTGCAGTTCATCGCCCGGGCCATCCGGGTGATCGTCTCGACGTTGGTCGAGTGGATCGAGGCCGTATGACGGAAGCCGTGCTCGACGCGCACGGCGAGCTCGATCGCCTTGTCGACCGTCTCGACCCGCACGACCGGCAGGACCGGCATCATCTGCTCGGTCCACACGAGGCTATGGTCGCGCGGCACTTCCGCGACCAGCAGCCTCGGCTCCGGCTCCACCTGCACCCCGATCTCGGCCAGGATCTTCGCGGCGTCCCGGCCGATCCACGCAGGGTTGATGACGCCCGGCTTGCCCGGTGCGCCCAGCTCGCGGAAGATCACCCGCTCGAGGCGCCGAATCTCGTGCTCCTTCAACAGGTAGGCGCCGTGCTGGCTCATCGCCCGGACGAGGCGGTCGGCGACCGACTCGACGACGAGCACGACCTTTTCGTCGGTGCAGATGATGTTGTTGTCGAAGCTCGCGCCGCTGACGATGTCGCGCCCGGCCCGCTCGACGTCGGCTGTCTGGTCGACGACCGCCGGTGGATTGCCGGGCCCGGCGGTGACCGCGCGCTTGTCCGTCCTCAGCGCCTCTCGCACGACGGCGGGACCGCCGGTGACGAGCAGGACACGCACGTCGGGATGACTCATCAGCGCCCGGGCGCTGTCGATCGTCGGCTCGGCGACGGCCGTGACCAGGTCGGGCGGGCCGCCGGCGCCGACGATGGCGCGATTGATGAGCCGGATCGTCTCGGCCGAGCAGCGCTTGGCATTGGGGTGCGCGTTGAACACGACCGCATTGCCGGCCGATACGATGCTGATGGTGTTGTTGATGACCGTCGAGGTCGGGTTGGTGACGGGCGTGATCGCCGCCACGACGCCGAACGGCGCGAACTCCGTGACCATCATCCCCAGGCTGCCGGTCACAGCCTCGACCTCGAGATCCTCGGGCCCGACGGCCTTGGTCGTGACCAGGCGGTTCTTGATGACCTTGTCCTCGTACCGCCCGAGGTGCGTCTCCTGGTGGGCCATCCGAGCCAGCTGCTCGGCGTGGTCGAGCATCGACTGGCGGACGGCTTCGATGATGACGCGGCGACCGTCGAGGCCCATCGAGCCGAAGGTCCGGAAGGCCTCGCCGGCCGCCGCGACCGCCTGGTCGATGGTCGCGTGGATGCCGTCGCCGAGCTCGGCCGTCGATGCAGCCGCGAGCTCCGACTCGGCGCGCAGGGCCGTGCCTGCCCGACTCCCCGACGCGGCCTCGATCCGCCGGTGGACGCGCTCGATGATCTCGGCGATCTCGCGCTCCGACAGGTCGTTCATGATCACTTCCTGTACACGTCGCGACCGCCGATCTCCCAAGTGTCGACGATCGCCATGATCACGGCGTCGCACGGCCGGTCCCGGGTGATCTCGGTCTGACGGGCCGAGCTGCCGCTGGCATAGAGGACCACCTCGCCCACGCCGGCGCCGACCGCGTCGGCGGCGACGACGTAGCCGCCGGCGTCGTGGTTGTCGGCGTCGAGCTGGCGCACGAGGAGCAGCTTCCAGCCCTCGATCAACGGTTCCTTGCGGCTGGAGACGACCGTCCCGGCCACTCGTCCAAGGAGCATGGCTTCCTCCGGTCCGGGTCGCGGCCGCCGCGTGGCAGTCGCGACCCGGGGATCGAACGTCAGTCGCCGCCGGACTCGCCGCGGGCCTCTTCCGCGCGGCCGAGTGGGAGGGCGATGTCCACGTTGGTGTGCGGGCGCGCGATGACGTGCGTCGCGACCACTTCGCCGACCTTGCCCGCGGCCCGCGTGCCGGCCTCGACGGCGGCCTTGACGGCCGCGACGTCGCCGCGCACGACGGCGGTCACGTACCCCCCGCCGGTCTTCTCGTAGGAGACCAGCTCGACCTTGGCCGCCTTCACCATCGCGTCGGCAGCTTCGACCATCGCGGCGAACCCGCGGGCCTCGATCATCCCAAGCGCTTCAGCCATTGAATCTCTCCTTCGCCTGTTCGAACCCTGCAGTTGGAGGGCTAGGCCTTCGCCTCGCGACCCTCGAGCCCCTCGATCGCCGACAGGGCAGCGCGCCAGCCGACGTCGATGTCCCGCTCCTCGCCACCCAGGTAGATCCGGCCCATCGAGCCGAACGCCCGGACCTCGAGAATGTTGATGTGGGCCGCCTTCTCGGCCTCGTTTGCGGCCAACGCCGCGTAGGCCGCCGGCTCCAGCTCCAGCACGTAGAGCGTCTCACCGGGGATCAGCATCTGGCCGTGACGGGTCCGGTTCACGAGCTGGGCCTGGTGGTCGTCGATTCGCCTGATGATCTGGCTCGACAGCACCCGCGGCTTGATCCGATCGGTCTCCTCGAGACCGATCTCGCGCAGGATCGCCGCGCCGGCCGCACGCACCTCCGCCTGCGAGGGAGAGTGGATCTCGAGCATCCCGTAGTAGCGCTCGATGATCTGCATGCCGGGCTTGACCGTCGTCGCCTTGAGCGCGATGTCGGTCAGGCGGTTGATCTCGATGCCCGGCGACACCTCGACCGAGAGCGAGGCGTCGCCCGCCAGCGGCAGGAAGCCCTGCGCGACGGTGCCCAGGAACGCGGCGTACTGCGCCTGGAGGCTGTCGAGGAAGACGTAGGCACGAAGGTCGATATTGCTCACGCGGCCCCCTCTCCTGTGACGATCTTCACCCCGGCCGAGGCCCCGATCCGGGTCGCGCCGGCAGCGATCATGTCCTGGACGTCCTCGGCGGTCCGGATGCCGCCCGAGGCCTTGATGCCCATGCGAGGCCCAACGGTCTCGCGCATCAGGGCCACGTCGAACACCGTTGCTCCGCCGGAGGCGTAGCCGGTCGAGGTCTTGACGTAGTCGGCCTTGGCCGCCACCGCGAGGCTGCAGGCCACGACCTTCTCCGTGTCGGTCAGGAGCGCCGTCTCGATGATCACCTTGTTGAGGGCGCCCGCCTCGTGGCACGCGTCCGACACCCTCGCGATGTCGTCGCGCACGACGTCGCGCATGCCGCTCTTGAGGGCACCGATGTTGACGACCATGTCGATCTCGCGGGCGCCGTCGCGGATCGCGCGGCGCGCCTCCATCGCCTTGACCTCGCTGGTCGCGGCGCCGAACGGGAAGCCGATCACTGATGCGACCGCCACGCTGCTGCCCCGGACTCGGTCCGCCGCCCGGCGTACCCAGGTCGGGTTGATGCACACGGCGGCGAAGCGGTATTCGATCGCCTCGTCGCACAGCTGGTCGACGTCTGCGGCCGTGGCATCCGGCCTGAGCAGCGTGTGGTCGATGTACGGCGCCAGGTCCCGCGGCACGTCGCCGCCCCGGCCGTGGTAGGCGATCCGCGACGCGCCGTTGGTGACGACGTCGCGCACCTTGTCGGGCGAGTGGGCGGCGCACGAGCCGCCGCACTCGCGGCACGTGTCGCCGGACGACAGGGCCGCAAGCACTTCGCGGGTGACGGCCTCGATCAGCAGGTCTCGCGTGTCGGGCAGCATGGTCATGTCGGCTGGTCCTCGGGTCGTGATCGGAGGTATTGCTGTTCGATGGCCGTGATCTTGGCCACCCGATTGCCGTGGCGCTCGGCGCCCCAGGGCGTGGCCAGGAAGGTGTCCACGATCTCGAGCGCGAGCCCCTCGCCGATCATCCGACCGCCGAGGGTCAGGACGTTCGCGTAATTGTGCTCCCGGGCGTTGCGGGCCATCGAGATGTCGTAGGCGTTCGCTGCCCGGACGCCGGGCACCTTGTTGGCCACCATCGCGGATCCGATCCCGGCCCCGTCGACGACGATTCCGTAGGTGCACTCGCCGCCCGCCACGAGCTGGGCGACGGCATACGCGAAGTCCGGGTAGTCGACAGCCTCGGTGGACGTCGTGCCGCAGTCGGTGACCGTGTAGCCCCTTTCGGCGAGCGCCTTCGCCAGGGCCTCCTTGAGCGGGTAGCCCCCGTGGTCGGCGCCGATGGCGACGGTCCGTTCGCCGCCGCGTGTCGCGTTGTGAGCCGGGGCGTCCTGCGCGGTCGTCGGCGTCGTCGCCTCGGAGGCGGCATGGCGGTCCAGTGCCCGCCCCACGAGCTCTCGGACCAGCTCCTCGCTCGGCACGACGCGCTCAGCCATGGTCGAGCACCCACTGCGCCGTCTCGGTGTCGGCGACGAGGACGTTGATGTACCGGCCGCGCAGCGCGCCAAGCGTGATCGGGCCGCGGCCCGCGCCAGCGGCCACGCCGACCGAGATCGGCTTGGCGGCCAGGTCGGCCAGGGGAAGCCCCACGGTCCGCCGGTCGAGCTCGGGCGAGGCCGTGGCGCCATCCACGCGCAGGAACCGGCCGACGATGTCGCCCACCGCCCCGGCCTCCTGGAGATCCCCCACGTCCCGGGCGGTGAGGAAGCCCGAGCCGACCAGCACGCTCTCCGTGGTCAGGACGCCGAGGGCGAAGATCGCAGTCGCGGTGGCTCGCGCGGCCTCGATCGTTGCACCGACCGACGGGTCATCCTCGAGCGCCCGTCGCAGCGCCGGGCTGCCCACGATCGCGGGTGCGGCGAGCATCCGGATCGCGGCCCCGGTCGTCGCGCCGAACCGCTCCGCGATCTCGTTGGCTCGCGTCGGCTCGGCCGAGAGGGAGGTGGCGCCGTTGAGCTGGACGACCTCGGTGGCGCTCGTCCAGCCAGGCTCAAGCTGGCGCGCTAGCTCGAGCATGGTCCGGCCCCAGGAGACACCGATCGACCCGCTCGGGCGGAGATCAGCGAGGAAGCGCACCGCGGCGCCGGCGACGGCCTCCCGGGCGAGCTGCTCCGCCGCCCGCTCCGAGGTCGAGAGCGGCAGGTCGACCACGACCGCCTGCTGGAGCCCGAACCGCTCGACGAGCGCATCCTCGAGCTCAACCAGGCGGGCGACGGGGTGCACGATCTCGATCTTGACGATGTCCTCGCGCAGCGCCCTGGCGAGGAGTCGGCCAACCTGAAACCGGCTGAGCCCGAGGCGGTCGCCGATCTGCTCCTGACTGAGGTGCATGCGGTAGTAGAGCTGCGTGATGCGCACCATCTGGCGCACGTCGCTGCCCCCGCTGCCTCGCCGGGCCGTCATCGTCGTCAAGACGCTCTGCCTCTGCACATAAGCACAATTGAGCATGTGCCTGCACATATGTGCAGAATGGAAGGTCGCATGCGTGGGCCGACTTGTCAAGACCCTCGTGCCGCCCGATTCGCGCCGGGGTACGCTTCTTCGCCTGATGCCGCGCCTCACGAAAGGAATCCCATGGCACCCGTCATCGAGACCACTAGGCTCACGAAGTCGTACGGCCCGCATCGCGGCATCGTCGAGGTCGACCTGTCCGTCAGCGAGGGCGAGGTCTTCGGCTTCCTCGGTCCGAACGGCGCCGGCAAGACGACCACGATCCGCGTCCTGCTCGACCTCATCCGACCGACCTCGGGCTCGGCCACCGTGTTCGGTATCGAGACAACCGCCGATCCGGTCGCGATCCACCGCCGCATCGGCTACCTGCCCGGAGAGTGGAACCTCTACGACCGTCTGACCGGCGCCGAGACCATCCGCTACTTCGCCAATCTCCGCGGCGGCGTCGATCCCGCCTACACGGGGCAGCTGGTCGAGCGCCTCGACCTGGACCCGTCGCGCCGCTTCCGCGAGTACTCGAAGGGCAACAAACAGAAGGTCGGCCTGGTCGTCGCGCTGCAGCACAAGCCCGAGCTGCTGATCCTCGACGAGCCGACCGCCGGGCTCGATCCGCTCGTCCAGCAGAGCTTTAACGAGCTGTTGTTCGAGGCCAAGGCCGAGGGCCGGACCGTGTTCCTGTCGTCGCACATCATCAGCGAGGTCGAGCGGACCTGCGATCGCGTGGGGATCATCCGCGAGGGTCGCCTGGTACGCCTCGACACGGTCGAGGGTGTGCGAGCTCTGGCGGCCCACGAGGTGGAGCTGCGGTTCGCTGAACCCGTGCCGGCCGCAGCGTTCGAGGCCATCGATGGCGTGGTCAACGTCGTCGAGGAGGGCCGCACGCTGCGGATGCTCGTGACCGGTCCCATCGCGCCCGTCGTGCGGTTGGCCGGCCAGCACGAGCTGGTCGACTTCGTCAGCCGCGAGCCGTCGCTCGAGGAGGTCTTCCTGTCGGAGTACGCCACCGGGGCTGCCGGGATCCCGACCGGGGCAGCGTGATGGGCGTCGGCACCGCTCGCAGCGCGAGCTCGCGGACAGTCGCGCTCCCGACGCCGGACCTCGGTGATCGCCTCTTCGGGTTTGGCTCGGTCTTCGGCAAGACGTTCCGGGACAGCCGGCGAACGGCGCTCGTCGTCGGGCTCCTGCTTGCGTTCATCCTCGTCGTGACAGCGGCGGCGGTTGCGGCCGAGTTCGACACGGCCCAGAAGCGGCTGGCGATCGCGGCCCAGATGGCGGCCCTCCCGGCGATCTTCCAGGGGATGCTCGGCGAGATGATCGCGATCGACCGGCTTGGCGGCTTCCTGTCGTGGCGGACGATCAACTTCCTGCCGATCATCCTCGGCATCTGGACCGTCGTGGCGATGTCCGGGTTGCTGGCCGGCGAGCTCGCGCGAGGCAGCCTCGAGTTCCTGGCGACCACGCCGCGGACGCGCGCCCGCCTGGCCCTCGAGAAGGCCGGCGGTTTCGTCCTCGCGCTCGCCGTCACGAGCGCGTTCTTTGCGGTCGCAGCGTACGTCGCGATTGCGGCATTCGGGACGCTGCCGAGCGATCCAGTCGGCATCGATGCTGTCGCAGGACACACGGTCTGGGTATTCGTGACGGCGTTCGTCCCGGGCGCAGTGGCCTTTGCCGCCGGCCCGTTCCTCGGACGGGGGGGCGCACTCGCGCTCGGCGGCATCACGCTCTTTGCCAGCTTCATCATCAGCGGCTACGCATCGGCGATCTCGTTCTTCGAGTCGCTGGAGCCGGTCTCGTACTTCGCCCTCACGGCCGGCCACCGGCCGATCGCCGGAGTCTGGGACTGGCCGTCAGTCGCCCTTGTCGGTGCGATCGCGTTGGCGCTTCTCGGCGTCGGCGTGGTGGCATTCGCGTGGCGGGACCTGATCGTGCCGACGGGTGGCCGGGTGCGCTTCCCGACGCTCTCGATCTTTCTCTCCGGTCCGCTGGGCCGGGGCCTCGGTGAGCGGCTCCCGGCGTCGCTCATCTGGGGGGCCGGCCTGGGCTTCTTTGGGCTGATCATCTCGTTCTCCGTCGACGAATTCGTCGAAACGCTGTCCGGGATCCCGCAGATCGTCGACCTCATGCAGCGGTTCTTCCCCGATGCGAACATCCTCTCGGCCGCCGGGCTCCTGCAGCTGGTCCTCTTCTCGGAGGCAATCCTGTTCGTGAGCGTCTCGGCGGCCGTCTTGGTTGCCGGCTGGGCCTCGGACGAGGGCGAGCGGCGCTTGGAGCTGCTCCTGTCCGTCCCGATGACCCGGGCTGGCTGGGCGCTCCGGAGCGGCCTGGCCGTCATGGCCGGGATCGCGATCATCACCGCGCTGATGGTGCTCGGGGTCGTCCTCGGCACGTCCACCCAGGCCGCGGCAGGTGACATCGGTTCGGTGGCCGTCGGGGTCTCGGTGCTCGGGTTGTACGGGATGGCGCTGGCCGGGATCGGCCTCGCGGTTGGCGGGCTGGTGCGGCCGGGTCTCGCCGCCGCCACGACGCTCGTCCTCGCGATCGGGTTCTTCCTGTGGGAGCTGATCGGCTCGATCGTCGGCATGCCGGACGAGCTCCTCGATCTTGCCCTGAACCGCCACCTGGGCCAGCCGATCCTCGGTCAATACGACTGGCCGGGCATGGTGGCCTGCGCGATCCTGGCATTCGGCGGGATCGCGCTGTGTGCACTCGGCATGCGCCGGCGCGACATCGGATAGGCATCGCATCGGCGCGGGGGCCCTCGGCCGCCGGGTACCTCGTCCTGATGCCCACTTCGAGCTGATCGTCGCGGGTGCCAGGCTCCTCGCGTGCGCCGGCTGGTCTGCTCAGTCGGGGGCGGCGTCCGGAGCTCGCCGGCCGAACAGCCGCCGCTCGCCGAACCGGCTGTTGACGAGCGCGACGCCGCCGATGACCAGCGCCGTGCCGAACAGGATCCGGGCGTCGACCTGCTCGCCGAACATCAGCGCCCCGGAAACGATGCCGACGACCGGCAGCAGGTAGGCCACGAGCGACGTCCGCGTCGCTCCGACCCGCGACAACAACCGGAAGAACACGAGATACGCCAGCCCCGACGACAGGAGCCCGAGCCAGACGATCGCCACGACGGCATCGGCGTTCCATCGAACGTCGAGCGGCCGTTCGAAGACCAGTGCCAGGACGGTGACGATGAGGAACGCGAAGAGCACCTGGAAGAGCGCCGGGATCATCGGCCGGAGACCCCGGATGTTGCGGCGCGAGTAGACCGCCCCGACGCCGTACGAGACAGTCGAGCCGAGCAGCGCGATCTCGCCGACAAGGGCGTCGTCGCCACCGAGGCCTGTCAGGCCGCGGCTCACTAGGATGATCACGCCGCCGTAGCCGACGACGAGGCCCACCAGTCGGTTGACGGTGATCGGCTCGTCGTGCAGGAACAGCGCCGCCACGACGATCGTGACGAGCGGCACGGCGCCGTTGAGGACCGCGGCCAGCGCCGACTCGACCGACTGCTCGGCGAA
The DNA here is from genome assembly GCA_035465135.1 of Candidatus Deferrimicrobiaceae bacterium. GTDB lineage: Bacteria > Chloroflexota > Limnocylindria > Limnocylindrales > CSP1-4 > UBA5189. Next base: position 8,767 of record DATHRO010000023.1, read on the forward strand.
CGTGATCAGCGTGAACGGGATGACGATGTTGACGACCGCCATCACGACGAGATGGACGTACGTTCGGGGCTGACGCGGCAGTGGCTCGCGCGCCAACCGAACGACCACGAGAAGCAGCAGCAGCCCGATGCCCAGGCGGCTGGCGATGAGGGTGAATGTCGAGAGCGTCTCGATGCCGAGCTTGATGAAGGCGTAGCTCGTGCCCCACATCAAGCCCAGGACGATGAGCAGCAGCCAGTCGCTTCGGGCGGGACGCGCGATCACCCGGCGGATGATAGCGGGCCGTTGGCGTACTGCGATGGGCCAATGAGGCCGTCGCGTCGTCAGACGCGTCGCCGCGCGCAACGCGCTGGTGGTCGCCCGGATCACCCGAGTGACGGTCCTCGATCTCGACTTCTGCGCGCCGTCACCCGATTGCGCGGAATAGGGCGCGCCGAGCGGACCTCGTCGGTCATCCGACCGATGACCGACGTGCCGGAGCCGGCGAGGGTGGGGGGAGTACCGGCAGGCGCCGGGACAGAGGATACGGGAGGATCTGGTGGCGAAGTTCATGGACGTCCACAACGGGTTCTTTGGGGTCACCGCGGAGCAGTTCCGCGATGCCCACAACGCGGACCTCGCGATCCAGGGCGACGAGGATGTCGTCTACGAGCGCGCATGGCTCGATCCCGAATCCGGCAAGGTCTTCTGCCTTGCGAGCGGACCGTCGATGGAGGCCGTGATGCGCATCCACGAGCGCGCCGGCCATCCGACGCCCGAGATCTACGAAGTCACGGTGGAGGTGTAGTCGTGCGCAGATTCATGCTGGTGACGGCCGCTTCGGCGGCCCTGGTCGTCGGGCTAGCGGCTCCGGTCGCGGCCCACGAGCCGACGTGCGCGGACTTCGGTCCGCTCGGGATCGAGGTCCACGGCCAGCACGTCGTCCGAGACTACGTCACGGGCGGCCAGCTGGACGGCTGGCCCGCTGACGGCAGCGTCGGGCAGTACGTTGCCGGAACGGGCGCAGCTGTTCCCGGCGGCCCCGGCCCCGGCTTCCACTTCCCGAACGGCTTCGCACCCGGCGCGTCGTTCTGCGTGTCGCAGGCGAAGTCGCCCGGTAGCCACTTCTAGAAGCCGGCGACGCAAAGCGATCGGCCGGCGGCCGCGGGGCCGCCGGCCGATCTCAGCGTCCCTAGACTCTCGCCGCCGTAGCCGCCTCGGCGGCGGGCTTGGTCGCCGCGGCAGGGCGGACAGCCGCCACCCAGGTCGCGATCTCCGCTCGGCGGCCGGCGCCGAGCTTGGCGAGGATGTGCTCGACGTGGGCACTGACCGTCTTCGGCGAGACGAATAGCTCGGCTGCGATCTCGGCGTTGGTCATGCCGGCAGAAATGTGGCCGGCGACCTCGAACTCGCGGGCGGTGAGGGGATACCACGGCTCCTCACTGGTGCCGCGGCCACGAGCCTGTCGCCGCAGCTCCTCGGCCCGTGTCTTGATTGGCAGGCTGCCGAGCCGCCGAGCCTCCTCGAGCACCTCGGCAATGGTTCGGGACGCCTCAACGTAGCGGGTACCTCGGAGGAGGCACGCCGCCAGGTCGAGCCGCGCCCATGTGGCCTCCCACGTCCGGCCGCGATCGTCCCAGGCCGCGACCGAAGCCTCGAGGGCGGCACGCGCCGCGACCACGGATCCCGTCGCGAGCTTGATCAGGCCCTCGGCGTTGTCGATTGCGGGCCGGGCGAGGTCCTCCCAGCCTGCCAACTGGCCGGTGACGCGATCCAACCACTGCGGGGCGGCATCCGGGCGCCGATCGGCCAGGGCTGCGCGGACGCCGGTCACGACGAACGGCACGAGGAGGGGGCGTTCCCGACTCAGCCGCGCCAGCTCGAGGGCTTCCTCG
>DATHRO010000024.1:0-4817 GCA_035465135.1 Candidatus Deferrimicrobiaceae bacterium
ACCGCCGGCGAGTTCGGCGCCGATGCGCTGGCGGGGCTGCGCTGGCTGCTGGCACGGTCGGACGTCAGCCGCGTGGGGATCCTGGGGCACTCGATGGGCGGCATCGGCGCTCTGCTCGCGGCGGCGGCCGAGCCGCGGACGGCTGCCGTCGTCGCGGTGTCGACGCCGGCTGACCCGTACCGGCTGACGCGACAGACGTTCCGTCTCGCGCGGCTGCCGCTGCCGGGCCCACTCGCCTATCCGCTGGCCTGGCTGACGACCCACGTCATGCTCGAGCCGCGCGGCCACACCGTGCGCTCGGTCTCGGCCACCCGCGCGGCCGGGCGCTTTCACGGACCGCTGTTGCTGATCCACGGCGACGCGGACCGGGTCGTGCCGTTTGGGCACCTCCGGCGCATCGTGCGGAGCGCGAGGCGGGGCAGGGTCGGCCTCGTCACTGCAGCGCCGGTCGACGTGCTCGAGCTGACCGGCGCCGACCACAGCTGGCTGTACGAGATCCCAGCCTACCGCGCGGCGGTCGCGCGCTTCTTCGCTCGCTGGCTGGCCGGCCCGATCGCCCCCGACGCGGCCGCGGCCGCTCGAGCGCCAGCACGGCTTCTCGGCGATGGACCAGGAGCCCGGCGGCCTTCGTACGCTCGTCCGCGCCATCCAGGCCGGCGGCACAGCCCGTCGCTCGGCCTGAGAGGAGGCGGCAAGGGATGGACGTCGGGACCGCGATCCGGACGAAGCGGATGGTCCGCGCCTTCGCGCCTCGCACCCTGGAGCCGCAGGTCCTGGATCGGATCCTCGACGCCGGTCGCCACGCGCCGAGCTCGAAGAACACGCAGCGCTGGGACTTCATCGTGGTCGACGACCGCGAGCTGCTCGATGAGCTCGCCGGCGTGGGACCGTTCGCCGGCCACCTCGCCGGCGCGGCGACCGCGGTCGCGCTCGTCACGCCCGACCCGGGCGGACCGAAGGCCTCGCCATCGGTGCTGTGGGACCTCGGCCTCGCGGCCGAGAACATGATGCTCACTGCCTGGGAGCTCGGCGTCGGGAGCTGTCCGGCGACGGTCTACGATCAGGCTCTCGCGCGACGGCTGCTGGGCTACCCGGAGGACCGCTGGTGCGGCTGGCTCATCTCGTTCGGCTACCCGGCCGATCCCGACGACCTGACCCGGCCGCCGCGCCGGGGCGGCCGCAAGGAGCTCGAGGCGATCGTCCACCGCGGACGCTGGTAGCGCCCCGGCGCCCCTGCCTTACCCGACCGGCAGCTCCGGCGCGGCGGAGGCGAAGGGCCGGGAAGCGGGGCGCCGTCACGCGAGCACTGGGGCGTCCAGTGGACCGACGCCGGTCAGCGCCGCTTCCGGAGGTAGGTCGTGAGCGTCGCGTCGTAGCCGAGAGCCTCGTACAGCTGCCGCGCATCGGGCCGGTGGCGCCCGGCCGTCACCTCGAGGAAGGCGGCGTCATGCTCGGCGGCGAACGCCTCGGCGGCGACCATCAGACGGTGTCCGACACCCCGCTCCCGGGCGCTCGGATCGACAACCAGGGCGAGAATCCGCACGAAGGCGTCGTCGTGCTCGAACCGTTGGACGACACGAAGGGCGATGAAGCCCAGCGGGCGATCGTCCAGGTCGGCGACGAGGACCGACCCGTTCGGAGCCTCGAAGCCGGCCAGCCTGGCGAGGACGTCGCTTGGCCCGGTCGGATAGCCCTCCTCGGTCAGGAGCGCGGCGATGGACTCCGCATCGCCGGGATGAGCGGGCCGCACGACCACGTCGGGCGCGTCGATCATCGATCGATGGTAGCCCCCGGCTCCAGCGCGATGCCGTGGGGCCCGTAGGCCGGCCCCGGAACGAGGCGCGCCGGCCCGAGCGGCCCGCTCGCGGCGAGCCGGCCGACCGGCGGTCGCGCCGGGCGGACATAGACAGCGGCCAGCCCCTCGCCGAACCGCGCCAGGGTGGCCGCGAGCGGGCCCTCGGTATCGGGCTCGAGGAGCAGGACGACCGGCCGGATCCCGGCTCCGGGTTTGGTCGCCAGCCGGCGCGCGATGGCGCCGAGCAGCGGGTCGCGCGGGACCGGCACCCAGTTGCCGGCCAACTGGCCGGCCAACCGTTCGTGGTCCACGGTCGCGACCCCGACGCCGACGAGCGCCAGCGGTGGCGGACCGGCCAGCGCCGCGTCTCGCGCGGCAGCCGCATCACGCAGGCGAACCGCCGCCGCGACGACGGGCTCGAGCCAGTCGCGCGACCCCGTCACGCCGCGGGACCTCATCGCAGCAGCAGGTCCGGGGCCGGCTCGCCGACGATCTCGAAGCCGAGCCGCTCGTACAGCGCTCGCGCCGGGTCGTTCTCGACCTCGACCGCGAGGTGAACGAGGCGAGAGCCGGCCGCGATCGCCTCCGCTACGGCGAGCGCGGTGACGAGCGCCCCGTATCCGCGCCTTCGCCACGCCGGTCGCACGCCGATCGACGACAGGTAGGCGCCGTCGCCGGCCCGAGCCAGCCGAGCCACCGCGACCGGCTCGGCCTCGGCGCGCAGCAGCAGGATCGTGCAGCCCGGGCGGCCGACGCAGGCCAGGGCATCACCCTCGAGCAGCGACCGCCGCAGGGGATCGACGACGAATGCCTCGGCGAGGACGAGCGATGTGTCGGCGGCCCAGCGCCGACGGTCCGGGCCGGCTCCCATCGGCGCCCCGTAGCGAGTCACCGCCAGCCCTCCGGGCCAGCGCTCCGCCCGACGCGCACCGTCCCACGTCCGGGCCAGGCTGAGGCACGGTTCGGCATCGACGAGGACCATCCGCCGATCCGCGGCGACCTGCCTGAAGCCGTACCTCATCAGCCGGTCAGGCAGATCGAACGGCTCGGTCGCCAGCGGCGCCGGACGGACGTGCGGTAGGCGGTCGATCGTGGCGAACAGGGTCACGATCTCGTCCAGGCGTCGGTCGAACCCGCCCGCGTCGTGTGGCCAGCGCGGCGCGATCAGCCGCGTCCAGAACGGCTCGGCATCGCTCCGGTCGTGCAGCAGCCAGCCGTCACCGAGGTCGCGCAGCCGGCGTTCGGGCGTCTGCTGCGCCTCCGCTTCGTGCAGCAGCATCCGGACCCCCAGCTCCGACTTCGGGATCCAATCGGCGACCACCGACGAACCATACGGGAGGAGCGACTCTCGTCGCGCTATCGTGTCGCGGATCCCAAGGAGGAATCGGATGCGTCCCATCGCTCGAGCCGGCGCGGGCCTGACGATCGCCCTGTTCGTCGTCGCCTGCGGCACCGCGACGACCCCCGCCCCGACGGTCGCGCCGACCGAGGCGCCCCCGACGGTCGCGCCGACCGAGGCGCCGACACCCGCCCCGGCGACACCCGCCCCGGCGACACCAACCGCCGTCGCGGCGACATGCGAGGACGTCACCGGCAGTGGCGCGGCCACGACCATAGAAGCCTCGGCCGCAGGCTTCGAGTGGGCTCCGCCCGACATCACCGCCAAGGTCGGCGACGTCATCACCTGGCAGAATGCCGACAACGCGCCGCACCGGGTTGCCACGAACGACCGGTCGTGCCGCATGGACTCGAACATGAACCGAGGCGACAGCCGCAGCCTGCAGTTCACGACCTCCGGCGAGTACGCCTACCGCTGCACGGTCCATCCGAGCATGACCGGGGTGATCACGATCACCGAGTAGTCCCGGGCCCGGGCCGCCGGGCGCGCTTGCGGCACACTGCAACCGATGTCCGGTGAGCGGTGTTGAGTAGGGCGATGGAGACAAGAGCCGCCCTCCCCGCACGCCTCGCGCGAGACCTCGACGGATCGTTTCCCGACCTGGTGGCCGATCAGCAGGATCGGCTCTACACGATCGCGCTCCGCCTGCTGGGCGACCGCCGCGACGCCGAGGAGGTGGCCCAGGACGCGCTCGTCCGCGCCTATCGCGCGATCGCGACCTATCCGCCGGAACGGATTCGCGCGCTGCACCTGGCGCCGTGGCTGGCGTCGATCACGGTCAACCTGTCCCGCAATCGCCGGCGACGGCGCGATGACCGTGTTCCGCCGCTGGCGCTCGACCCGATGATCGAGGCCGGCTTCGACCCGCCGACCGACGACCGGCGCGGGCCGGCTACGACCACCGCCCGTAGTGAGACGAAGCGCGAGCTGGCCGAGGCGCTGCTGACGCTGCCGCCGGCCGTCAGGTCCGCCGTCGTGCTGCGCCACGTCGACGGCCTGAGCGTGGCCGAGACCGCGGAAGCGCTTGGCCGGCCCCAGGGCACCATCAAGGCCCAGGTCCATCGCGGGCTGGCGCAGCTGCGCTCGCTCCTCGGCGGCGGGGCCGCCGTCGGGCACCGAACCAACGACCCCACCGCTTCGACGCCTCGGCCGAGCGCCCTGGCGGCCCTGGAGGCACGGCCATGACAACCACCCACCCTGCGGATCGCCCGATCGAGGCAACCCTCCCTGATCTGCAGGAGCGCGCGCCCGAGAGTCTCGGCTTCGGAGCGCTCGTCGAGGTCGGGCTGGCGGACCGCTACGCCCCGATCCAGACGCCGCTCGGCCGCGCCTACGTTGCCTGGAATGGCCGCGGGGTGTCGTGGCTCAGTGCCGACGAGGCCGACGACTTCGCGACCCGTTTCACGAGCCAGGTTGGGCGACCGATCCGGCGGGCAGATACCCTGCCCGACCGTCTCGGTCGGTCGATCGAGCGACGCCTGGCGGGCGACCGTCGGGCCCGCGTGCCCCTCGACCTGCGCGGTCACTCGCCGTTCGAGGTCGCGGTCTGGACGAAGGCCCTCGAGATCCCGCGCGGCGAGGTCCGGCCGTACGCCTGGGTCGCGGCCGAGATCGGTCGCCCAC
>DATHRO010000025.1:0-4632 GCA_035465135.1 Candidatus Deferrimicrobiaceae bacterium
TCGCCCGGCCGTCAAGGGCGCGCAGGACAGCGTCGACGCTCGGTGGCCGTGGGGCGCTCATCGGCGGACGGCGCTCATCGCGTGCGACGCTCCATCGGCGACCCGGTCCTCCATGGTGGCGGGAGCGCATGGGAGTCGAACCCACCGCGCGACGCCTTGGCGGCGCGCCACTCGTTTTGAAGACGAGGGGGCCCACCGGGACCCCTCCGCTCCCGCCTCATCGTAGCCGCGCCTTTCCGAGCCGCAGGTCGGCCACGGCCGCGACTACCCGAGCCGGAGCTCGCGCCGCAGGAAGGTCGCCCTCGACGCCCGGGCTTTCGCACTTCGCATCGCGTGGTCCGCGGCATACCACTCGATCGTCGGGTCGCCCGGCGCGGCTCGCGCCAGCTCGACGGCGCTCATCGGCGCAACGTAGTAGTCGCGCTCGCTGAACTGCCACAGGACCGCCGGCGCCGCCAGGCGCCGCGCGCTCTCGATCGGGTCGAGCGGCGCGAGCCGGCGCAGGTACTCGAAGCGGTCGACGTCGAGCGCCCAGAAGCGCAGGAACCAGTCGCCCCAGCGCGGCGTCGCGGCAATGACGACGAGCGCCGCGAACAGCGGCTGGCGAGCCGCGAGAAGGAGCCCGTGCATGGCACCGAAGTCGTGGCCGACGAGCGCCAGCGGCGTGCCCGACGGGAGGCCGTCGGCGAGTGCCTCGACGGCCGAGCCAAGTCGGCGCTGCTCGACGCCGATGTTGGCGGCGTCGGTCTCGGCGTCGTGAGGATCGGGGCCCCACGGCAGCCGCCCCGCCGGCAGGACGCTCCGCACCCCGAGCCGCGCCAGCTCGCGCGCCTCGGCCAGGAACTGCGTCCGGTCGCTACGGTGCTCGCCGAGCCAGTGCAGGAACAGCACCCCGGCGCGACTGTCGCGCCCTGCCGGCTCGACGAGGTAGGCCTCGACCGCGGCATCCCCCGACCCGAGCGCGACGTCGCGGACCTGAGCTCGTCGGACCGACCTCGCCATCGCCGTCAGCCCTCCGCCTGCCAGGCGTCGATGCGGGCGAGCAGCCCGGCCTTGACCTCCGGCGTGACAAACGCCGCCCGGACCGTCCGGCGCTGCAGCTCGGCGAGGTCGTCTCGCGACAGGCCGGCGAGCCTGACGACATGGCGCAGCTCGTCGGTGAGCGTCGTGTGGAAGAACGGCGGGTCGTCGCTCGAGATCGTCATGTTCACGCCGCGCCGCCAGAACTCGGCGACGGGATGCGCCTCGAGCGTCGGAAACAGCGAGATCCGCACGTTCGAGGACGGACACACATCGAGCGGAACCTGGTCGCGGATGAGCCGCTCGAGCAGCTCCGGATCCCGGATCGACTGCACGCCATGGCCGATCCGGTCGGCATGCAGGACGTCGAGCGCCTCGACGATGCCCTCGGGCGGGCCCATCTCGCCGGCATGCACCTGGAAGCCCATGCCGAGCCGCGTCGCGGCCTCGCGCAGGATGTGGAACGACTCGATGGGCTCGGCGGCCTTTGCCCCGGTCAGGCACAGCCCGACGATCGGCGCATCAGCGGCCTCGACGAGATCGATCGTTGCCTGCGCCTCGGACCCGCCGAGGTCGCGGATGGCGTCGACCACGAGCCCGATCCGGGTCTCCGGGCCGCCCGCCGCGAGCCCGCGTCGCAGCGCCGCCCACATCTCGCTGGGGTCCATGCCGTTCCGGACGTAGATCATCGCGGTGAAGATCGCCTCCGAGTAGACGACGTGCTGGGCGGCCTGGCCCCGCGCGAAGTCGGCGGCGACGAGCTCGAGGTCGTCGGGCGTCCGGACGAACTGGTTGGCGAGCATGTAAGACTCGAGGAAGGCCCCGAAGTCCGCATAGTGCCCGGGGTACCGGCCGTCGACCAGCCGCAGGGCCACGTCCGGATCCTCGCCGTGGCGACGGGCCAGCGTCGACGCGGTCGCCTCCCGGATCGAGCCGTTCAGGTGGACGTGCAGCTCCGCCTTGGGCACCGTCGTGATGTCGCGCTCGGTTGCGAGCTGGGGCATCGGCCTCCCTCCAAGCTGCCCGATCCGCGCGCCGCTAGCACGCGCAGGCAGACGCCTATTCTGCCGATCCCGGGCAGGGGCCGCGTACCATGCCGACGTGACCACGCTCACCCCGCCGAACATCCGGCTGACCGAGCTGACCGAATGCGGCGGCTGTGCGTCGAAGCTCGGCGCCGACGTGCTGGCCGAGGCGCTCGCGGGGCTTGGCGCGCCGGCCGACGAGGCCGCCGATCTCATCGCCGGGCTCGACCCGCCGGACGACGCCGCGGTCCACCTCGTCGCGCCGGACATCGCGGTTATCGGGACGCTCGACTTCTTCCCGCCGATCGTCGACGACCCCCGAACGTACGGCGAGATCGCGGCCACCAACGCCCTGTCGGACGTGTTCGCGATGGGTGGGCGGGTCCTGTTCGCCCTGTCGGTCGCGGCGATCCCTGAGTCGATGCCCGTGGACGCCTTCCGGGCGATCCTCGACGGCGCCGCGGCCAAGGTCCGCGAGGCCGGCGGCATCCTGGCCGGCGGCCACACGATCCGCGATCCCGAGCCGAAGTACGGGCTGGCGGTGGTGGGTATCGCCCACCCGGACCGACTGCTTCGAAAGGGCGGCGCGAGGCCAGGCGACCGATTGCTGCTGACGAAGCCGCTCGGGACGGGACTGCTGGTCAGCGGCCGGCGCCAGGGCCGGACGTCAGATGCCGACCTGGCGGCCGCGGTCGAGTCGATGGGACGGCTGAACCGGGCCGCAGCGGAGGTTCTTGTCGAGGCCGGCGTCCGTGGCGCGACCGACGTCACCGGCTTCGGGCTGCTCGGCCATGGCCTCGAGATGGCCCGCGCTTCGGGGGCCCGCTTTGTCTTCGAGGCCGCGGCGCTGCCCGCCTTCGACGGCGCCCTCGAGCTTGCCCGCTCGGGGGTCGAAACGGGCGGGGCTGCCCACAACCGCCGGTTCACGGCGCCGGCGCTCGAAGTCGCCGCCGACGTCGCGCCCGAGCTGGTCGCGTTGGCTCATGACCCGCAGACCTCCGGGGGCATGCTGGCCGCGGTCCCGCGCGGCCTGACCGACGCCCTCGATCAAGACCTCGCCGATGCGGGCATCCAGGCGAGGTGGATCGGCCGCGTCAGGCCCGGCTCCGCTTCAGTCGCGCTGCACTGAGGCAGCTTCAAGCGAACAACTCCTGTGCAACTCGGGCTTGTCGTCCCGACCGGCGTCACCTAGCGGATCTGGGTCTTCTGGCCCTCGATGTACTCCCCGACGCGGTCCAGCCACTCGCCGGCCAAGGCGTTGAGGAGTTCGGACTGCTCGTAGGTAAGTGCATGGGCAGCCCGGTCCAGCACGGCATAGGTGGCTCGCGGCAGGTGTTCGAGAAGGGGCCAGGCGTCACGGTAGCCAGTGATCGAATCCTGCCGACCGGCGACGATGAGCGCCGGTGCCTCGATCAGCGTGGCGAGCTCGTTCTCGAAGGAGAAGGCGTAGCGCGGCTCAAGCCGTTCCTGGAAGGCCTCATCAGGAGGCAAGATGGCGGGCCGGGCGCGGAAGCGGTCGAGCTGCTCCCGGGTCTGGACGGTGGAGGCCGCGAGCCAGATCTCCTCGTCGGGACGGACGTCCGCGATCGCCGCCGGATCGGCGACAAGGGTCGTCTGCGGCGGGACGTCGCGTCGCCCTCGCTCTCCGCGCACCACCGGCACGATCAGCATCAGTCCGTCGATTCGCTCGGCCCGCCGGTTCGCCAGCCCCTGCGCGAGGTATCCACCCCAGGACAGGCCGACCGCGACCAGGCGCTCGCCGCTCGCAACGGCATCGACGAAGTCGACCAGGACGTCGAGCAGCTCGTCGTCGCTCGCCAGCCACTCGGGTGCCGGCGTTCCGCCGTGGCCGGGCATGTCCGGGTAGATGCGGCGCCAGCCTGCACCGCCGGAGCCGCCGCCAGGACGAGCGGCGAAGATCGGCTCGAAGGCTTGGATCATGAGTCGGTGCTCACCCGAGAAGCCGTGAAGCAGCACGATGGGACGACCCTCGCCGATCTCTTGGTAGCGGATCGGGATGTCGCGGACGGTCAGGGTTCTCACAGTCACGGCTCGATGGTGACGACGAGCGTCAAGGGCGGACCGTTGCCAGCCCGCCATCGTGGCGGGTACGTGATCAGCCTTTGTCAAAGGGGTCTGCACACGAGATGATGCCGTGTGCATGGCTTGTCAACCCTACGTGCGCCAAGTATGCTGCACAAGCCATGTACACAATCAAGCAGGCGGCCGCGCGTGCCGGCGTGACTGTTCCCGTCATGCGCGCGTGGGAGCGGCGCTACGGGATCGTTGAGCCGGCGCGTACCCCGGCCGGCTATCGCCTCTACGACGACGTTGCGATCGAGCGGGTCCGCGCGATGCGGGCGCTCGTCGGGGCCGGCTGGCAGCCGAGCGTCGCCGCGCGCCATGTGATCGAGCGCGGGCTGGAGGGGACCGTCGTACCAGCGGCCCCGGTGAAGCCCGGCGTCGGCGACGAGCGAACCGCCGACGCGGCTGCCTCGGCCTTCGTCGAGGCGTTCACCTCTCGATTCGTCGATGCGGCCGCCGTCCTCGACGACCGGGCGGTGAGCGACCTCCTCGACGAGACCGT
>DATHRO010000026.1:0-10638 GCA_035465135.1 Candidatus Deferrimicrobiaceae bacterium
GCTCCACGAGCCGGACGGCGCGGGCGAGGACGACGGCCGGGCAGCGGTAGTTGGTCTCGAGGTCGACCCTCCGGAGGGCGGGAAGCGCGTCGGTGGCGAGGTTCAACAACCGCCGGACGTCGGCCAGCCGCCAGCCATAGATGCTCTGATCGTCGTCACCGACGAGGAACATCCGGTTGGTGGGGGCGGCCAAGAGGAGGGCCAATCTGAGCTGGCTGCGGTCGAGGTCCTGGGCCTCGTCGACGAGGAGGTGGGCGCACGACGCTCGCCACCGAGCGAGCGCGTCGGAATCGGATTCGAGGAGCCGCAGTGACCGGGCGACGAGGTCGTCGAAGTCGAGGCCGCCGCGGCGCTCGATCTCCCGCTCGTAGGCCGCGTACGTCAGGGCCACGACCCCGGCCTCCCGATCCGCTTCGACATCGGCCGCGGTCACCCCGAGGTCGAGCTTGAGGCGAGACATGAGGGTGTCGAGCCGCCGACGCTCGGCCGGCTCCGCGTCGGGCCGGACGGCCTGCAGCACGTCCTCGCGATCGAGGAGGGGCGCGGTCAGTGCGCCGGCCTCGCGCAGGATCTCCAGGCCGAGCGCGTGGAAGGTCCGGATCCGGACCTCGGCAGCCGGCTCGTCGCCGAGCGGTTGGAGGGCGACCGCGACCCGCTCACGCAGCTCCTCGGCGGCGCGGCGGTTGAAGGTCAGGGCGCAGATCGTCGCGGGATCGACGCCGCCGTCGACGAGCCAGGCGATCCGGGCCACGAGCGTGGACGTCTTGCCGGAGCCCGCCGGCGCGACGCATAGCACCGGCTCGTCCGGCGTCGTCGCGGCGCGGCGCTGCGCAGCGTCGAGGCGGCCCAGGCGGTCGACGATGGTCGGATGTGGCATCGCCCCAACTGTTGCGGCCGCCGCTCATCCGCCGGCCACCTGTTGCGGGTCGCCGCGCCGGGCTATCATCGGGGCCGGCCGTGCCGGCACCGTGGTTGGAGGCTGCGGAGCCCAGGAGGCCGCCCGTCCCCGGCGCGTCCGGACGGGCTGCGTGAACCCGCACTACCCCACCACGGAGGAGTTCATGGACCACAAACGGCCGCTCATCGGCCTCGTGCTGACGGCGTTCATCGCCGCCGCGTGCCAGACGACGGCGACCCAGTCGCCGTCCGCAACGTCGGGAACCCCCACGGAGAACCCGACCGCGATGCCCACGGAGGACACCAGCGGGAACTGGCCGGACAAAATCGTCATCGGCTTCGTCCCGTCGCGTGACGCCGCCGCGCTCGTCGAGACGATCCAGCCGATCGCCGACTACCTGTCGGCCCAGCTCGGGATCGAGGTCGAGGGCTACGTCTCGACCGACTACACCGGCCTCGTCACGGCCATGGAGACCGGCCAGGCCCAGATCGGCGCCTTCAATCCGTACGGCATCCTCCAGGCCGTCGAGCGGGCTGGCGGTGAGTTCATCCTGCAGTCGGAGCGCTTCGGCAGCGGGTCGTACCACACCCAGTTCATGACCAACAACCCGGACCGCTACTGCACGGTCTCGCCGCCGATCGATAACGAGCGGACCGAACCGGCCAACCCTGGCATCTTCCTGAACTGCAACGGCACCGAGCGCGGCCCTGAGGACACCCCCGTGGGACCGATCGGGACCGAGGCGATCGCCAACATCCCGGCGGGCACGACCGTGTCGTTCGTGACCGAGACTTCGTCGTCTGGCTACCTCTTCCCGGCAACCGTGCTGATCACGAGCGGCATCGCCCTCGACAGCATCAGCGCGCTGTTCGCCGGCGCGCACGACGCCTCGGCGATCGCCGTGTGCAACGGCGACGCGGAGGTCGGCGTCAGCTACGACGATGCCCGGTCCGATGCCACGACCGAGTGCGATATCAACACCAAGGTGGTCGTCTTCGCCTACGGCTCCGAGATCCCGAACGACGGCATCGTCGTCGCCGGCGACCTCCAGCCCAGCCTCAAGGTGGCGATCCACGACGCGTTGATCGCGTACGCGGAGAGCGAGGCCGGAAGCGAGGTCCTCCGCGCCGTGTACAACATTACCGCGTTCACCGAGCCGAACCTCGACTCGCTGCAGATCGTCCGCGACGCGGCCGCGAACCTCGGCCTCGAGTAGTCGATGTGTCGAGAGGGACGGGACCCGCACGGGCCCGTCCCTCTTGATTCCTGAGCCATGATCGTCTTCGACCACGCCTCGGTCACCTATCCTGGCGGCGTCCAGGCCCTGCGCGACATCTCGCTCGAGATCCCCGACGGCGAGATGATGGTCATCGTCGGCCTCTCGGGGGCCGGCAAGTCGACCCTGATCCGGGCCATCAACGGCCTCGTCCCGCTGACCGGCGGGGACGTCATCGTCGACGGCGTCAGCGTCCGAAACGCCAGGGGTGACCAGCTGCGGCGGCTGCGCTCAAAGATCGGGATGATCTTCCAGACCTTCAACCTCGTGAACCGCACGACCGTCCTCAACAACGTGCTGATGGGCCGACTGCACGCCACCGGCACCGCCCGCTCGCTGCTCGGCTGGTACCGGCCGGCTGACGTCGAGCTGGCGATGAAGGCCCTCGAGCGGGTCGACATCGTCGAGAAGGCCTACGTTCGGGCCGCCAACCTCTCGGGCGGCCAGCAGCAGCGCGTCGGCATCGCGCGGGCGCTGGCCCAGGAGCCGACCATCATCCTGGCCGACGAGCCGGTGGCCAGCCTCGACCCGCCGACCAGTCACGTCGTGATGCGGGACCTCCAGCGGATCAATCGCGAGCTGGGGATCACGACCATCGTCAACCTCCACTTCCTCGACCTGGCGAAGGTCTACTGCGAGCGGATCATCGGCCTGCGGGGAGGCGAGCTCGTGTACGACGGCAGCGGCGCCGAGGCGGACGAAGGTGTCTTCCGCGACATCTACGGGCGCTCACTCACCGCCGACGATCTCCTCGAGGCCCCATCGCTGGCATGACCGCGGCGGCACAGGCCGAGAGCGGGCGGCCGGCCAAGCCGCGCCCATCGTGGGCCATCCCGCTGGGCATGGTCGCGTTCGTCGCGATCACGTGGGTCTCGGTCAGCAAGGAGTTCGGGATCAACCTCGACCTCGGGGAGCTGGCCGAGAACATCGGCCGCGGGGCACGGATCCTGTGGCGCGAGGATGACAACCCCGCCGACCGCGGGCTGATGAACCCGAACTGGGTCTTCGTGTCCGAGACCGCAGGCCCGATGATCGAGACGTTCGCGATGGCGGTTCTCGCCTCGGTCATGGGCTGCGGCCTCGCGCTCCCGGTCTCGTTCCTCGTGTCGCGCGTGACGTCGCCGAACCGCGCCGTCCTGACCGTCGGTCGCGGGATCTTGAGCGTCGTCCGCGCGATCCCGGACATCCTGTACGCGCTGCTGTTCGTCGCGGCCGTCGGCGTGGGAGCGCTGCCGGGCATTCTGGCCCTGCTGTTCTTCAACATCGGCGTGACGGTCAAGCTGCTCTCCGAGACCGTCGACGGCGTCGACCCGGGACCGATCGAGGCCGGCCGCGCCAGCGGGGCAACCGGCATGCAGACGACCCGCTGGACGGTGGTGCCCCAGATCCTGCCGAACTACGTCGCCTACTCGCTGTACGTGTTCGAGCTCAATATCCGGGCTTCGACGGTGCTCGGCATCGTTGGCGCCGGCGGCATCGGGCGGATGCTGTACCGCGAGTACGGCTTCTTCCACTGGAGCAACGTCTCGGTGATCATCGTCGAGCTGTTCGTGATGGTCTTCTTCATCGAGTTGGTCTCGATCTACCTGCGGCGCAGGCTGGTATGAGCGAGATCACGGCGCCGGGCCGCGAGCGCACGGAGCGGCCAACGCGACCGTCGAACGCGAAGCGCAACGCCGGACTGCTGTTCGTCCTGCTGCTGATCGTCGTCTCGGTCCTGTCGGTCGACATCAAGATCGAGCGAATCGTCGACCTGCCCGCCGGGATCTGGCTCGTCATCTACAAGATGTACTTCGAGCGGGGCCCCGACCTGAGCTACCTTGGGACCTCGATCGAGTACATGATCCAGTCGATCCAGATCGCCTGGGTCGGCACGATCATTGGGGCGGTCCTGTCGCTGCCGATCGGCTTCGTGGCCGCGAAGAACGTCTCGAGCGGGCTGATCTCGAACGTCTTCCGGCAGGTCCTGAACGGCATCCGGGCCTTCCCGGAGCTGGTTCTCGCCGTCGCGATCTTCATCCCCATCGCGGGCCTCGGCGAGGTCGCCGGCGCCCTGGCGATCGGAATCCACTCGATCGGGACACTGGGCAAGCTCACCGCCGAGGTCGTCGAGGGCATCGACCCCGGCCCGGTCGAGGCGGCCCGGGCCGCCGGCGGGCGATGGACCCAGATCCAGCGCTGGGGCGTCCTGCCGCCGGTGCTGCCCGAGATCGTCGCCTTCTGGTTGTACCGCTTCGAGATCAACATCCGCGCGGCCGCCGTGCTGGGCGTGGTCGGGGCCGGCGGCATCGGCTTCATCGTCCAGCAGACGATCGTCTTCGGGCGGTTTCCGCTGACCGGCACGGCGCTGCTCGTCGTGATCGTCGCGACGATCTTCGTCGACACGATCTCCGGCTGGGTCCGCCGCCGGATCATCGAGGGCGCGGAGACCCGGCGGATCGTCGACGCCGAGATCGAGGCGCCGGCCCTGAATGACGCCGCCGCCGTCCGCCCCTGAGGGCGGCCCTCAGGCTCGCCGCGTCCGCCAGCGACCCCGGAGCAGCGGCGCCAGCTGAACGAACAGCACGCCGACCGTGACGATCGCCAAGCCGATCACCTGGCGAATGTCGAGGGCCTCCCCGAGGAAGACCCAGGCCATGATCGCGACCATGACGAGCAGCAGGTTGATGATCGTGCTCGACTCCACGGCAGTGAGAACGCGCAGGGCCCGGTTGTAGAGCGTGAACGCGAAGGCTGTGTTGACCGCGGCCAGCCAGGCGACGATCGCCCAGCCGCGCTCGTCGAGCGTCGGCCAGCCCTCGAGCGCGATGCCGGCGGCGAGCAGCGCTAGGCTTCCGATGCCCATCGAGACCGAGGTCAGCCCGATCGCCCCGCCCAGTCGGCCCTGCGCGTCGCGGTTCAGGTCGCGAGCCAGGTGCTGGCCGGCCGTCGAGGAGGCCGCACACAGCGCGGCGCTGGCAAGACCGAACCAGCCGGCCGCGCCGAGGTCGACCTGCCCGAAGTAGAGTGCCGCGCCGGCCACGAGCAGGCCGATCCCGAGCACCTGGGTTGGGCTGGCCCGCTCCCCGCCACGAAGCCAGGCCACCGCGCCGATCCAGACCGGGATCGTCGCCAGCACCAGCCCGACCGATGCCGCAGGGAGCACCGCCAGGGCGGCGAACTGCGTGCCCTGCGCGACGGCGTACAGCGTCACCCCCAACGCGAGGATCCGGCCCAGCAGTGGACGGTCGATTCCGGCGCCGCCGCGCCGCGCCGCCCGGACGGCTCGCCAGCCGAACGGCAGCAGCAACACTGCCGCGAGGGCGTAGCGCAGGCCGGCGAAGGAGACGGGCCGGAGGTCGAGGTCGTCGAGGCCGATCTTGATCAGCACCCACGAGGTGGCCCAAAGGAAGGTCACGAGCAGCGTCTCGGCGGCGGCGAGGAGGCGCGCTCGGTCGGATGGCGCCGGGAAGGCAAGCGTACCCGTCGGCTGAGCGGTCAGGGTGCCGAGGCGGACCGGCTCGCCGCCGCGAGCTCGACCGCATCCCTCAGCGTCCGGGCGACGGGCACGTCGGTCTCGGCGGCCGTGCCGTTGCGATCGAGGAGGACCGCATCCAGGCCGGCGGAGCGGGCGCCCAGGATGTCCGCGCGGTAGCTGTCGCCGATCATGACCGTGTCGTGCGGCGCGACGCCTGCACGGGTGCAGGCGAGCTCGAAGAACTCGGCCGCCGGCTTGGCGAGGCCCTCGACGGCCGAGATCAGCAGCACGTCGACGTACGGCGTCAGGCCGGCGGCCTGCAGGACGTCGGCGAGGGCCGACCCGAAGTCGCTGATGACCGCGATGCGCGGCGGCGGCCGGCCCTGGCGGGTCGGATGGGCGCGTACGAGTTCGAGCGCCGCGATCGTGTCGGGATAGGGCTGCCAGGCGGTCTCCGAGAGATGGCCCGCGATGATCGCGTCGATCAGCTCGTGCTCCCGGTCGCCGAAGCCGAGCTCCTGCAGCATCAGGCCGTGGTAGCGCCGCCAGGTGGCCTCGATGTCGGCGTCGTTCGTCCAGCTGACGTTGCCGGGCTGGTGGTAGGTCTCCCAGAACCACGCATCGGCCGCGTCCCAGGCCCGACGGATGTCTTCCGGTCCGGCGTGATGGCCGTGCGCCTCGAGCACCTCGGCAAGGTTGTCGGCGATCGTCTGGCGGGGCTCGATGAGCGTGAAGCCGGCGTCGAAGCAGACGAGGTCGTGGAGCACGTCGGCGAACCATAGCGAACGGAGGGCCCTCTCGTCACGTCGGCGAACGTCGCGTTCGACGGCGCCGGCCGCGATCGGCGATGATCGGCGCGATGGAGAGCCGATCGGCAGCCCCACTCCGACGCCGGGACCGCCTGATCCGGGAGGCCGAAGAGGACCGCCTCAGCCCGATCGCGACCCGCTCGGCCGCCAGCCGGGGCCGCGCGCGGGACGAGCCGCCCGACGAGTACCGGACGGCCTTCGAGCGCGATCGCGACCGAATCGTCCACGCCAAGGCGTTCCGGCGCCTGAAGCACAAGACCCAGGTCTTCCTGCACCCCGACGGCGATCACTTCATCACCCGCCTGACGCATACCCTCCAGGTCGCCCAGATCGCCCGCGCCCTGGCCGGCGCCCTCGGCCTGAACGAGCCGCTGGCCGAGGCGATCGCCCTCGGCCACGACGTCGGCCACACGCCGTTCGGGCACACCGGCGAGGAGGCACTCTCCCCGTACTTCGCACCCGACGGCTGGCACCACGCCGCCCAGAGCGTCCGGGTCTTCGAGGTCCTGGAAGATCTGAACCTGAGCTGGGAGGTGCGCGACGGGATTCGGGCCCACTCCTGGAAGATCGAGCCGCCGCCGGCGACGCCGGAGGGCGCCAGCGTTCGCTACGCCGACCGCATCGCGTACCTGACCCATGACGCGCTCGATGCGCTGCGGGCCGGGGTGCTGGGCGTCGATTCGTTCCCGCCCGCGGCGCTGCGGCGCTTCGGTCCGCCGGGTCGCGGCTGGATCCGCGAGATGATCGAGTCGGTCGTCGAGCACGCATTGCAGAGCGGCCGCGTCGAGATGGACGGGCCGACGCTGGACGTGATGACCGAGCTGCGGGCGTTCATGTTCGAGCGCGTCTACCAGTCCGACGAGCAGCGGGTGAAGCAGCTCGACGCGATTCGCGTCTTGCAGGACCTGATGGATCACCACATGGCCCACCCCGACGACATCCCGAGCACCTTCCGCGAGCACGCCGCGCCGGTGACCGTGCAGGCGGCCGACTACGTCGCGGGCATGACCGACCGCTACGCGCTCGCCGCCCACCACCGGATCAAAGGTCCGACGCCGGAGGCGTCGGCGCTGCTCGTGGGAGTGGCCTCGGACAGCGACGCATGAGCCGCTCGGCGATCGAGCCGAGCCCGCAACTGCAGGCCACCCTGGCGCGGCTGCCCAACAAGCCGGGCGTGTATCTCCTGAAAGACACCACCGGCCGGGTCCTGTACGTCGGGAAGGCCCAGAGCCTGCGCAGCCGGGTCCGCAGCTACTGGCAGAAGGAGAGCCCGTCCATCGGCCAGCAGCTGATCCGTACTGCGATCGACCGGATCGACGACGTCGAGGTCACCGTCACCGACTCGGTGTCCGAGGCGCTGCTGCTCGAGGGCAACCTTGTCAAGCGCTACCAGCCGCTGTTCAACGTCCGGCTCAAGGACGACAAGAGCTATCCGTACATCAAGATCACCCTCGGCGACGACTTCCCGCGGATCGAGCGAACGCGCCGGCTGCCGAACGACGGCAGCCGCTACTTCGGGCCGTACGCCTCCGCGTCGAGCGTCGACGAGGCGATGAATCTCGTCCGCCGGCTGTTCCCGTTCCGAACCTGCACGATCGAGATCCGGGACGGCGTGCGGGCGCTCCAGCGGCCGTGCCTGCTGTACCACATCAAGCGCTGCCAGGGCCCGTGCATCGAGGCCATCTCGAAGGCCGACTACCGGGCCGACATCGAGCAGGTCGAGCTGTTCCTGGAGGGCCGCCAGGAGTCCCTCGTGCGGGCGCTGCAGGACGAGATGCGCCGGGCATCCGATCGTCAGGACTACGAGGCGGCGGCCGTCGCGCGAGACAAGATCCGGGCGATCGAGCGGACCATGGAGAGCCAGAAGATGGCCGCCTTCGCCCGCACCGACCTGGACCTCGTGGGCCTCGCCCGCAAGGGGGCCCAGGCCGCCGTGCAGCTGTTCGTCATCCGCGGTGGCAAGGCACTGGGTCGCGACGTCTACCTGCTTGACGCGCCGTCCGAGACGCCCGACGCGGAGGTCGTGGCCTCCTTCCTGCTGCAGTACTACGGTCGGGCCACGAGCATCCCGCCGGAGATCGCCGTGCCGCTGACGCTGCCCGACGCCGAGGACCTCGAGCGGTTCCTGGCCGACCGGCGCCGCGGTGTGACGCCCGGGGCGTCTGAAGCGGCAACCAGCCGCGTCGAGAACCTCACGGTCCCGCGCCCGGACGCCGTGCGGGTCACCCGTCGGCGAGTCCGCCACGCGGGCCAGACGTCCCCGGTCCGGCTCGTCGTGCCGCAGCGCGGCGAGCGGCGGCAGCTCGTGAAGCTCGCGACCCGCAACGCCGAGGAGATGCTGGCCCGTGAGCAGGCGCGCTGGCTGGCCGACCAGGGCAAGACGCTCGCCGCGCTCGAAGGGCTGGCGGACGCGCTCGCGCTGCCCGGCACCCCGGCCCGCATCGAGGGCTATGACGTCTCGAACTTCCAGGGCAGCGAAACGGTCGCCAGCATGGTCGTGTTCACCGACGGGAAGCCGCGGACTGGTGAGTACCGTCGCTTCCGCATTCGGAGTGTCGAGGGGCCCAATGACGTGGCCTCGCATCGGGAGGTCCTGCGGCGCCGCTTTCGGGCCGCGCGCCCGGGCGACGAGGGCTCGGCCGAGGAGCGCCGCTGGGCGATGCCCGACCTCGTCCTCATTGACGGTGGCAAGCCGCAGGTGAGCGCCGCGAAAGGCGTCCTCGACGAGCTCGGGCTGCATGACCTGCCCCTGGCCGGGATCGCCAAGGAGCGCGAGGAGCTGTTCACGCCGGACCGCCCGGATCCGATCGTCCTGCCGCCAACGTCGACGGCGCTGTACCTGGTCCAGCGGATTCGCGACGAGGCCCACCGCTTCGCGATCACCTATCACCGCGACCTGCGACGGAAGGCATCGGTCCGCTCGAAGTTCGACGACCTGCCGGGCGTCGGGCCGCGCCGGCGCGGGGCGCTGTTGCGGGTGTTCGGGTCGCTGAAGCGCGTTCGCGAGGCGCCGGTTGAGCAGATCGCCGCCGTGCCGGGCATCGGGCCCGCGCTGGCCGCCCGGATCAAGGCCCACCTCGAGGGCTGAGCCCGCGGCGGCGCGGAGGCGGCGCCTGTATCATGCCGCCTCGTGCGCAGAGCCGGGCTCCTCTTCATCGCCGTCATCGGCGTCCTCGCCCTCGTCGTCGACTTCTGGCCGAACCTGACCCTGCCGAGCTTTGCGCCCGACGGTGGCAACCGGCTGATCGAGACGAAGCTCGGGCTGGACCTCCAGGGCGGTCTGAAGGTCGAGTACCGTGTCGCGCCGCGAGGCGACGCCCGACCGTCCCTCGCCGACACCGAGGTCGTCAAGCAGATCATCGAGCGCCGGGTGAACGCGCTCGGCGTGTCGGAGCCGGTCGTGCTGACCTCGGGCGACGACCGCATCGTCGTCGAGGTTCCGGGCGAGAGCGACACGGACGCCGTCCGGCGGCTCGTCGGCCAGACCGGCGCGCTCGAGTTCGTGCCGTTGCCGCGCGAGCGCTACGGGACGGGGACCGCGCCGGGTCCGCAGCAGGCCGTCGAGGGCCAGCCACTGCCGACCGAGGAGGCGCCGCTGTTCGGGGGCGGTGAGCTCGCCAGCGCGAACATCGGCACCGACGAGCGCGGACGGCGGACGGTCAACTTCGTCCTCCATGACACCGGCGCGCGGCTGTTCGGCGAGTACACCGCCGCGCATATCAACGAGTTCTTCGCGATCGTCCTCGACGGGCGCGTCGTGTCGGCGCCGGTCATCCAGAACGCGATCCCAGGCGGCACCGTCCAGATCACCTCGGGCCGCCAGATCGGCGGGTTTACCCAGGAAGAGGCCGAGAGCCTCGTCAACGTCCTCCGGTTCGGCGCCTTGCCGTTCCCGGTCGAGGAGCTGGCCAGCGACACGATCGACCCGACCCTGGGCGCCGAGTTCCTGGCCAAGAGCTTGTTCGCCGGCGGCGTCGCGATCGTGCTTGTGGTCCTGTTCATGCTGCTGCACTACCGGCTGCCGGGCGGGATCGCGTCGTTCGCGCTGATCTACTACACGATCCTGGTGCTCGCGCTCTTCCGGCTCGTCCCGGTCACGCTGACGCTCGCCGGGATCGCCGGCTTCGTCCTGTCCGTCGGGATGGCCGTCGACGCCAACATCCTGATCTTCGAGCGGACGAAGGAGGAGCTGCGGCTC
>DATHRO010000027.1:0-10837 GCA_035465135.1 Candidatus Deferrimicrobiaceae bacterium
GGCCGTGCTCCTGCAACGCACGGCGATAGATGTCGTCGAGCGAGGCCGGCACATCGCGGATCGAGCTGAGCCGCAACGATTGGGACGCCGCGGTCACGAGGACGGCCTCCCGAACCCGTCCGGCCGCCTCGGGTGGCCGAACGAGCAGCGTCCAGGGCTCGATCGATACGCGGCTGGGCCGAACCTCGACGACACCCTCGATCCCGCCGAGAACCTCGCGAGCCCGCATCGCGGCCGCGTCGTCCAGGCCCTCGAACCCGACCTCGACGCGGGCGGTTGCTTCGCCGAAGCGCGCCGCGAGCTCGGGCACGGTCCCGACGCCGATGAGGCGGCCGGCGGCAAAGATTCCGACTCGATCGCAGACCGACTGGACCTGGGTCAGGAGGTGGCTCGACAGCAGAATCGAGATGCCTCGATCGCGGACGAGCGACCGCAGCAGATCGAGGATCTCGGCGACGCCGATCGGGTCGATCGCCGCCGTCGGCTCGTCGAGGATCAGGACCGCGGGCGCCTTGACCAGGGCGTCGGCGATGCCGAGCCGCTGGAGCATGCCCCGCGAGTACGTCTCGACCTTCGTGTCCGCCCGGGCGGTCATCCCGACCTGGTCGAGCACCTCGGCGATCCGGCCGTCGGCCTCGCGCGCCGCCAGCCCGTTCAGGCGCGCCGTATAGCGGAGGTTTTCGCGCCCCGTCATCCCCTCGTAGAAGCCGACGCTGTCCGGCAGGTACCCGACTCGCCGCTTGACCTCGAGGGGCTTCCGCGTCGGGTCGAACCCGACGACCCGCGCTGCGCCGCGGGTCGGTTCGGTCAGCCCGAGCAGCATCAGGATCGTCGTCGTCTTGCCGGCGCCGTTCTGGCCCAGCAGGCCGAAGATCTCGCCCGCCCGGATCTCCAGGTCGAGCGCGTCAACGGCCACGAGATCCTCGTAGCGCTTGGTCAGTCGGCGGGTCGCGATTGGCACATCCGGCCACGGCGGTGGCGCGGGCCGTCCATCCCGGCGGCGCCGCTCTGGTGTGGTCCGGCTCGCCCCAACGCCCTCGGGCGCGGGCGCCGCCTGCCCTGCCGTCCCCGGGAGTGGCGCCTCCATCAGCGTCGGCCGTAGCGCCGGAACACCCACCACAGCCCGCCGAATGCGGCCGCGATGAGGGCGATCCCGACGACCGCGCCGAGGATCGACGCATTGACCGTGTACCGGATCTCGACGCTGTCCGTGGTCTGGTCGCCAGTGCCGCGGATCGTGAGCAGGTAGTCGCCGGCGATCGCGTCGCCCGCCGGCGTGAGCTGGGCGGTGACCGTGACGGGCTGGTCGGGCGGCACGGACGCCACCGTCTCGTCGTCGCCCCAATCGACCGTCCAGTTCGCCGGCAGGCTGGCCGTCATCTTGACGTTGGTGATCGGGGCGGTGCCGGTGTTGGTCAAGGTGAATTGCTGCTCGATCGTGCCGCCGGCGTTGCCACTTGCGCTCAGCACGCCGGTCGGCGTCGAAACGCTCAGCGTGTACGAGCCCGTGATCTCGACCGTCAGCGGCTGGGTCAGCTCGTGCGTCCCAACGGTCGTCAGGACCTGCAGGTCGTAGGTTCCCGGATCAACCCTCGAGGGCGCCCGGACCGTGACCGAGAGGTTGGCCGTCGCTCCGGCGCGGACGACCGCGCTGGCGGCCTGAGCGCCGGTGCTCGGCCTGGCCTCGACGGTCCAGCCGGAGGGGCCCTGCCCCACGGCCGTGTACGTCAGGTCTTCGTCGGTATCGTTCCGGATCGTGATCGTGAACGAGAAGGAATCCGACGCCGAGCCCCGGAGGCCGGGGATGTCGCTGCGGATCGTCACCTCGCCCGCGACGTCGGCCTCCACGTCGATATCGAGGGCCAGGGCACGAGTCGTGCCCTCGGACTCGGCGGTCACGGTGATGCGGTGACTGCCCGTCGCGTCGGCCGGCACGTCGACGTCGAGGCGAACGCTCGTCGGCTCCTCGCCGTCGGTGTGGATGGCGGTCACGACGAAGCTCCCGCCGCGAAGCGTCGCCGTCCAGCCGGCCGGCACGCCGGAGACCGTCAGGTCGACCCGCGCCGCAGGACTGGTTTCCACGTCCAGGTTGAAGCTGACCCGCGTCCCCGGGCTCGCCACGATGGCGGGATAGGGGGTCGTCAGGCTGAGAGTTTCGACCGCGAGCGCCGCCGGCGCCAGGCCCGTGGCCAGGAGCGCCGCGGTGGCGACCGAGATCAAACCCCGGATCCAGCGCGCAGACAAGGTGATCTACCCTCCTCGATTCCATCGTCGGTGGCGCCCGGAATCTCGCAACTTTGAGGCGGTCTGGGCAACCAAGATGCGCTTCAGGGTCGGTTAGGACTCCTGAATCGTATTTGACAGCAAGGTAGATATGGTCTCATGCTCGCTTTCGTCAAGTTGGAATGCCGAAATGGGACAGCAGGTCTGAGCATCGACCGACCCGAGGGATCCGGCGACTCGCTCCCGCGTCCAAGCTAGGCAACCGGTCCACCGCCCAACCCGCGGTGGTCCACCCCGACCGTCGACAGGGCCCACATCGCCCGCGATCGACGGCCAGAAGGAACGAATCACGCATGCTTTCGCGCACACACCAGTCATCGGTCGTCGGGCGATCCGCCTCGATGCGCCGGATGCGCCGCCGCTCCATGGCGACGCGCCTCTACTGCCACACCAACGGCTGCACCAGCTTCCTCGAGATCAAGCCGGAGCGCGCACTCGCCGTCTGCCCGGTTTGCGGCTACAGCCGCCGTCTCGACTGACGAGCCGGCAGCGGCCGTGACCGTCGACCGCACCCGTCTCCGCGATCTGCTCGCCGACGAGGCGGCCGGCTTCACTGAGCGTCACCCTCGGTCACAAGCCCTGCACGAGCGCGCCCGCCGCAGCCTGCTCGACGGCGTGCCGATGAACTGGATGGTCAAGTGGGCCGGGCCGTTCCCACTGTTCCTCGAGTCCGCGTCGGGCGCGCACGCGACCTGCGTCGACGGCCACGATTACGTCGACCTGTGCCTCGGCGACACCGGCGCGATGGCCGGTCACGGTCCGGCGCCGACGATCGCCGCGGTCGAGGCGCAGCTGCGGCGCGGCATCACCACGATGCTGCCGACGGAGGACGCGGCGTGGGCCGGCGAGGAGCTGGCCCGCCGGTTCGGGCTACCGCTGTGGCAGTTCACGCTGACCGCGACCGACGCCAACCGCTTCGCGCTGCGGCTGGCGCGCGAGATCACCGGCCGGCCCCTCGTGGCCGTCCACGAGTGGTGCTACCACGGCACCGTCGACGAATCGTTCGCCGTCCTCCACGACGGCGGGGTCGTCGCGCGCCGCGGCAACATCGGGCCGCCGGTCGATCCGGCTCGCACGACCAGGGTCGTGCCGTACAACGACCTCGAGGCCCTCGAGGCTGCACTCGCCGACGGCCAGGTCGCCGCGCTCCTCATCGAGCCGGCGCTGACGAACGTCGGGATCGTGCTGCCCGAGCCCGGCTACCTCCAGGGCGTCCGTGACATCACGCGACGCCACGGGACCGTCCTGATCCACGACGAGACGCACACGATCTGCGCCGGTCCCGGCGGCGTGACGGGCGCGCTGTCGCTCGAACCGGACGTGCTCGTGATCGGCAAGACGATCGGCGGCGGAATCCCCGCCGGGACCTACGGCCTGAGCGCCGAGGTCGCCGCCCGGGTGCGCGCCGCGGTCGCGGTCGAGGATTCCGACGTCGGCGGGATCGGCGGAACGCTGGCCGGCTACGCCCTGTCGCTGGCCGCGATTCGGGCGACCCTCGGCGAGGTCCTGACCGAGGCCGCGTTCGAGCGGATGATGCCGCTGGCCGAGCGCTGGGAGCGCGGCGTCGCCGACGCCATCGCCCGCCACGGCGCGCCGTGGAGCGTGACCCGCCTCGGGGCCCGCGCCGAATACCACTTCATGCCGCTGCCGCCGCGCAACGGCGCGGACCAGGTTGCCCACGCGGACCCGGAGCTGGAGCGGCTGCTGCACCTGTGGGCCATGAACCGTGGCGTCCTGATGACGCCGTTCCACAACATGGCCCTGATGTCGCCGGCGACGACCGAGGCCGACGTCGACCGGCACTCGACAGCCTTCGACGAGGCACTCGCCGCGCTCTTCTAGACGGCGGCCCGCCGCAGCGGCCTATGATTCCCGGCCGATGTCATTCATGAACCACGAGGCCGCCGGCCTCGACGCCCGGGCCGTCGAGGCGGCGCGCGGCCGGACCCGCTGGTCGCTGGTCGCAGGCGTCGCGCTCGGCAGCACCGGCCACATCGCCGCGATCACGGTCTCCACGATCGTGGCCCAGAAGGTTCTCGGGGTCGAGGCCCTGGCCGGGGCGCCAGGCTCGGCCGTCGTCCTGGGGGCCGCGGTCGGCGCGGTCATCCTGTCGTCGATCATGGCCCGCCGCGGGCGGCGCTTCGGGCTCGTCTCGGGCTACCTCATCTCGGTCGTCGGCGCGCTCGTCGCGACAGCCTCGGTGCTGACCGTGTCCTTCCCGCTGCTGCTCCTCGGGATGCTGCTGATCGGCTTCGGGAACAGCTCCAACCAGCTGTCGCGCTACGCCGCGGCCGACCTCGTGCCGGCCGACCGGCGGGCGGTCGCGATCGGCATCGTCGTCTGGGGTGCGACGGTCGGTGCGGTCCTGGGCCCGTTCCTGGTGCCGATCGCCGGTCGCTTCGCGACCTCCGTCGGCCTGCCGGAGCTGGCGGGGCCGTTCTTCGTGCCGATCGCCTTCGTCGGGGCCGCGGCCGTCCTGCAGTTCATCCTGCTGCGCCCGGATCCGTTCGCCATCGCGCACCACGCCAACGTCCGTGCCGACGGCGACCCCGACGCGGCGCCGCTCCGGACGATCCTGAGACGGCCGACGGTCCTGGCGGCCATCGTCGCGCTCGTCGCGGGCCAGTTCACGATGGTCCTCGTCATGACCTGGACGCCGCTGCACCTGACGAACCACAACCACGGGCTTGAGATCGTCGGGCTGGTGATCAGCGGCCACGTCGCGGGCATGTTCGCGCTGGCGCCGCTCTCGGGACGCATCGCCCAGGGGCTCGGGTCGGTCCCAACGATCTTCCTCGGCGCGGGAATCCTGGCGTTCGCCTCGATACTGGCCGCGGTGGCGCCGGACACCGACGCCAGCGTGCTGCTCGTGGCGCTATTCCTGCTGGGCTTCGGCTGGAACCTCGGCTTCGTGGCCGGCAGTGCGCTGCTGTCGTCCGGCCTGGAGCTGGCCGAGCGGACACGGATCCAGGGTCTCGCGGATGCCGTCATCTGGAGCACCTCGGCGATCGCCAGCCTCGGCTCCGGCGTCATCGTCTCGGTCGCCGGCTACACCGGCCTCGGCATCCTCGGCGGGGCCCTCGTCGCGATCCCGGTCTGGGTCCTCCTCCAGCGGCGTCGCGCGATCGCCCTGGCCGCCGGCTCGTAAGGCTACGCCCGCAGGATCGGGCGCGTCAGGCAGGTCGGCCCGCCGGAGCCGTTGAGGCCGAGCTCGGCGAGCGGGACGGGATGGACCTCAACACCCTCGGCGGCGAGTGCGCGGGCGATCTCCGGGTTGCCGTCGGCCACGATCGCCACCCCGGGCCGGACCACGAGCACGTTGCAGCCGAGCCTCGGGAACTCGTCGCCGGTCACCTCGATGAGGCGATAGCCGATGTCCCGCAGCAGCTCCCACAGCCCGACCGGCAGCAGCGGCAGGTAGGCCACCGCGAGGTCCTCGGCGACGGGATGGACGACCGACAGCAGGTGGACCAGCTCGGCCGGCCCGTGCCAGTACGGGACGTCGACGACGCGCACGTCTCCTCCAACGAGCGGGGCCAGCTGCCGCGCGCCGGCGTCGTTCGTTCGCAGCGTTCGGCCGATGACGAGCAGGTCCGGCCGGAGCCACATCGTGTCTCCACCCTCGATCGTCCCCGGCGCCTCGACCCGGCCGACGGTCGGGATCCCGTGGCCCGTCGTCCAGCGCTCGACCGCCGCGGGCTCCACCCGGCGGTTCGGCTTGCCCGGCCGGAGCGGGATCGCGCCGCGATCGGTGATCAGCAGCGGGTCGAAGGCGTAGACGAGGTCCGGGCTGTCGACGTCCTCGTCCAGGGCATGGACCCGCGCGCCGAGCGAGTCGAGCGTCTCGACGAGGACGTCGTGCTCGCGTTGGGCGCGCTCGAGGTCGACCGGGTGGAGGAAGCCGTGCGCCGGATCCTCGAACGCCCGCCCGAAGCTCGATCCGGGGCGCTTGACCAGCACGTCCAGAAGCGGCGCAGTCATGCTCTGCCCGCCGAAGGCCGTCGTCACCGCCGCAGGATAGCCAGCCGGACGCGCAATTCCCTTCGGTTGGCGCATCCGGCACCGCGCGTCACATGCAGGACGACCCAACGTCTCATGCATCGGAGGGGACCTCGGAGGGCAAGACAGTGGCAGGCGCGTGGCAGCGTCTCAGGGATCGCGTCCCGGCGGCGATGGTTGGGAAGGGCATGGTCTCGTTCGCGATCGTCGCCCTCGTCGCGATCTTCATCGTCCAGATCTCCGGCGGGCCCGTCCCCTCACCGTCGCCGTCACCACGGGCGAGCCAGACAGTGGCCCAGCCGACGGGCACGCCCGGGCCGACCGGGTCCCCCGCGCCGACTCCCACGCCGGAACCGTGGGAGGAATTCGAGCTCCCGCCGGTCGTCCTCGCCGCCGAGCTGACCCCCGACCGGGCCGGCGCCGCGGGCGTGGCCCGCGATTCGACGTTCACCCTGCGGAGCCTGGACGGGACGCCCGCACTCGAGCTCGCCCAGGCCGTCCAATCCCAGCCGGCCCTGGATCTCGAGATCCGCGCGGGAGCGACCCCTGACGTCGCGACCCTTGCCCCACGCGAGCCGCTCCTGGAGGGCGTGCTCTACCGGTTCCGCGTATTCGGGACCGATGGCGCGCTTGGCGGGACCTGGGCCTTCCGGGCCGAGCAGCCACTGCACGTCGTCGGCACGCTGCCGGGCGACATCGCGACCGCGGTGCCGATCGATACCGGCATCGAGGTGACGTTCGACCAGGATGGGACGACCGGCGTCGCATCGCACTTCCGGATCGAGCCGGCCGTCGCCGGCCGGTTCGAGTCCCACGGCCGGACCTGGGCGTTCATCCCCGACCAGCCGCTCCAGCACGCGACCGCCTACACCGTGACCGTCGCGCGTGGAGTCGCGATCACCGGGTCCAGCCAGATCCTCGAGGCCGACGTCTCGTTCCGCTTCGAGACGGAATTGGAGGGATCGGCGATCCGCGAGTACCCGGTTGCCTTTGATCCCCCGCTGGTGGCGCTGCGACCGAGCGATCGAATCGCACTCCTGATCGGCTACGACGAGTACGACGATGACGACGACGGGCGGGTCGAACGACCGGAGACGCTCCCAGTCGACATCTACCGCCTGCCGGGCCGCGACGCGACGGTCGCCGCCGCGGAGCGACTGATGGGCCCCGACAGCTGGCTCCGCGCATCGGGCGCAGGGCTCGTCCCGACCGACGACCTCCGGCTCGTGGCCGAGGTCGACGGACGCCTCGTGCGCGACTCCGGATACAAGCTCCACCTCGTCCTCCCGGTGGACCTCGACCCGGGAGCGTACCTGGTCGTCGTCCCGCGCGAGCGGAGACCCGCGCAGGCCGTCCTCCAGATCCGGACGCTGTCGGCATACGCCGTCACAACCGACACGCGGTCGGTCGCCTGGGTCAACGACCTCGGCTCGCTGGAGGGCGTGGGCGGCGCCGTCGTCGCGAGCGCGGACGGGCGGCAGCTCGGCGTGACGGCGGCCGACGGGCTGGCCGAGTTCCCCACGCCCGAGCGGCTGATGCCACGACTGTCCGACAGCTGGTGGGCGCCGTGGCCGACGGTCGTCTCGATCACGGCGCCCGGCGGACGCTGGATCGTCGCGGCCCTCGGTGCGCCGACCGGCTCGTGGCTGGACTGGCAGAACAACCGGCCGTCGGCGGCCGACCAGCCGTCCAATCGCTACTGGCTGCTGCTCGAGACCGATCGCGGCGAGTACCGGCAGACGGACACGATCCACGCCTGGGGTGTCGCCCGGCTGCGGGCGGATCGGTCGGTGCCGGACGCGATGGAGCTGCGTCTCTATCCGGCCGAGGGCCGCCCCGAGGTGCCGCTGGCACGGGTCCCGGTGAAGGCCTCGGCAAGCGGGACCTTCGCGCTCGACGTGCCGGTCGCCACGCTGTCACTTGGCACCTACGTCCTCGCCCTGTTCGTCGATGGCCGGGAGACGATCTCCACCTGGCTCTACGTAACCGTGATCCGCAAGCCGAGCTACCGGCTGGAGATCAGCACCGACAAGCACGTCTACCTCGACGGCGAGCCGATGGCGATCACGATCCGGGCGAGCTTCTTCGACGGCACGACGCTGCCGAACGCCCAGCTGCGCGTCGTCTCCGAAGGCGAGAGCCGCGACGAGGCGAACCTGTCGCGGACCGTGACGACCGACGCCGACGGGTACGCGACAGTCACGCTCGCCGCCCGATACCTCGACCGCGACCGTGAAGGCTGGAGCCACCAGGGAATCCGGGTCTCGCCGGTGAACCCTGAGGAAGGTGACATCAGCGACCGCATCTCGGTCATGGTCTTCGCATCACGCGCGTGGTTGGCGGGGCAGGCGAAGATCGACGGCACGACGATCACCGCGAGCGGCCGGCTGAGCCTGGTCGACTTCGCCGGGATCAATGCCGCCGTGGCCGCCCGAACCTGGTCCTGGGACAGCGACCCCGCGGGCCAGCCGATCGGCGGCGGGCGGGTCACCGCGACGCTGATCGAGCACGTCACGACCGTCCGCCAGACTGGCACCGAGTACGACTTCATCGAGAAGAAGGTCGTGCCGGTCTATCGCTACGACTACTCCGAGCGAACTGTCGGGACGTACGAGACGACGACCGCGGCCGACGGCTCGTTCCGCTTCACCCTCGCCGCGCCCACGAAGAGTGATGACTACACGATCGTGCTACGGGCCGCCGACGATGCCGGACGGCAGATCCGAGAGACACTTTGGGTGGACAGCCCGGAGGGCCTCGAGCCAGGCTTCCTCTCCTATCTCCTGCCGGGCGGAGGCTGCGGCGGCACGCCGTCGACGACCGTCGGCCTCGGCGAATCGGTGGTGCTGACGCTCCATGACGGCGACGGGAGCGTTGCCAGTGAGGGCCGGTTCCTGTTCCTGGTCGCCTCGGGCGGCCTTGTCGACGCGGTCGTTTCCGGGGACTCGACCATCCGCCGGACCTTCCGGGACGGGCTGCTGCCGGGCTTCACGGTGCGCGTCGTCCAGGCACGCGGCGCCGGCTACGTCACCGCCGATGCGAACGTCCGGCCCGACCTGGGTGACCTGCGCGTGACCGTCGGCCTGGCGCCCGATCGCGAGCGCTACGCGCCCGGTGACACCGCCGCGGTCAAGGTGACCACGACCGGTCCGGACGGGAGCCCCGTCGCGGCCGACGTCGTCCTGCAGGGCGTCGACGAGAAGCTGTACGCGATCGGCGCCGCGTCGGTCGGCGATCCGACGGCAACGCTCTTCCGACCGATCGATGCGGGATTCCTCCAGGGAGCCGTGACGCACTCCGCGATGCGCACCCTGGAGGGCGGCTGCGGCGCCACCGGCGGAGAGGGAGGACGGGAGGACTTCGGCGACAGCGTCACGTTCCAGCTCGTCCGGACCGGCGCCGACGGACGCGCCACCGCCACGTTCAAGCTGCTTGACGACCTGACGAGCTGGCGTATCACGGCCTTCGCGATCACGAACGACCTGCGGACCGGCCGGGGCTCGGTCAAGCTGCCGGTCTCCCTGCCGTTCTTCGTGGAGGCGGTGCTTGCGCCGGACTACCTCGTCGGCGAGCAGCCGATCCTGCGGGTCCGGGCGTACGGGGACGCGCTCCGGGCCGGGGACGATGTGGCGTTCACGGTCTCGGCGCCGAGCCTCGGCCTCGCCGAGACCCGGGTCAGCGGCACCGCGTTCGAGCCAGTCCGGATCCCGCTGCCGAAGCTCACCCAGGGCGATCATCGGATCACCATCGCGGGTCGCGGGCCGGCGACGGCGCTGCGCGACACCCTGGTCCGCGTCGTCCACGTCATCCCGACCCGGATGGCCGGGTTCCAGACGCGCTACGACGCGCTCACCGCCGCGTACCAGCCGCCGGGTGGCGAGGGCCTGACGCGGTACCTGATCGTCGATGCCGGGCGCGGCTCGCTGATCCCGCTGCTCGACGAGCTCACGAGCTCGACGAGCGCGCGATTCGATCGGGCATTCGCGGCCGAGCTGGCTCGCAGGACCCTCATCGACGGGTACGGCGTCGATCCCGCGACGCTGCCCAGCGTGGACTTCGACGTGACGCGCTACCAGCGCGGTCTCGTCGCACTGCTGCCGTACAGCTCGGGCGAGCTCGAGCTGACGGCCCTGGCGACGCTCGTGGCCCCCGAACGGCTCAACGGCAGCCAGGTCCGGGAGTGGCTCGACGACGAGGGCGCCTCCGCGCTCTCGACCCGTGAGCGCGAGATCGTGGTTCTAGCGGCGTTGGCCGGGCTGGGCGACGACGTGCTCGACGACCTGCGCTCGTTCGAGCCGGCGGACCTGACGATCCGTGAGCAGCTCTGGCTGGCGCTGGGATTTGCGGCGGCCGGTGACGAGAACGCCGCACGTGCGATCGAGCGGCAGCTCCTCGATGCCCACGGCCAGCGCTTCGGGCCGTGGGTCCGGCTCGAGGTCGGCAGCTCGCTCGAGGACACCCTCGAGGGGGCCGGGCTACTGCTCGTCCTCGCTTCACGCCTCGGCGAGCGGTTCGCGCCCGACGTGGCTCGGTACCTGGCTGACCACCCGTCACG
>DATHRO010000028.1:0-15733 GCA_035465135.1 Candidatus Deferrimicrobiaceae bacterium
AGTCGAGTGGGCCCTCGAGATGCTGCGGCGCGGCGGTCGCTGCGCGGCCGTCGGCATCCCGACGGTCGGCGTCGAGATCGCGATGCAGCGGCTCGTCCTCGACGAGCTGGAGCTCGTGGGATCGCGCGCCACCGCCGGCGAGATGCGGCGCGTGATGCCGCTCGTGGAGCAGGGCCGGATGCGCGTCCGGGACGTCATGACCCACAGCTTCCGCCTGGCCGAGTACGGCCAGGCGCTGGCCACCTTCAAGGACCCCGACAGCGGGGCGATCAAGATCATCATCACGCCCTAGCGGGCATCGCCGCGCGTCGAGCCGGCAGCCCGTCGGGCGACCAGGAGAGCGACCTCGTGCCATACGTCTACGACTGCGACAGCCCACCCGGCGGCTCCCTCCACGAGCTGACCGCGCTCATGGGTGGCAAGGCGGCGAACCTGACCGTGATGTCGCGCGACCTCGGGCTGCCGGTTCCGCCCGCCTTCACGATCACGACCGCGGCCTGTCGCGAGTACCTGGCCAATGGCTGGCCGGCCGGCCTCGATGCCGAGTTGCGCCAGCACATGGCCCGGATGGAGGCGCTGGTCGGTCGACGCTTCGGAGACCCGGCCGATCCACTCCTCGTCAGCGTCCGCTCTGGCGCTCCGGTGTCGATGCCGGGGATGATGGACACGATCCTCAACCTCGGCCTCAACGACGCGACGACGGCGGGGCTGGCGAAGGCGTCGGGCAGCCCGGCCTTCGCGGCAAACTGCCGCAGCCGCTTCGAGGCGATGTACCGCGACATCGTCGGCGAGGCCGCCCCGGACGACCCGTGGGCCCAGCTGCGGTCCGCCGTCGAGGCCGTCTTCCGCTCGTGGAACAGCGACCGGGCGCGCGCCTTCCGCCGGCGCGAGGGCATCCCCGATGTGCACGGCACGGCCGTCACCGTCCAGGCCATGGTCTACGGCAACCGCTCGGTCGATTCGGGCACCGGTGTCCTCTTCACGCGTAACCCGGCCAGCGGCGTGCCCGAGCTGTACGGCGACTTCCTGTTCAACGCCCAGGGCGAGGACGTGGTCTCGGGGACGCACGCAACCGAGCCGATCTCGATCATCGATGAGCGGATGCCCGAGGTCGGCCGCCAGCTCCGGGCCGCCGTCGATCGCCTCGAGCGCCACCATCGCGACCTGTGTGACATCGAGTTCACCGTCGAGCACGGCCGGCTGTGGCTGCTGCAGTGCCGGATCGGTAAGCGCAGCCCGCTGGCGGCGCTGCGGATCGCGATCGACATGGCCGAGGATCCGTCGTTCGAGCTGACGCGCGCCGAGGCCGTCGAGCGGGTCCGCGACCTCCTCGCCAACCCTCCGACCGTCCAGGCGAAGCGGCCCGCATCCGGGCCGCCGATCGCGAGCGGCCTGCCGGCGTCACCGGGCGTCGCCGCGGGCGAGGTGGTGGTCGAGCCGAACGCCGCGGTGGCCGCGGCCGACGCGGGCCGGAAGGTCGTCCTCGTCCGGTCGGAGACGTCGCCGGACGACGTCCACGGCATGGCCGCGTCGGTGGGGATCCTGACCGCCAGCGGCGGCCTCGCCAGCCACGCCGCCGTCGTCGCCCGCGGCTGGGGCATCCCGGCCGTCGTCGGCGCGGCAGGGATCCGCCTCGACGGAGATGGATTCACCTGCGACGGCCGGCGGTTCGCGGTCGGCGACACGATCACGGTCGACGGCGGCACGGGCGAGGTGTTCGCTGGCGTCGTGGCCGGCGAGATCACGGTCGCGCCGGAGGCGGCGATCCTGCTCGAGTGGGCCCGCGAGCTGGGCATCGAGGTCGGCGAGGCGTCCGCGGCGCCCAACGAATCGGTCCCAGCCGGTGAGCCGGGCGAGGCAGCTGGCTCGGGCGAGGCCCTGGCCGAGGACGCCGTGCTGACGGTCCTGCTCGTCAAGGGCTACGCCTCGGCGGACGCCGTCGCCGCGGCGCTCCTCGCGCCCCCGGACGCGGCGATGGCCGCGCTCGACGGGCTCCTCGCTACCGGTCTCGCCGAGGAGGCCGTTGGGTCCGTCCGGCTCACGGACGCCGGCAAGCGCGCTGCGCACGAGGCCGTCGAGCGAACCGCCGCGGCCTGGGGCCGCCCGGCGGCGGAGGCCGCGCTCGATACGTTCCTCGATCTCGATGCCCGGATGAAGGCGACCGTCACGGCCTGGCAGCTACGCGAGGTCGGCGGCGAGCAGATCATCAACGACCACACTGACGCCGCGTATGACGGGCGCGTCCTGGCGGACCTGGCCGCCCTCCACGGCGACGCCGCGGCGTGGCTGGAGCCGCTCGTCGGGGGTTTGCCGCGACTGGCGACCTACGTCACGCGCCTCGAGCACGCGAACGCCGCCGCCCAGGCCGGCGACGGGCGCTTCGTGGCCTCGCCGCGCGTCGATTCGTACCACTCGGTGTGGTTCGAGCTGCACGAGGACCTCATCCTCCACGCCGGCCGGACGCGGGCCGACGAGGTCGCCGCCGGCCGGGCATGAGCGGGCTCGCCGGCTGCCGGGTCATCGTGACCGGGGCGTCGAGCGGCCTCGGCGCGCACACCGTCCGCCACCTCGTGGGTCTGGGTGGCAACGTACTTGCCGCGGCCCGCCGCGGCGACCGGTTGTCGACCCTCGTCGCCGAGCTGGCCGAGGCCCCCGGGCGCGTCATCGCATGCCGGGCCGACGTGACCCTCGAGGCCGACGTCCGAGCCATGGTCGAGGCGGCGGTCGCGGCCTTCGGCGGGATCGACGTCCTCGTCAACAACGCCGGGAGCGAGGTCCAGGCGCCGATCGAGGCGCTGTCCGACGAGGCCTTCGACGCGATGTTCGCGGCCAACGTCCGAAGCGTGTTCCTGTGCACCCGCGCGGCCCTGCCCGAGCTGAAGCGATCTCGCGGGACGGTCATCAACCTCGGTTCGACGGTCGTCTCCCGACCGCCGCGCGGCCGCTTCGGCTACGTCGCCGCCAAGGGCGCGGTCGAGGCGATGAGCCGCGCCCTGGCCCTCGACCTCGGGCGCGACGGGATCCGGGTCAACGTCCTCCGCCCGGGCATCGTCCCGTCCGAGCTTCGAGGCCTGTCCGAGGCCGACGAACGGATGCGCTTCGAGGCGGGCGCGCCGCTCCAGAAGCAGGCCCTGAAGGCCGTCGGCGACGGTCTCGACGTGGCTCGGGCCGTGGCCTGGCTGGCCGGCGAGGGTGGCCGCTGGGTCAGCGGCGCGGTGATCGACATCGACGGCGGCTACGCCCTGGGAAATCTCGACCCTGCCTGAACGGCGAGCGTCACCCGGCTCCAGCTACGGCTGGACGATGATCTTGATCGCGCCGCTGTCGCGGTCCTTGAACGTCGCGAGCGCGTCCGCGTAGTCTCGCAGCGGGAAGCGGTGGGTGATCAGCTCCTGCACCCGGATCGCGCCCTGCTCCACGAACGGCATCACGCGCCGCATCTCGCCGGCGGTGGCGCGGCAGCCAACGAGCTCCAGCTCGTCGAGGACGAGCCGCTGCATCGCGATCTCGACGCCGACCGTCGGGATGCCGACGGCCGCGCAGCGACCGCCGCGCCGCAGCATCTCGAGGGCCCACTCGACTCCCTCCGGTACGCCGGTGCACTCGAGCGTCACGTCGACGCCGAAGCCGCCGGTCATCGCCCGGACCGCGCCGACGGGGTCGCCGGCGGCCGTGTTGACCGTCTCGTACCCGAGCGCCGCCGCCTTGGCCAGCCGCTGGCCCCGGCCCACGACGATCACCCGGGCCGCGCCGCGGACGCGGGCCGCGTCGGCCCCCAGGAGGCCGATCGCGCCGGCGCCGGTGATCGCGACGGTGTCACCCGGGGCGATGGCCCCGCGGTTGGCGACGTGGAGCGCGATCGAGGCCGGGTCGATCACCGCGCCCTCGTCGAAGGACAGGCCCGCGGGCAGCGGGAAGATCGTCTTGATGCCCTGCACGACGTACGTCGCATCGGCCCCCTGGACGGAGTGGCCGTACTGCTTGTGGAGGCCCGGCCGGCCGTAGTTCTCGCACAGGTTGTAGCGGCCCTCGACGCACTTCTGGCAGACCCCGCAGGCGTCGTGGCTGGTGCCCGCGACGCGGTCGCCGACGGCCCAGCCGTAGCGCTCCGCGCCGGGTCCCAGCTCGACCAGCTCGCCGGCCCACTCGTGGCCCGGGATGAACGGGAAGGCCGGCGGCCAGAAGCCCGGGTAGTCACCGTGGATGATGTGGGCGTCGGTGCCGCAGATCGAGACCGCCCGGACCCGGGCCAGGACCTCGTTGGGGCCGGGTCGCGGGACCGGCACCTCGCGGATCTCGAAGCGGTTCGGCTCGAGCACCACGAGCGCGGCCATCGTCTCGGGCAGCGGCTCGGGGGCCGCGGCTCGGGGGGTCTCGGTGGCGGGGTCAGCGGTGGTGACGGTCACGTCGGGTTCTCCTTCAGACGACCGCCACGGGGTCGACCATCGAGCCCGTGGCGCCGCGGATCTTCAGCGGCAGGGCGACGAAGAGGAACTCGTGGACGCGCTCCCGGGCCAGGGTCTCGAGATCGAGGCTCTCCATCAGGTACACGGCGTTCTGGATCAGCAGCAACGTGTGGACCGGCTGCGGGTTGCCGGTTGGACCCGGGTCGGGCGCCGGCTGGACCTCGTACGTCTCGGTGTCCGTGCCGGTCGCCACGACGCCGTGGTCGAGCAGCCATTGGGCGGCCGAGATGTCGGGCCCCGGCGTCTTGTGGGCGGCCATCGCCTCGGCGTCGGGCCACAGGCCCATGTAGCCGGTCCGGATCACGACGACGTCACCGGGACGAACCTCGACGCCCTCGGCGGCGGCGATGGCCTCCAGCTCGGCCGCGTCGATCGGCGAGCCCTTCGGCAGGCAGGCGAGGTCGCGGTGACCGGCCGCGTCGAGCAGCACGCCGCGGGTGAAGAACGGCGGCATCGTCGAGGCATCGAGATGGGTCGGCCCGAAGTCGGTCAGGTGCTCGTCGGCGTTGCCGCCGCCGTACCAGTGCATGTCGTCGGCGACCGTCATGTGAGCCAGCGCGTCGATGTGCGCGCCGGAGTGCGAGGTCGCCATCACGTACTCGGCCATGTAACCGAGGCCGGCGTCGTTGACCGGGCCCCACGGCTTCGCGCCGGTCACCCGGATGCCGCGTGGGGTCCGGTAGTTGAGGACCTGGAACGGCGGGTGGCCGGGGAACAGCGGCATGCCCGGGTAGCGGGCGGCCGCGAGCGAGATCATGCGGCCCTCGCGTACCAGCCTGGCCGCGGCCACGACGTCGGCCGGCGTCTGACGGGCGATCGGCCCGATGTCGAGGATGTCCGTCATCGCATCGCCTCCTGCGGGACGCGCGACTGCTCGGTAAGGGCCCGCCAGACCCGCTCCGGGGACAGCGGCAGGTCGCGGATGACCACGCCCGAGGCGTCGCGCACGGCCGCGGCCACGGCGGCCGACACGCACAGCAGCGCGCCCTCGCTCATGCCTTTGGCACCGTACGGACCGGGGCCGTCGCCGTTCTCGACGATCTCGCTGATCATCTCGAGCGGCAGGTCCATGCTGGTCGGGATCCGGTAGTCGATCGCCACGAGGTTCCGGATCCGCCCCGCGTCGTCGAAGATGTAGTGCTCCATGAGGGTGTGGCCGAGGCCCTGGATCGCGGCGCCCTCGTCCTGCATCCGGACCTGCAGCGGGTTGATGGCCTTGCCGACGTCGGAGACGGTCACGTAGCGGGTCACGGTCACGTCGCCGGTCTCACGGTCAACCTCGGCCTCGACGGCCGTGCAGTTGAACTCGAAGAACGCCGCGCTACCGCCGAGCGGGTGGCCCGGCTCGTCCTCCTTGCGCGACTCACCGTTGCCGACGAGCTCGCCGCCGAGGCGCCCGAGGCCCGGCTTGAGGACGTCGATGATCGGCAGCTCGCGGTCCGGCAGGCGCACGACCCCGGCCTCGACGACGATCGAGCCCTCGTCGACGCCGTGCAGCCGGGCGGCCATCACCCGCAGCCGCGCCTGGATCTCGCGGCACGCGGCGAGGACGGCGTTGCCCATCAGGACCGTCGAGCGGCTGGCCGAGGTCTGCTGGTCGTAGGGCACGATGACGGTGTCACCCATCACGACCGTGACCCAGTCGAGCGGAGCGCCCAGTTCCTGGGCGGCGATCTGGGCGAAGACCGTTCGCGCGCCCTGGCCCATGTCCGACGTCCCCGCGTACACGACGACGCTGCCGTCGGCCAGCAACCGGACCGTGGCGTACGACAGGCCCGTCGTCGGGCCGGACTTGATCCCGATCGCGATGCCGCGGCCCCGGCCGGCCGGCTTGGGGCTCGACCACTCGATCAGCTCGGCCGCTCGCCGGACGGTCTGCTGCCAGTCGCCGTCTGCCGGCGTGTCGAACGGGATGAAGGCCTCGCCGCGGCGGGCCAGGTTCCGGAGCCGGAGCTCGAGCGGGTCGATGCCGAGCGCCAGCGCGCCGTCGGTCAGGTTCGACTCGACCGCCCAGTTCACCTGGGGGTTCCCGAAGCCCCGGAACGCGGTCGACGGCACGGTGTTCGACAGGACCGCGCGGGCCACGATCCGAGCGGACGGCACGCGGTACGGGCCGCAGGCGGGGTAGCTGCCCTTGCCGACGACCCGATCGGCGATGTCGGCGTAGGCCCCGATCAGGTAGTCGGCCACCACGTCCTGGAAGGCGATCGTGCCGTCGGCCATCAGCCCGGTCCGGACCCGAACCTCCGCGGCCGCGCGCCGGACCGCCTGGAACGTCTCCTCGAGCGACAGCACCAGCCGGACCGGGCGTCTGGCCCGCCGGGCCAGGAAGGCGACCAGCGGCTCGTACTTGGCGTGCTGCTTGCCCCCGAACGCACCACCCGGATCCGGGGCAAAGACACGAACCCTGGCGAGCGGCAGCCCGAGTACCCGGGCGAGGACCTTCTGGAGCCAGTTCGGGTGCTGGATCGAGCTCCAGACGACGATGCCGTCGCCGTCCGGGGCGGCGATGAACGCGTGGGGCTCGATCGCGAAGTGGGTGACCATCGGGAACGAGTAGGCGTGCTCGACGACGAGGTCCGCCGTGGCCGCGTCAACGTCGCCCCAGGCGTAGCGATGCTCGCGCAGGACGTTCGTCACGGCCAGTGGGTCGTCTGGCCGGAGCGCGGGGTCGCGGACGAGCGGCGCGTCGGGCGCGAGCGCGGCGGCCACGGTCACGACCGCCGGCAGCTCCTCGTACTCGACCCGCACGAGACTGGCCGCCGCCTCGGCGATCTCGCGCGACTCGGCGACGACCGCCGCCACCGGCTCGCCGTGGTAGAGCGCCTCGCCGACTGCCATCACCGGCCGGTCGTTGAACTGCGGGCCGAAGCGCGGCATCGGCGCCGGCAGGTCGGCCGGGGTCATGACGAAGTGCACACCCGGCAGGGCCTCGGCGGCGCTCGCGTCGATCGCTCCGATCCGGCCGTGGGCGACGGGTAGCGTGACGAGCTTGGCGTGCAGCTCGCCGGCGAGGTGGATGTCGGCCACGTACGCCTGATGCCCCGTCACGCGCTGGTGACCGCCGACGCGCTGCGGCGAGTCGCCGACCCGGGTCGTGGTCATCGGCCTGACGCCCGAGCTGTTGCCAGGACGGCCTCGCTGATCTGCCAATAGCAGCCGCAGCGGCAGAGATTCCCGGCCAGGCCTTCCTGGACCTCCTCGAGGGTCGGTTCCGGGTTCTCGGCCAGGAGGGCGTGGGCCGAGACGACCTGGCCCGGGATGCAGAAGCCGCACTGCACCGCGCCCTCGTCGAGGAACGCCTCCTGGAGGGGCGTCAGCGAGCCGTTCACGGCCAGTCCCTCGGCGGTCGTCAGCTCGCGGCCGTCGGCCTCGACGGCCAGGACGAGGCACGCATCGACGGTCCGGCCGTCGAGGATGACCGTGCAGGCGCCGCACTCACCGACGAGGCAGCACTCCTTGGCGCCGGTCAGGCCGAGCTCGTCTCGAAGGGCGTCCAAGAGGGTCACGTGAGCCGGCACGTCGAGCGTTCGGGCCCGGCCGTTGACGGTCAGGCTGACCGCGACGGTCTCTCCAGGCGCGACCGGACCGGATCCCGCTGTCACGACGAGCGTCCGCCGGCGAGCCGCTGGGAAGCCACCTGGATACCGCGCCGGGCGAGGACGCGGAGCATCGCCAGGCGGTAGTCGGGACCGGCGCGCATCGAGCGCGGCGACGGGCTGGCGTCCGCGAGCAGCCGGTCGAGGACCGACTCCCTCGTCGAGTCCGGGGCACCCGGATCGGCGAGCACGCCCGAATCGTCCAGCACGAGCACCGGCCGCGGACCGACGCTGCCGTACGCGAGCCGCGTGACGCCGGCATCGTCGATCGAGCAGGCCAGCGTGACCGACGCGAGGTCGTGACCGCGGCGGCGGGTCCGGCGAAGGTGGACCGCCCCGCGACGACGGGTCGGCAGCGGCAGCTCGACCGCGGTCACCAGCTCGCCCCGGGCGAGCGTCGTCAGCCCGGAGCGGACGAAGAACGCGTCGAGCGGGATGCGCCGCTCCCCTTCCGGACCGACGGCCACGACCGTCGCGTCGTAGGCGAGCAGCGGCGGCGCGGTGTCGGCTGCGGGCGAGGCGTTGCACAGGTTGCCGGCCAGCGTCGCACGGTTGCGGATCTGGACCGAGCCCACGACCGCCGCCGCCTCGGCCAGGGCAGCGAAGTCGCGCCGGACGCGGGGCTCGGCCATGATGTCGGTCATGACCGTCGTCGCGCCGATGACGAGCCGCGCGTCGGCCTCACGAATTCCCGGCCGCAGCTCGGCAACCGCCTTGACGTCCACCACGTGCGACGGCCGGAGCGTCCCGTCGCGCAGGCGGATGACCAGGTCCGTGCCGCCGGCCAGCGGCAGGGCCTCGGGCCCGAGGCGGTCGAGCAGGGCGACGGCTTCGGCGAGTGAGGTCGGTCGGGCATAGGCGAACGGCTGCATCGGCCCCTCAGAGGACCTCGTCCACGGCGTCGAGCAGAACCTGGGGCGTGGCTGCCCGGATGAAGTAGAACGGCCGCTCGCAGAAGCGGGCCACGAACGTCGCTCGGCGGGCGCGGAGCTCGTCGGTGTCGACCAGCGGCATGACGTGGCCGGGCGCCAGCAGCTCGTTGGTCAGGAAGTAGTTCTGCAGCGAGTGCAGGAACTGGAACTGGCGCTCGAACGGGATGAGCTCGTTGGTCGCGCGGTCGAAGTTGCCGTCGATGGCGGGGACGATCACAAGATCGATGTTCGGCGTTCCCTCGTACATGCCCCACGAGGGCATCGTCCCCCAGAACTTTTCGACGCCCCGGTTCGGGGCCGCCTTGTCGGAGCGCTCGGTTCCCTCGGTCCGCTTCACCAGGAAGGGCTCCACGGAGCCCATCACGGCCTTGCCGTCCTCGTCGATCACCGTCGTCTCCGAGGCAACCTGGAGACCGCCACGCACCCCGGCCTCGATGAGACCCATGCTCTTGCCGTGGTTGGACTCGCCACCGAGGAACAGGAACGTCTTGTCGCGGTAGTGGACCGCCGCGCTGTGCGAGGGATGCCAACCCACCGCCTCCATCCGCAACGCCAGCATCGCCACGATGACCTTCTGGATCGGGCCGGCCGGCCACGGGCCCGTGAAATGCACGACCCGGCCGTCGTAGGCGATCGCCTTCTCGCCATCCTGCTGCCACACGATGTCCGGCTCGGGCAGCGTCACCTCGGGCGAGATGCGCACGTCGGCGAGTCGGTAGTTGAGGAAGCTCAGGTCGTCGAGAACGTGCTCGCGCGGCAGGCTGCCGTGGACGTCGACCCGCAGGCGGGCGGGTCCGGCCGACATCTCCTCGGTGAGCTGGAGCGGTTGGTTCATGACGTCCTTTCAGTTCGCGGGAAGCGGATCCGACGGTGACGCCGCGAGGTCCGGCAGCGTTTCGGGCGCGGTCCCGCCGCG
Organism: Candidatus Deferrimicrobiaceae bacterium; assembly: GCA_035465135.1. Taxonomy (GTDB): domain Bacteria; phylum Chloroflexota; class Limnocylindria; order Limnocylindrales; family CSP1-4; genus UBA5189. The sequence goes on from DATHRO010000028.1 coordinate 9,914, forward strand.
GCCCGGGTCCCCCGACTCCTCGGGCGGCGTCGGCGTCGCGCTCGGCCAGTGGCTCGCGAGGCTCGCGGCGGCGTCCTCGAAGTGGCGGTGGAGGACGGCGGTGACGAGGTCCGGGTCGCGCCGGCGCAGGGCCTCGAGGACCGGCTCGTGGCCGTCTGCGATGCGCCGCCGGTCCGAGCCCGGGGCGACGATCGTGATGTAGGTCCGGGAAAACGGTTCCAGCGTGCGCCAGACGCGAGCCAGAGTCGCGTTGCCGGCCAGCTCGATGATCCGGCCGTGGAACGCCGCGTCAGCGATGGCCTCGCGATGCACGTCGCCGGCCTCGGCAGCGTCCTGCATCTCGGCGACATAGCCGCGGAGCTCCTCGAGGTCTACCTCGGTGAGCGCCTCGATCGCCAGCCTGCCGGCGAGGGACTCCAGCACCGAGCGGACCGCGAACGCCTCGAGGAGCTCGCCCGCCGAAGGCCGGCGGACGCGAGCTCCCCGGAACGCCGTCGTCTCGATGACGCCGAGGCCCTCCAGGTCACGCAGCGCCTCCCGGACGGGCGCCTGGCTCGTGCCGAGCTCCCGGGCGACCCGGGTCTCCACGATCCGGGCGCCGGGTGGGTAGCGACCGTCAAGGATCGCCTGGAGCAGGCGATCCTTGACCTGATCGCTGAGGACGCTGCGCGAGACCTCCTGGCGGGTCAAGGGCTGACGGTCAGTCGCGCATCCCGACGCCTGCCATCGCAGGCGCCGGCGTCGCGGCGGCCTCCAGGATCTCCACGACCCCTTCGTTGCCATCGACGCGGAGCCGATCGCCCGTCTTGATCCGGGTGGTCGCCACCGAGGCGCCGACGACGGCCGGGATGCCGTACTCGCGAGCCAGGACGGCCGGGTGCGAGACGGTCCCGCCGGCGTCGGTGACGACGGCAACGATCTTCCCGTAGAGCACCTGCCAGGCCGGGTTCGTCATCTCGCAGACGAGGATCTCGCCGGTCTGGAGGTTGTCGAACTCCGTCTCGGACATAACGACCCGCGCGACGCCTTCGACGACGCCCGGCGAGCCGGCGATGCCCTTGACCTTGCCGTGCTCCTCCTCCTTCGAGCGGTAGAACTTGTCGGGGAAGCCCCACAGGTTCAGGTACGGGAAGGCCAGCTGGGTCTCGGTGACGGTGCCGACCCAGTCGCGCGGCCGGACCTTCTCGGCGGCCTGGCGCTTGGCCCGAGCGGCGGCCACGATGGCTCGCCCGTCGATGCCGGTCGGGTTGCCGATGAAGGCCCGCAGCTCGTTGTAGTGGAACATGATCACGTCGTCGGGCCGATCGAGGACGCCCATCTCGACGAGCTTCTCGCCGAGGGCGATCAGGACCAGCCGGACGTGCGCGTTCGCACCCTGGTCGATGTAGAAGTGATGGTCCGGCGTGAGCGGCGCCATCTTGAGGTTGATCTCGTTGGCAGCCCGCATCTCCTCCAGGGCCTCGCCCTCGAGCCCCTCGAGGATCTCCTTTGCCGCGGCGTCGATGTCGGCCTTGAGCTTGGCGATCGCCGATGGGTAGTCGTAGTTCGAGGCGTACTGGTCGCGCACCAGCTGGATGACCGGCGTCATGTCCTCCCGGAAGCTCGGGAAGACGAACTCGTGGCTCCAGACCGCGTGCCAGCCGAACTCCTTCTGGTATGGCACGACCCGCTCGGCGATGAACGTCCGGCCGCGCTCGGTCGCCTGGAGCTTGGGGACGATCTCGACGGCCGACGGGCTGTCGAACGCCGCCGCGAGCTCGGCGTCGCCCTTGACCTCCTCCTGCATCTCCCAGAGCGCCCGGATCTTGTCCCAGTTCCGGTCGCTGGCCGAGTTCTGGAGCCGTCCCAGCAAGACCTCGTCGATCTTGCCGTGGGTCTTCTCCATGACCGCCCGCAGGTTCAACGTCGCGGACAGCTGGGCAAAGTTCAGCATCCAGTGGATCTTCCAGTGGCGGTCATGCATGTCGATCGCGTCCTCGAGGAGGACGGCCGTGTCCGCCAGGCTCAGCTGGTCCTTCTTGTCCAGGATCCCCTCGATGTATGCGAAGTTGCGCTCCATCTCGGGCACGAAGCGGGTCTTCCACCAGGTCACGAAGTTATGGCCGTAGACCGGCAGCACGGCGCCGAGGTAGGCGCCGATCTTGCCGGCGTACTCCGGGTCGTGGCCCTGCGGCACGACCGGCCGGGTGGCGAGGTCGTACTCCTGCGTCACGACCTCCAGACCGGCCTCGGCCGGGATCGCCGCCGTGTAGAGGTAGCCGTTGATGTTCTTGTAGATCCAGTCCGTCGCGAACGGCGTGCCGAAGCGGCGGAACATGTGATCGCAGGACAGCCACCAGCCGCCGATGTCCTCGTACATCGGGCTCAGCGGCTTGGGGCAATGCAGGTCGTCGTAGACCCAGAACAGCAGCTTCTCGGTGTCCGACGTCCATTCGATCGGGAACGTCTCGTCCCCGAGGAACTGGTCGAGGACCTTTTCCTTCAAGGGCACTGCGGTTTCCTCCTTGGCTTCATGGCCAGCGCCGCCCGGGGGCGACGGATTCCGGCTCGTGGCTAGCTCGCGGCCGAGGCCGCGGTCGTGATCCGCCTTCCCCCCTGCACCTCCTCCCGCCGCTCGGCCGGCCGTGGCTCGACGCGCGACCAGTACAGCTCGTCGGGTCGCCCGGCCATCGCCTGCGCGAAACCGGGGTCGTTGATGTCGGCGGCCGACTCGACCACCTCGATGTCGGGACGCAGGTCCGCCTTGAGCGCCCCGATCAGGGCCGCGTCCGCGACCGGGTCGTGGAACGGGCGCCCGGCGAGACCGATCATCGACAGCCCGCCGCCTGGGACGAAGATCGTCACCGGACCGATCGCCTCGTTCAACTTCCCGGCCAGGATCCGACCCAGCTCGGCGCACTCGGCCGCGGTCGTCCGCATCAGCGTCACCGCGGCGTTGTGCCGGTACAGGTTCCGGGTCCGGAACGGCGACGGGACAGAGTCGATCGGCCCGAAGTTGACCATGTCGAGCGCGCCCAGCGAGACCACCTGCGGCAGGCCAAGGGCGCCCGCCGCCTCGAGGCGCTCGGGCCCCGCCGAGCACACACCGCCGACCAGCTCATCGGCCAGCTCGGTGGTCGTGACGTCGAGGACGGCGTCGATCGCGCCCTCGCGGACCAGCGCCTCCATCGCCCGCCCGCCGGCGCCGTTGGCGTGGAACACGAGGACCTCGTAGCCGCGGGCCTCGAGCAGCTCACGCGCGGCCATGACCGCCGGTGTCGTGTTGCCGTACATCGTCGCGCCGACAACGGGACGCGCCGGAAGATCAGAGCTGAAGCCGGCCGCCGCCGTGGCCATCGCCGCGATCGCGGCGGCGGCGTTGGCCAGCACCCGTTCGGAGATTCGGTTGATGCCTGCCAGGTCGACGACCGAGTGCATGATCGTGACGTCGGCCGTGCCGCCGTACGGCCGGGTGTCGCCGGAGCCCATCGTCGAGACGAGCAGCTTCGGGACGCCGAGCGGCAGCGCCTGCATCGCCGCGGAGACGATCGACGAGCCGCCGGACCCGCCGACGCCGAGGATGCCATCGAGCCGGCCTGTCGCGTGCAGTCGGCGTACGACCGCCGTCGCACCGCGGGTCATCGCCGCGACAGCCGGACCCCGGTCTCGCATCGCCGCGAGGCGGCCCCGATCCACGCCGGCCGCTCGGGCGACGGAGTCGGCGTCGACGTCGGCGCCGGTCGTTCCGCTCATGACTCCGGCGTCCACGACGATCACGTCGCAGCCCGCGGCGCGCACGCGCTGGCGGAGGAACGCGTACTCGGGGCCCTTGGTGTCGAGCGTGCCAAGGAGCACAACGGTTGTCACGTGCGCCTGTACTCCGCCGAACCGTCTGACATCGATAATCGATTGTCGATAACTGTAGGCCGCAGGGCCACCGCCGGTCAAGGCAGATCGGACCCGCAGACGCCCCGCTTGCAGCCCGACAATCGATGATCGATGATAGCGCCACCGACAGATCCGGAGGCTCCGACATGGTCCTCGCCGCTATCGACAGTCCCCTTCTCCGCATGACGCAGGAGACCCCCACCCAGTACTGGAACGACTCGTGCGCCACGGCCGACCTCGAGTACGCGGTCGAGCGCGGCGCCACCGGCGCCACGTCGAACCCGACGATCGTCCTCGAGGTCCTGAAGAAGGAGGCCGGCTACTGGGTGCCGCGGGTCCATGAGCTGGCCGCGGCGCTTCCCGGCGCCACCGAGCTCGACCTGACCTGGGCGATCGTCGAGGAGATGGCCGTCCGTGGGACCGCCGTGCTGCGGCCCGTCTTCGACGCGCGGCGCGGCAAGGCCGGCCGGCTGTCGCTGCAGCTGAATCCGGCGAACCACCGCAACGCCGAGCGCATGCTCGAGCAGGCCGTCCGGTTCCAGGAGCTGGCCCCGAACATCCAGGTGAAGTTCCCCTGCACGGCCGCCGGCCTGGCGGGGATGGAGGAGGCCACCGCCCGGGGCATCAGCATCAACTCGACCGTCAGCTTCACCGTCCCCCAGGCGATCGCCGCGGCCGAGGCCGTCGAGCGGGGCCTGCGACGCCGGGAGGCGGCCGGCGATGACATCTCGACGATGTCGCCGATCGTGACCATCATGATCGGCCGCCTCGACGACTGGATGAAGGTCGTGGTCGAACGCGACAGCGTTGCCCTCCACCCCGATGCCGCCAACTGGGCCGGGATCGCGGCCTTCAAGCGGGCCTACGGGATCTTCCAGGAGCGCGGCTACCGCTCGCGACTCCTGGCCGCGGCCTACCGCCATCGCCTCCACTGGACCGAGCTCGTCGGCGGCGACGTCAGCATGACGATGCCCCACGCCTGGCAGGTCCGGTTCAACGCCAGCGGGATCGTCCCGGAACCGCGGATGGAGGTGCCCGTGCAGCCGGCCCTGGTCGACGACCTCTACGAGCGGATCCCCGACTTCCGCCGGGCGTATGAACCCGACGGCCTGACACCGGAGGAGTTCGAGGGCTTCGGCGCGAGCGCCCGGACATTGCGGTCGTTCGTCAAGTCCTACCACGACCTCCAGGGCGCGATCCGCGACCTCGTCCTGCCCGACCCGGACATTCGCCAGGGCTGACCGAGGTTCAGGCCGACTCGACGATCAGCGGCTGCCGCGGGCCTCGCCGGGAGATCTGGGCGAGAACGACGGCCACGAGGATCGCTGCGCCGCCTGCCATCTCGACGGCGGTCAGCCGCTGACCCAGGACGGCGGCCGCCGCCCCGACCGCGACGAGCGGCTCGATGAGCATCGCGACCGCGGCCGCGGTGCTCCCGATCCGGCGCACGCCGCCGATGATCCAGACCTTCGGCAGCGCGCCGAACGTTCCGGCGCACGCGATCGCCAGCCACGCGATCGGCGACCCCAGCCAGGCGCCGAGGATGCCGGGGTCGATCGCGATCGCCGCGGTTCCCGAGATCAGCACCCCGCCGGCGAGCACGAGCGAGGTCGCCTGAACCGCGGGGACGTCGTCGAAACCGCCCCGGATCGCGACCAGGTAGACCGCGTGGCACGTCGCGGCCGCTCCGGCCAACGCGACCCCGGCCGCGGTGGCGTTGGTCTCCGGCCCGAGCTGCCCGCCCAGCACCAGCGCGATGCCGGCCGCCGCGCAGACCAGCGACAGCACGCGGGCGGCGGTCAGCCGCTCCCGGCCAAGCGCAGCCGACAGACCGGCGACGATCGCCGGGTAGGCGTAGTAGAGGAGCATGACCAGGCCAACCGCCATCGCACCGAAGGCCAGGAACAGGGCCAGGTTCTGGACACCGTTGACGAGGACGGCGACGGCCAGGAT
>DATHRO010000029.1:0-2026 GCA_035465135.1 Candidatus Deferrimicrobiaceae bacterium
CGCGCGCCGACAGGTCGCCGGCCGACACGCGCTCGACGGCGCTCGAGATCGCCCGCAGCGGCGCGGTCAGGTTCGAAGCGACCAGGTAGGCGAAGACGACGCCGACGATGAGGGCCGCCGCCAGAACGAACACCACGACCCGGATGAGCGTCGGGTCGGCGTCGCCGGTCGTGACGACCTGGGCCGCGATGAGGACGATCCCGAAGCCGGCCAGCGGCACCAGCGCGCCGGCGATCACCCCGATCGTCAGCCGGGCCCGGAACGAGATCCGCGGGCCGATCCGCTGCGGCTCGCCCGCCGGTGCGGTCACGACGCCGGCCGGCGGATCAGCCGACCTCGGCCGCGGAGGGCACGAGGCGGTAGCCCATCCCGCGCACGGTCACGAGATGAATCGGGTTGTCCGGGTCGGGCTCGATCTTCTGGCGCAGCCGTCGCATCGTGACCCAGACATACGAGGGATCGGCGTCGTCGCTGTCGCCCCAGCCGCGGTCGAGGAGGGTCTCGGTGCTGACGATCGAGCCGAGGTTGGCGGCGAGGGCGTACAGGAGGCGGGACTCGGTCGGCGTCAACTGCACGCGCTGGCCGCGCACGGTGGCCGTCCGGCGGTGGAGCTCGAGGCGCAGGTCGGGCCCCACGACAAGCTCCTTGCGCGGCACCTTGTCGCCGAGCCGCCGCAGGACGCGCAGGACGCGGGCCCGCAGCTCCGGGTAGTGGTACGGCTTGGTGACGTAGTCCTCGGCGAACTCCTCGAGCAGGTCGGCCTTCGAGTCGGCCGTCTCGATCGCCGACAGGACGATGATCGGAAGGTCGGCCCGAGCCTTGATCTCGCGGGCCAGGGTCAAGCCGTCCATGCGGGCCATCATCATGTCGACGATCAGCAGGTCAGGCCACCCGGAGTCGAGTCGGCGGAGAGCCTCGATGCCGTCGCGCGCGGTCTGGATCTCGAAGCCGTCGGAGCGCAGCTGCTCGGCCAGCAGCACCAGCAGGTTCGGGTCGTCGTCAACGATCAGGATCCGCGGCGCTCCCTCCCCCCGCCACGCACCCGTCAGCATGGCCCGAGCATACCTCGCGCCGCTATGGCGCCTTGGGGTCGACGAAGCGGCAGCGGGGGCGGAGCGGGCAGGCGTCGTGGTTCGGCCGGCGGGCGTGGCAGACTGCCCGGCCATGGTGGATCAGGTTGACGTGGGCCTCGTGCATCTGATCCGGCTCGAGCATCGCCAGGAAGTAGTCGTGGGCTTCCGCGGCGGTCGCCTTTTTCGGCAGCAAGCCGACCCGCTGGGCAACCCGTTCGACGTGCCGGTCGACCGGCATCAGTGGCGCCCCGAACGAGAACAGCAGGACCACCGACGCAGTCTTGACGCCTACCCCCGGGATAGCCATCAGCCAGTCGCGGGCCTCGCGAGCCGGCATCTCGGCGAGGAACTCCAGCGAATAGTCGCCTCGTCCCTCTCGGATCGCGCGCAGGGCGGCCTGGATGGCCTTGGCCTTCGCGAACGGCAGGCCGGCCGGGCGGATGACCTCGACGAGCTCGGGATAGGGTGCGGTCTCGACGGCGGACCAGTCGGGCGCCGCCCCGTCGGGCAGCCCGGCACCGCCCCAGCCCTTGCCCGGAACGTGCCGCTCGGCCGGGCCACCGGAGGGGTAGGCGCGCCGCAGCGCCTCGAAGCCGTGCTCGGCGTTCACGTCGGCGGTGCTCTGCGTCAGGATCGTCAGGACCAGCTCGGACGTCGGGTCGAGGCGCCGCTCCCAGGCCTGCTGGCCGTGGAGCCCGGCGAGGCTGTCGAGCACGATCCGCACGAGGCCCGGCCGCGCCCGGGCGAGCCGCTTCGCCCAGCCCGCGTAGGGGTTCGGCCTGCGGCGGCGCTTCGGCTTTGGTCGAGGCCGCGCGGCCGGACTCACGTAGCGAGGCTCAACCCGACCAGCCGGGCGATTCGCTCGCCGCAGCGCTCCAACGGCCCCGGGCCACCAGCCATCGCCTCCTCGACCGACATCGGGCGCTCGACGACCGGGACCACGACCGCGAGGT
>DATHRO010000030.1:0-9969 GCA_035465135.1 Candidatus Deferrimicrobiaceae bacterium
GACCCCCGGAGGTTCGTCGATGGCCAGGGCTCTCGTCGCCTATGCCACGCGTCTCGGTGCGACCCGCGACATCGCCCGCCGCATCGGCGAGGTCCTGCGCGCCGCCGGGCACGAGGTGACCGTGCAGTCAGTCGATGACCCCGTGGACCTGACCGCGTTCGATGCCGCGGTCGTCGGCAGCGGCGTCTTCGCCGGGCACTGGCATCGGCCCGCGATCGAGTTCGTGCGGGAGCATCGCCGCGGGCTCGCCGACCGGCCGACGTGGCTGTTCAGCAGCGGGCCGGTTGGCTCGATCGCGCTCGACCAGGAGCCCAAGGACCCGGCGGATCTGGCCGAGCTGACGCGGCTGGTCGGTCCGCGCGGGCACCGGGTGTTCTTCGGAGCCCTCGATCGCTCGGTCGTCGACACGAGCGACCTGAGCCGGTTCGAGAGGGTCATCGCCAAGCGCTTCGTTCCCGAGGGCGACTGGCGCGACTGGGCCGCGATCGAGGCGTGGGCCCGGGAGATCGCCGCGCAGCTGCCGCGGATCGAGGAGCCGGCTCGGGCCTGATCATTCGGCCTGACCACTCAGCGGGCGTCGCGCCAGCCATCCCCTACCCTTGCGGGCCATGGCCACGCGTCGCGGGAACCGTCCACTCCGTCGGTACCTCGGGCCGGCCGTGCTCGGCTTCGTGGCGATCGCCCTCGTCGTCGTGCTCGCCGGCCTCGGCGCCGGATCCGGGCCGAACGCGAACACCTCCCCTGACCCGTCGGGCCCGGGCGGGCCGGACGGCAGCGGCAGCTTCCTCGTCCCGACGGTCGCGCCGACGCCGACGCCGGTGCCGCCGCTCGGTGGCACGGAGCTGTACGGCTTCCTCCCGTACTGGGTCATGCCGGAGATCGACGGCAGGTACCTGCGTCGCGCTCCCGTGTCGACCCTGGCCCTGTTCTCTGTGGCCGCCGCTCGCGACGGCACGCTGCGCACCGGCCAGCTCGGCTATCGCCGCATCGTGGGCGAGACGGGAGCCGGGATCATCCGCGCGGCCCACGAGCGCGGGATGGCGGTCGATCTCGTGTTCACGAGCTTCGGCGAGCGCCGCAACGAGCGCTTCTTCGACCGGGACGGCGGCGGGCCCGCATCGACTGACGCCCCGTGGCAGCAGACGGTCGAGGAGCTCGTCACGCTCGTCGACGAGCTCGGGCTCGACGGCATCAACGTCGACATCGAGCGCCTCGACCCGCTCGACCGGCCGGCCTATACGGCATTCCTCATCACCCTCGGCGAGACCCTTCGGGCGTCGAATCCCAAGGCCCGGCTGTCGGTCGCGACCGAGGCCAGCGAGCGTGGCGCGGGCAACGCCGCGGCGGCGGTCCTCGGCGGGGTCGACCGGGTGTTCCTGATGGGCTACGACTACCACTGGTCCGGATCGGCCCCGGGGGCGAGCTCGCCGGTCGATCGGCTGGACGGCATCCCGACGCTCCGCCGCTCGATCGATTGGTACGTCGAGGCCGGCGTGCCGCGCGACCGGATCCTGCTCGGGCTGCCGCTATACGGCATGACCTGGCGGACGCTCGGACCGGATCGCAGCTGGCCGGTCGTCGGCACCGGCATCCCGTGGATCCCGGCCGACAACGTCGACGTCCTCCAGGACGAGGCCTTCGAGCCGAGCCGCGATTCACTCGAATGGGCCGAGTTCTTCGCCGAGCCCGACGGCGAGGAGTGGCTGATCACCTACTACGACTCGCCGGCCACGCTGCGGGCGAAGCTCGCCCTGGCGCGCGACGCGGGGCTGGCCGGCGGCGGCTTCTGGGCCCTCGGCTACGAGATCGGCCTGCCCGGCTACCGGGCCCTGATCTCCGACTTCCGGGCCGGGGAGATCGAGCGGGACCCCCTCAGCTAGCGCCGGCGAGCTCGAGCAGCCCGCGGACCCGGGCGATCACGAGGTCCGGCTGGTCGTACTGGATGAAGTGGCCGGCTTTCGGGACGACCTCGATGCGACCGCCCGGCAGCATCGCGGCGAGCGACGCCTTGAACGCCGCCACGATCACGTCGTTCACCTCCGGGTCGGCGTCGAAGGGTCGGAGGCGGGGCTCGATCGAGAGCAGGATCGCCGGGCCGGTGAACGGCGTCGCCGCCCGCAGCTCCTCGAGGGTCGCCGTCCAGTCGAGGTCCTCGCCCGCCGACAGCATCTGCGCCGTCTCCTCGAGCGAGCGGCGGAAACGCTCCCGGAAATCCACCGGCAGGGCCGGGTCGTCCTCGATCCCGATGTCTGGGTAGTAGGCGTCGATCAGCAGCAGCCCACCGATCTCGTCGGGGTGCTCGGCGGCCAGGATTCGCGCATACACGCCGCCGAACGAGTGGGCGACGATCACGAGCGGAGCTCCCTCGCCCGCCGCCGCGAGCGCTCGCCACAGGTCGTCGAGCGCCTCGGCCGGAGTGTGGCGCCCGCGCGGCTCGCTTCGTCCCAATCCCGGCCGGTCCCAGGCGCACACGCGGGTGAACTCGGCGACCCCGTCGAGGACGTGGCCCCACGACGCCGCGCCCGCGCCGAATCCCGCCTCGAGGAGGACCATCGGCTGGCCCGCCGGCGCTGGCGTGAGCGGGCCGCGGCAGTCGAGGTAGATCTCGCGACCGTCGACCTCGACGAGGCGGCCGCGGGCCTCGTACGGCGGGACGTCGACCTGGCGCCCCGCCTGGCGCGCGGCCAGCCACGCCTCCGGTCCGCCGGCGACGATGACGCTGATGACGACACCCAGGGCGATTCCCGCCCCGACCGCGCCGAGCAGCACCCGCGGACGGCGGTGCATGGGGCGGCGGTCCATCGCGGGCCTGCCGGTGGCCATGCCGAGAAGGTAGCGCCGGCCTTCTACCTGGTCGTGGCCCTGACCGTCGGCCTGGCCGCGGCCGCGACGTTCGTCCTGCGCGGCTTCGGCTGTCCCTGCGTCGGGTGCTCGCTTGTGGCAATGCGCCGCGAGCGCCGCAGGAAGCGTTCCACATCGGGAGCCGGCATCGGACGCGCATAGCGGTAGCCCTGGCCGAGCCGGCAGCCGAGGTCGCCGAACCAGGCCGCCTGGGCGTCGGTCTCGATGCCCTCGGCGATCATCTCCAGGCCGAGCGCGCGACCGAGCTCGACGATCGCCTCGCCGAGGATATCGGCCTCGCCGGCGTGGTCGTTGGCCGACACGAACGTTCGGTCGATCTTCAGCTCGTCGACCTCGAAGTTGTGCAGCCAGGCGAGCGAGGAGTAGCCCGTGCCGAAATCGTCGATCGCGATTCGCACGCCGAGCCGGCGCAGGTCGGCGATCCGCGCGCGGGTCTCCGCGGTGTGGGTCAGGAGCGTGCTCTCGGTGACCTCGACGGTGAGCGCGGCCGGCTCGAGGCCGGCCGTGGTCAGCGCGGTCCTGATCAGCGGGACGAGGCCGGGGTCGCGGAACTGGCGGGCCGAGAGGTTCACGTGCAGTCGCAGCTCGGGCAGCCCGAGGCGGACCTGCCACGTTCGGGCCTGGCGACAGGCCTCGCCCACGACCCACCGTCCGATCGACACGATCTCGCCGGTCTCCTCGGCGAGGTTCAGGAACTCGGCCGGCATGTGCAGGACGTGGCCCTCCGGCTGCCAGCGCACGAGCGCCTCGACGGCCACCGGCGCCCCGTCCTCGAGGCGGACGATCGGCTGGAAGTGCAGCTGGAGCTCGTTGCGCATCGCGGCGCCGCGGAGCATCGCCGCCAGCTCGCTCCGGGCGAAGGCCAGCTCGAGGAGGTCTGGCCGGAAGTGGACCAATTGGCCACGGCCGGCGGCCTTGGCCGCGTACATCGCGATGTCGGCATTGCGCAGCAGGACGTCGGTCGTGTCGGCACCGGGCCCGCTCACCGCGATCCCGACGCTGCCGCCGACGACCGGTCGCTGGTCGTCGAGCTCGACCGGCCGGGCGAGAGCGTCGAGCACGCGCTGGCTGACGGCGTTCGCCGAGTCGAGCCCGTCGACGTCCTCGAGCAGGACCGCGAACTCGTCGCCGCCGAGCCGGGCCGGCGTGTCGCCGGGTCGGACCGCAGCCCGAATTCGGTCGGCGATGGTCTGGAGGACGCGATCGCCTGCGGTGTGCCCGTACTGGTCGTTGACGAGCTTGAACTGGTCGAGGTCGATGAACAGCAGCGCGACGTGCAGCGGACTCCGGCCGCGCAGCCGCTCGAGGGCGTGGTCGACCCGCTCATGGAACTTGGCCCGGTTCGCCAGCCCGGTCAGCGAATCGCGGAACGCCTGCTGGCGCAGCGATTCGTAGAGCCGGGCGTTGTCGAAGGTGACCGCCGCCTCCCGGACCAGCAGCCGAGCCATCTCGAGCTGACGGTCGCTGAACGCCCGTGAGCGGGCCGCGGTCAGCTCGACGATGCCGATCGACTCGCCGCGGACGACGAGCGGCAGCATGATCGAGCTGCGCTGGCCGATCGAACGCAGGTAGGCGATCTCGGCCCGGTCGGCCCCCGCGTCCTCGACGTCGACCCGATACGGCTGCTGACGCTCCAGCACGTTGCGGGTCGCCGGGAAGTACGCCAGGTCGTACGACGGCTCCAGGACCGTGGCGCGCGCCGGCGGGTGGTAGCCGAACGTGACGACCCGGTCGGCGTCTTGATCCCAGGTGCTGATCGCGCACTCGTCGGCCCCGGCGACCTCGGCGATGTGGCGAGCCAGCCGGCTGCCGACGTCGCGCGGCTCGAGCGTCGCCGCGAGATCACGCGACATCGCGACGACGTGTCGCAGCTCGTTGGCCGTGTCCGCCATCCGGCCGCTGGCGTTGCGCAGGAACAGCACGAACAGGCCGTAGACGATGACCAGCGTGCCGGCCGGCAGGATCAGCCGCAGGCCGTCGGATGCGGGTTCGCCCCACGGGATGACGCTCGGCGCGGCGATGGCGACGACGCCCACGATCGCGCTCGCGACCATCACGCGCCTGAGGGTCGGGCGATCGACGTACGGCAGCGCGAGCACGACCGGGATCAGCGAGCCGATCGCGATCGCCGGGCCGATCACCGGCTCGGCGACGATGACGCCCGTGGAGGTCGCCAGCGTGGCCGTCGCGAGCCGAGCGGCGAGCGAGGCCGCGGGGCGGCGCGGGGCGCTGGACGCCTCGAGCAGCAGGTACGCCCCGAACACGAGCGCCAGCAGGCCAACCACCATCGAGCTGACGGCGCCGGCCGCGAGGCCGACGACGGCCCAGGCGGCGCCGGCCGGCAGAACGATCCCGCCGAACCAGCGGGTCGCCCGGATGAGCGTCGCGGCCCCCGCGAACTCGCGACCGTTCTCCTCCTCGCTCAGCTCATCGATCTCGGGGGGCACTACGACCTCGATACGGTGGCGCCGTGGCGGCCACGATTGACCAGCCTGCTCGTCCGCCAGGACCGACTATGCGAACTCGACCGGGACCTTTGGTATCCCCCGATCGGGTCATGCCGCGCGTGGTACGCGGACCAACCGGGCGCGGATGCAGGCGCGGGGAGTCGGCGCGTGGAACTTAAGTCCCCCCTGTGCCCGTGCGCACCAGGACCTGCCCCGACATTCCCCCCTTGACATTGGAGCGACTCCAAGGTCTAGGGTCTGACGCGATCGCCGCCCCCTCCAGCAACGGTGGCGGCCCAACGGACGAGGTGTCGTCGTGATCAAGTACGAGACCAGCACCACCATCGAGCAGCCGGCGAGCGCCGTGTTCGAGGTTCTCCTGGACGCAGCGCGCTGGGAGCAGTGGACGGACATGACCGAGGTCACGCTCGACGCGGCCGGCAGGCCGGGCCTCGGGTCGCGCGGGTCGTTCCGATTCCCGGGCGGCCCGTTCAAGGGCCTCGTCGACACCGAGATCGTGGAGTTCGAGCCGGGCCGGAGGATCGTCTTCCGGTGCACCCATCCGGCCCTGACCTGGATCGCCTACGCCGAGACGCGGCCCGATGGCGACCGCACCCTGTTCGTCTACGGCGGCGAGATGACGATCCACGGCTGGCGGCGGCTGCTCGAGCCAATGCTCAGGTCCGAGGTCGAGAAGGGCGAGGCCGCGGAGGCCCAGCGGCTCAAGGCCCTCCTCGAGGCCGAGGCCCCGATCGCCGTTCCCGCTTGACATTTGAGGCACTCCAAGGTTTGCTGCCCTGATCATGCGGATCGGTGAGCTGGCCAAGCGCGTCGGGGTGTCGACCGACACCGTGCGGTTCTACGAGCGCTCGGGCCTGCTGCCCCGGGCCGCGCGCCGCGAGAACGCGTATCGCGAGTACGGGGAGGCGGACGCCGAGCACCTCCGCCTCCTGATCGACCTGCGGCGGCTCGACCTCCCGCTCGAGGACGCGGCCCGGATCGCCTCGTGGTGCCATTCGGGGCACTGCGCCGACACGAGCACGGCGCTGCCGGCGCTGATCGCCGCCCAGCGGGCCGAGGTCGCGTCGCGGATCAGCGGTCTGGAGGCCCTCGACGCGCGGCTGGCCGGCCTCGAGCGGCACCTCGCCGCGTCACCGCCGATCCGTGCGGTTTCCACGTCGCGGGCGCTGCCGATGGCCCCCGCACGGTGCTGCGATGCCGCGGGCGCCGTCCGCGGCACCGCGGACGCGACCTGCGCCTGCTGCAGCCCGGCCCTCACCTGATCGCCCGCCTGCTACCGTTCCGCGCGTGATCGAGCGCCTTCGCGGCAACCGCGTCCGGCTCGTCCTGACCAGCGGCTCCCTCCTCTTCGTCGAGCTCCTCCTGATCCGCTGGATCCCTTCCGAGGTCCGCTACATCGGGTTCTTCTCGAACTTCCTGCTGATGGCGAGCTTCCTCGGCATCGGCGTCGGGATCCTGCTCGGCCGACGCCGCGAGCTCGCCACGATCGCGCTGTTCCCGTTCCTGCTGCTGGCCGTCGTGGCCCTGGTCACGAGCATGGAGTGGAACGTCCAGATCCGCTCCCAGGACGAGATCTTCTTCGGCCTCGCCGAGAACCGCGCGCCGGAGACGAACTTCCTGGTCCTGCCGCTGATGTTCGCGCTCGTCACGGCGGTCATGGCGACGCTGGCGATCCCGCTCGGTCCGCTGCTGCGCTCGATGCCGCCGCTGCAGGCCTACGGCTGGGACATCGTCGGCTCGATGCTCGGCATCGCCGGCTTCACCGCGCTATCGGCGGCCGGGACCTCGCCGATCGTGTGGTTCACAGTCGTGGCGGTGCTCGTGGCGCTCGTCGCGATCGGCAGCAACCTCGGCTGGCTCCGCGTTCCGGCACTCGGCGCGCTGCTGGTCGTGGTCGCGCTCGTCGGCAACGGGTCGCGGGCCGGCGAGATCTGGTCGTCGTACTACCGGATCAACACCTACACGGGCGGCAACGGCGAGCTGTACGTCAACGTCAACGGCATCCCCCATCAGGCACTCCACCCGGTCGACGCCCCGAAGGAGCCGTTCTACGACCAGCTCTACCAGTGGTTCCCGGGCCGAACCTGGGACGACGTCCTGATCGTCGGGGCCGGATCCGGCTCCGACGCGGCGATCGCGCTGGCCCGGGGCGCCGGCCACATCGACGCGGTCGAGATCGACCGGGCGATCCAGCAGCTCGGCATCGACCACCACCCGAACCAGCCGTATCAGGATCCGCGGGTCGTCCGCCACGAGAACGACGGACGCGCGTACCTGCGCGGCACCGACCGGCGCTACGACCTCGTGATCTTCGCCCTGCCGGATTCGCTGACCCTCGTCAGCTCGACGGCCAACATCCGGCTCGAGTCATTCCTGTTCACTGAGCAGGCCTTCGAATCGGTCCGCGATCACCTGAAGCCGGATGGGATCTTCGTCCTCTACAACTACTACCGCGAGGACTGGCTGATCGCCAAGCTCGCCCGGATGCTCGACGACACCTTCGAGGGCGGGCCGATCGTGCGGCTCTACAACGCCCGCATGGCGACGCTCGCCGCGGGTCCGGCGGTGGCCGCACTGGGCCCGGGTGGACCGCCGGGCGATACGGTCGACCCGATCCCGGCCGCCGGCGAGCCGGACCCGACGCCGGCGACCGACGACTGGCCGTTCCTGTACCTCCGGACGCCGTTCATCGCGGGCCACTACCTCGCTGCACTGGCCCTGGCGCTGCTGATCGCGGTCGTGGCCGTCGGCGGCGCGGCCCGCGTCGGCGGCGTGCCGCTGCGACGCTTCAGCCCGCACTTCTTCGTGCTCGGCGGGGCATTCCTGCTGCTCGAGACGCGCAGCCTCGTCAGCTTCAGCCTGCTGTTCGGCTCGACCTGGCTGGTCAACGCGCTGGCGTTCTTCGCGATCCTCGCCTCGGTCCTGCTGGCGATCGTGGTCAACGCGCGGTGGCGCATCAGCCGACCGTGGATCCTCTACGCGCTGCTGTTCGGGGCACTCGGGCTGGCATACGTGCTGCCGCCGGAGTCACTGCTGATCGAACCGCCGTGGCTGCGCTACGCGCTGGCCGGCGGCGTGGCCTTCGCGCCGGTGTTCCTGGCCAACCTCGTGTTCACCTACTCGTTCCGCGACACGCCGACGGCGGACATGGCCTTCGCCAGCAACCTGCTGGGCGCGATGGTCGGCGGGGCGCTGGAGTACGTGGCGCTGCTGTCCGGCTACCGAGCGCTGCTTCTGATCGTCGCGGCGCTGTACGGGCTGGCGTGGCTGTTCGCGACGCGCTGGCGGGTGCTGGCCGACGTCGACCTGGCGGCTGGCTACGAGCCGGACGCCGGCCTCACGGAGCCGGGTGCGACAACTCCATCCGAGGCGCCGTCAAGCGCCTAAGGGCGGTGCCCTACGGCTGGTTGACCGTCGGCTCGAGCAGGTACGGGTCGCCGATCTGGAACTCGTACGGGTAGTCCAGATCGATGAACGCGCTGCCGCCGTTGAACTTGGCCGTCCAGGCGAGCACCTGGCCGACGGTGTTGAAGCCGTTGGCCCCGGAGATCTTCACGTCGTCGAACGGCGCGAACATGATGCCGCGGAAGGCTAGTCCCGACGTCGTTCCCTGCATCTCGAACCGGTTCTGGATGACCGAGCCATCCCAGGCCGTCGGCGTGAAGTAGAAGGTGATCCCTCGGTAGCCCACGATCGGCGAGTATGAATCTCGCTCCACGCAGTGCGAAGGGCTATCGGGGCTGGCCGGATCACAGTAGCCCCACGCGCTGCCTCCCGGGTAGGTTCCAACCACGGTTGTCGGATCGATACCCCATGCGGCGCACAGCGAGCTGTGCGGTAGCAGGGACAACGGGTTCGATGGGTTGTACGACCCGACCTCCTCGTACGGCGTACAGGGATTGCTCGCCGCGGCCTCGGCCGTCACGGCCGTGTTGAGCACGAGTGCCGAATCGGTCCCGAGTGCGATGCCCTGGCCTGAACCGGACGCAGGCCAATTCGAGTCGAAGACGAGCGTGACCCCATCTCCGATCAGATAGGCGCCGGTACCCAACTGGATTCTCGGCGACTCGCCGCCGGAGCCGGTTCCACCGAAGCGGTAGATGCCGGGCATCTGATAGGACTGGAGCGACGAGAATTCGGCCGTCGGATCAAGAACCGCACAGCCACCGTCGGCGATCTCGATGGACCGATAGTAGCCCGGCGGAATGAAGGGGGGAAGGTACGGATTGGGCTCGGGATGCTCGATCTCTGCCCACGAAATGGCGCCTCCCCGCTCGTCCGCTGAGCTGGTCGACCCGGTGCTCGAGAAGTTGAACTGGAGGACCAAGGAGTTGTATTCCTGGGAAGCGATCGGTCGCAGAACAGGAAACTCGTACCGATGCTGCTCCGTCGTGAGCGTTAGCGGCAGTGGGACCGATGTCCCGTCTTCTCGCAACACGGAGGTTGGCGTGTACGTCCAGCCAGGTCCGGAGCCAGCCGCCTTGATGGAAACCGACAGAGTCACAGGGTTGCCTGAGGTTGCAGGAGCTCCACTCGCGTTGTCGTCGCTCCAGAAGGACACGAAGCGGACGGTGCTTGCCCCACTCTGGCGAGGCCCCGAAGGCCCAAGTGTGACAGTAAAGGAGCTCGTCGCCGGTCC
>DATHRO010000031.1:0-13938 GCA_035465135.1 Candidatus Deferrimicrobiaceae bacterium
GGGCCGCCGTGGCCCGGGCCGGTGACGTAGATCGCGTCGAGGTCGCGTGCCCGGATGGCGCGGTTCATGTGCGCGTAGATGAGGGTCAGCCCGGGCGGCGTGCCCCAGTGCCCGAGCAGCCGCGGCTTCACGTGCTCCGCCTTCACGGGCTCGCGCAGGAGCGGGTTGTCGAGAAGGTAGATCTGCCCGACCGAGAGGTAGTTGGCGGCCCGCCACCAGGCGTCGATCAGCCGCAGCTCGTCAGCGCCCAGGGGACCGGAGCCGTCGCTGCCGGGGCGCGCGGCAGCACCGGTGTCCGTCTGTGTCATGCGTCCGATTGTCGTCCTTTCGACCGCCCGCCGGTCAGCGCCGCGGACGCGACCGGGTCTTCCGGCACATCCCGGCCCTGCTAGCCTCGGCGCGTCGGATGATCGACCTGGCGAACCTTCGCGACATCCTGGGCTACGTCCTGTGGCGAATCGGCGCCACCGACGTGACCGTGAGCTCGCTGCTCGTCCTCGCGGCGACCATCGTCCTCTTCCTCGTCGCCGCTCGCCTCTTCGGCCGGGCGCTGCACGCCCTGCTGCTGGGGCGCACCGACATCGGTCCCGGTGGTGCGTTCGCCGTCGCGAGGATCAGCCAATACGCGATCGCCGCGGTCGGGCTGCTCATCAGCTTCCAGCTCATCGGCCTCGACACGAGCAGCCTGGCCCTCGTCCTGGGGGCCCTCGGCATCGGGATCGGGTTCGGGCTCCAGAACGTCACCTCGAACTTCATCTCCGGCCTGCTGATCCTGTTCGAGCGGCCGATCACGGTCGGGGATCGCGTCCAGGTCGGCGCCATCGAGGGCGACGTGACCGCGATCAACATGCGCGCGACCACGATCCTCTCGGTCACGAACCTCTCGATCATCGTCCCGAACTCCGAGTTCGTGACCTCGACCGTCGTGAACTACTCCCACGGTGACTCGCGGCTCATCGTCAACGTCGACGTCGGCGTGTCCTACCGCTCCGATCTCGACACCGTGATCCGCTCGCTCCTCGAGGTCGCGGCGGAGCACCCGCGTGTCCTGCGCGACCCGCCGCCGGAGGTCCGCTTCCTCGAGTTCGGCGATTCGGCCTGGCAGATGCAGCTGCGGGTCTGGATCCCGGTCGCCCGGGACCACCCGGTCATCCGCTCGGACCTGAACAAGGCGATCGCCCGGAAGTTCCGGGCCAACTCCGTCGAGATCCCGTACCCGCAGCGCGACCTCAACTGGCGGTCGCCGACCCCGATCCCGGTGCAGACCGGGTCGGCGTCAGAAGAATCGGAGCCGGCGTAGGACCAGCGCCAGGCCGATCCCGATCGCCACGAGCAGGACGGACACGATCATGAATGCTGCGTCCGATGTCGCCCCCGGCATCCCCCCGACGTTGATCCCGAGGAGCCCGGTGATGAGGCTCAGCGGCAAGAAGATCGCGGCGATGATCGACAGCAGGTACATCCGCTGGTTCAGCTGCTCGGACAGTCGACTGATCAGCTCCTCGTGGGCCACGCCGACGCGTTCACGCGCCGCATCGAGCTCCTCGATGTACCTCGTCGTCCGGTCGGCGGCCTCGCGAATCTCGAACCGGTCCTGGTCGCCGAGCCAACGAACCGTCTCCGAGTGCAGGCGCAGCATCGCATCGCGCTGGGGCGCCAGGTAGCGACGAAGTCCGATGATCTCGCGCCGCAGGGCGGCAAGCTTGGTCCGCAGCTCGCCTGCGGCACTGGTGATGACCTCGCCCTCCAGGTCGTCGACTCGCTCGGACAGCCCGGCGATGACCGGCTCCATCCGCCACGCCAGCTGCGCGCCGATCGCCGCGAGCAGACTGCCCGGGCCGCGCGGGAAGTCGCCGCTCGAGAACTGCTCGCGCAGGTCCTGGACGGCCATCAGCCGGCGGTGGCGAACGGAGATGAGGCGGTGCTCGTCGACCCACAGCCGAAGCGACACCATGTCCTCGGGATTCTCGCCCGGGTTGAGGTTCACGCCGCGGAACACGACGATGAGCCCGTCGGGCAGCCGATCCACTCGCGGCCGGGTCTCGTCGGCCAGCAGGGCCTCGCAGGCGAGCGGCGAGAGCCCGCTCTGGTCTCGCAGCCACGAGCGGCCGTTCTCGAAGGCACGGTCGAGGTGGACCCACCTCGACATCCCTCGGGGCTGAGGGCGCGCGATCTCGTCCCAGGTCAATGGCTCGCCGCCGCCCCTGCCGTCGAGCTGGTACGCACAGACGAGGCCGTCGGCCCGTGGCTCCTCGGTCATCGGGAGCCACTATACGGCCGGCGCTAGGAGACCCCGGCGAGCTCCTGAAGGCCACGCCAGTTGGCCAGCCGATCTGCCTGCGTGGCGAGGATCTCCGGCGTCGGCTCCGGCCCGGCGAAGTGGCCGCCAAATCGTCCCTCGCTCCGGGCGAAGGCGAGGAAGTCGAGGATCGACCCATCGGGATTCTTCGACCAGTCATCCTTGATCGCCGGGTTGCCCTGCAGGGACAGCCGCTCGGCGAACGACTCGCCGCGCCGCGGATCGTAGGTGAAGAGCGGGAAGGCCCGGGAGTCGACGGCCAGCTTGGCCTGGCGCGTCGCCGCGTCGTCGGCGATGCCGTGCTCGGGCATGCAGGCCGTGTACACGACGAGGACCGCCGGGCCGGGATACTCGTTGGCCTCCATGACGGCCCGGTAGAAGTGGTTCAGGTGGGCCGGCGACGTCTGGGCGACGTAGACCTCGCCATGGGCCATCATGATCCGGCCCAGCTCCTTGCGCCGCTCCGGCCGGCCGTGCAGGGCCTTGCCGAAGGCCGACAGCTTCGTGACCTGGCCGCCGAAGGTCGAGGTCGAGGCCTGGCCGCCGGTGTTCGAGTAGACCTGCGTGTCGAGGACCATGACCTTGATGTCCTCGCCCGAGGCGACCATCCGCGACAGCGCCTGGAAGCCGATGTCGTACATCGCGCCGTCGCCGCCCAGGACCCACAGCTTGCGCTCCGGATGGCCGCCCGCGTCCCAGCGGGCGCGGACGCCGAGCGCGACGGCCGGGGCGTTCTCGAACAGCGAGTTCGTCCACGGCACGCGGTAGGGGTTGAACGGATAGGTGCTGCCGAAGACGGTGTTGCAGCCGGTCGCCGCGACGATGCCCATCGACTCGGGGCCATGGACCTGGCGGGTCGCCGCGACGAGCATCCGGATCGCGGTCGCCTCGCCGCAGCCGGCGCACGAACCGGCACCGCCGACGTAGCCGAGGGCGTGCTCGCCGAGCATCAGGTCGGCAAGCGCCTTCTCGTTGCGGTACTCGACGGGCGTCGGGGGCAGCGAGCGAAAGAACGCCATGTCCCGGCGGAACCGGTCGAGCGTCGACTCGGGCGCGGCATCCGCGGCACGGGCCGGCTCGTCGAGGACCTTGTCGGTCATGAACAGCGCGTCGTGGCCAAGGGCCGAGCAGACCTCGACGCACTCGGCGCAGCCCTTGCAGTGGCCGGGATCGACGAAGATCCCGAACTGGCCGCGCTCGAGGCCCTTGCGGGCCGGGACCTCGCCGTACTTCTGGGTGTCGACGAAGTGGGCGCGCGCCGTCGCCGCCGCGACACTGGGCTGATCCTGGGTTTCCGCGAACTCGGTGATCCGCGGCTGGAGCTGTGAGTCGGGCACGACGACACCGAGGATCGCGGTGTCCGGACACGAGCTGACGCAGGCCATGCAGCCGACGCACTTCTCGGCCACCAGCTCCGGGATCCGCGGCGCGAGGTGGCTGAAGTCGCGGGTCGCGGCGGTCCCGGGTGGGATCACGCTTCGCGCCAGGCCCGCGTCGGCCGGCAGCTCGCGATCGGCGACCCCGCGACGGTATGCCGGCACGACCGATCGCCCGAACTCCTCGACGTAGGCGTCCATGTCGAGCAGCGGCGGGGCGGCCGTGGTCAGACGGACGTCGTGCGCCTCCTTGAGCTCGCCCGGCTCTTTGATCAGCAGGTCGGTCATGACGCAGGCTCCGGCTTCGGCTGGGGTGGGTTGGGACGCGCCGTCTCCTCGGCGAGCGCGTGGATGAGATCGGTCATCGAGAGGACGCCGATCGGGATCGTGTCGTCGCCGTCGTCGACCACGACGAGCCGGTGGATGTGATGGCGCTCCATCTTCCGCGCGGCGACCACGAGCGGCGTCGAGCGGTGGACGGTGATGGCCGGTGCCGTCATCAGGTGCCGAACCGCCAGGCCCGGCCAGTTGGCCCACAGGTACTCGGTCGAGCGGGCGCGGTTCAGGTCCGTCTGCGAGAGCACGCCGACGAGCGCGCCGGCGTGATCGACGACCGGCAAGCCGTGAACGTGATGGCGGTCCATGAGATCCGCAGCCTCGGTCAGGGTCGCGTCGGCGCGGATGACGATCGGATCGACGGCCATGTACTCGGCGACGAGCGAGTTGTGGGCGGACGGGCGTGACGAGCCGGTCATCGGAGCGCTCCCTGACTGACGGAGACGGGATCGCCGCCCGTGCCGCTGATCGCCGCGGTCACGTCGATGAGCGCGTCCCAAGCGTCGGCGATGACGGCCAGGTTGGCGTCGACGACCGCCCGGCCGCGCTTGCCGAAGAACCTGGTCAGCTGGCTTCGAACGGCCTCGAGCAGGCCGTTCCGGTCGAGCCCTGCGCGGGCGGCGAACGGCGCGACGCGGAGGAAGACCCCGACGAGCGCGACCCCCTGCATCCGGATCTCGAGGTCCGGCCGCGGGGCGTGCCGCCGCGCCAGGGCCGCGGTGTCGAGCGCGGTCACCCGGATTCGGCGCCCAAGCAGCTCGGCCCGGGCGGCAGCGGGGATCGAGGCCCAGATGGCGGCCGGGTCTTCGAGCGGCGACTGGACGAACAGGTCGCCGCCGTCGACAAGGCCGGAGAGCGGGTCGCCGAGGTTGAACGCCGAGACGTCGTGGAGCGGCACGAAGTCGACCCGGTCGAGCTCGGCGTGGAGGCGGATCGGGGCGTTGGCAATCGTGAGGTAATACGTCGTCGGCAGACCCTTCTTCTCCGAGCCGTAGCGCGGATAGGCCTGGACCTGCTTGTCGAACAGCTCGCCGACGAGCGTCGCGACGAGCTTGTTCGTCGTCACGCTGCCGAAGCCGCCGATCGAGTGGCCGCGCAGCGAGTAGGCCCCCTCCGGCCGCAGGTCGATGGGTGCTGCCTCGAGGGCCAGCGGGTGACGGATGCCGAGGACCCGGATCGAGTCGTCGGTCCGGCGGCGCGCCGTCAGCTGGTCGAACACCGCGACGAGATCGCCGGCGGCGACGTCACGCGATCCGAGGCCGGCGACGAACGACTGGACCCGGGGCACGTGTTCGCTCTCCGCCGCCACCTCGTAGAGCGCCGCGCGGAGCTCGCGCGTGAGCGGGTTCGACGCCGCGAGCGGCTCGTCGGTGCGCTCCACGACGCCGACCGCCCGGGCGTGGCGCAGCGCCTCGACGAGCGCCGTGGCCGGGAAGGGTCGGAAGGCCGTGACCGCGATGCAGCCGACGGGTCGGCCTTGCTCGCGCAGGTGATCGACGACGGCGATCGCGGTGTCGGCGATCGTGCCCATCGCGACGAGGATCTCGCTGGCATCCTCGGTCCGGTAGGCGTTGATCGGCCCGATCTCTCGACCCGTCAGGCGGCCCCACTCGGCCATCGCGTCCCCGAGGACGGTCGGGATCCGATCGGTGTACGCACGCTGCCCGATCTTGCCCTTCATGTAGCTGTCCTGGTTCTGGACGACGCCGGTCATCAGGGCCTCGGCCGGGTCGAACAGATCGCGGATGTGCTGGCGGGGGTCGCCGACGAACTCGCGGAGCAGCTCATCCTCGGGCAGCCGAACGTTCTCGAGGGTGTGAGTCGTCAGGAACCCGTCCTGGGCCACGAGAAACGGCGTGTCGGTCGCCTCTGCCGTCCGACGCGCGATCGCGGCGAGGTCTGCGGCCTCCTGGGCATTGCGGGCGAACAGCACGCCCCAGCCGCAGTCGGCCACGGCCATGACGTCGTCGTGGCCGGCGTGGATGTTGAGCGCCTGGCTCGTGAGGGCTCGTGCCCCCACGTGGAACACGACCGGCAGGCGCTTGCCGCTGATGACGAACAGGACCTCCTTCATCAGCACGAGGCCTTGGCCGGCGGTGAAGTTCGTCACCCGGGCTCCGGCGAGCGCGGCGCCCTCGGCAGCCGACGCCGACGAGTGCTCCGACTCAGGCTCGATGAACCGCAGCGGCGTGCCCCACAGGTCCGTCCGACCGTCGGCGACTGCGGCCTGGAACACGGCCGCCATCGTCGTCGACGGCGTGATCGGGTAGACGCAGGCGACCTCCGCCAGCCGGCTCTCGACGTGGGCCACGGCCTCCGAGCCGTCGACGATCGCGGGAATGCCCGGGTAGCGCGGCGTCGGCCCGGGCGTGTCGCCCGTCACGGGCGTGGGGAGATCAGCGGGACGGGAAGCGGTCTGGGACGTCATGGCCCGATGGTGCGGCCGAACGCCCCACGCGCCGAAGGGACGAGCGGCCCGAAGGCGCGGGCCGGATGGCCCGGCGCCGCCGGGGCCGGTTCGCTGCGATTCAGACGGAGGCTGGGCTGACGAGTCGGACGATCTCGTCCTCCGCGGCACGCTCGAGATCGGGAATGCCATCGCGGACCGCGCGCGACAACAGTTCCCCGAAGCCGAACCACTTGCCGCCGATGCCGACGAAGATTCCCGGCGGCAGCGACCCGCGGACGGCGGCGGCGATGCCGAGCACCTGGTCGATCGGCAGAGCGTGCGACGACCTCGGCGCGATCTTCCCTTCGAGCGCTGCGAGCTCGGGCAGCGGCACGCAGACGACCTTGCCCGGCGACACGCCCACGACGGTGTCGAGAATGACCACCGCCTCCGACTCGGGCACGTCGATCAGGTCGAGCGCGTCCAGCTGGAGGCAGCGCCGGACCTCGATCCGCTCGAGGACCGCCTGACCGAGGCGCGGCAGGAAGTGGGCGACCGCGCGCAGGGCGGCGCCGTCGTCGCCGCGGTCGGCATTGCCGCAGACCAGCAGCCGCAGGCTCCGCGGGCAGGCAGTCATGGCGTGGCCTTGTACTCGATCCAGAGACCCACGGAGTGGGTGGCGCAGGGCATGCAGGCAATGGCTCGGGTCGGTCGGCATCGTGACCTAGCACGGGTCGTCGCGGGGGCGACCGGCTCGAGGGGCTTGGTCAAGCGGCGCACCTCCTGCGGTGACGCTACGGGCTGGTGCCGGCCAGGGGCTTGCGCCATGCGGCCCGATCGGACTCCCCGGACGTCCCGCCGGGGTTCGGGACCTCGACCGGCGAGTCCCGAAAAACTCGGGACCTTCGGCCCTGTCCGGGGCCGCGGGCGAAGCCCGACCATCCCCGGCGAGGTGGGTGCCGGAGGGGACGCCCGACACCCACCCGAAACACCCTGAGGTCCTTCCTTCCCTCAGGCCCCCGGGACTCGGCAGCGCTCGCCGGCCCGGGGGCCTGCGATTCCGCCAGGGTGGGCGAATCGCGACGGCTAGAGCAGGTGCAGCCGGCGGGCCTCGGCGGCGAGCACGTCGCGGAACTCGGGCGCGGCGATCGCGATCAGGGCCTTCGTTCGCTCCTGGAGCGAGCGGCCGAAGAGCTGGGCGACGCCGTGCTCGGTGACGACGGTCCGGGCATGGGCGCGGGTCGTGACGACCCCGGCCCCCTCCTGGAGGCTCGGGACGATCCTGGATCGGGTCCCGTTCGCGGCGGTCGCCGGCAGGGCGATGAACGCCTGGCCCTCGGCGGCCAGCCCGGCCCCGCGCACGAAGTCCATCTGGCCCCCAACGCCCGAGTACATCCGGTGGCCGATCGAGTCGGCCACGATCTGCCCGGTCAGATCGACCTCGATGGCCGAGTTGATGGCCGCCATCCGGCTGAACGACCGGATCACGTGGGTGTCGTTGGTGAAGTCGACCGGCCGCATCTCGACCATCGGGTTGTCGTGGGCGAAGTCGTACAGCCGCTTCGTGCCCATCATGAACGCGGCCACGATCTTGCCGCGGTTGCGCTCCTTGCGGCGGCCCGTGACAACGCCTGCTTCGACGAGGTCGACGATCGTGTCGGTGAACATCTCGGTGTGGACGCCGAGGTCCTTCTTGTGCATCAGGGCCGCACCGACCGCGGCCGGGATCGCGCCGATGCCCATCTGCAGCGTCGCGCCGTCCGGGATCAGGTCGGCGACGTATTCGCCGATCGAGCGCTCGAGTTCGCCGATCTTCGGCATCGGCACCTCGTACGGCGGCACGTCGCACTCGATCGCCAGGTCGATGTCGTCGACGTCGATGAAGCTGTCGCCGAGCGTCCGCGGGACCGCCTTGTTGAGCTGGACGACGACGGTCTTGGCCGCCCGGATCGCGGCGTGCATCGCCTCGACGCTGGTCCCCAGCGAGCAGAAGCCGTGGGCGTCCGGCGGAGTCGCGTTCACGAACACGTAGTCGAGCGCCAGCATGCCCGAGTCGAACAGCCGCGGCACGTCCGACAGGAAGACCGGCACGAAGTCGGCACGCCCCTCGTTGACCGCGGCGCGCGCGTTTGGGCCGATGAACAGCGCGCGGTGGCGGAAGTGGCCGACCATCTCCGGCCTCAGGTGCGGGCCCGGACCCTCGCAGTGGAGGTGGACGACGCGGACGTCCTCCAGCTCGGGGGCTCGCTCGACGAGCGCGTCGAGCAGGACGGAGGGCGTCGCCGCCGCGCCCTGCAGGTAGATCTGGTCGCGTGACTTGATGCCGGCTACGGCCTCGGCGGGGGTGACGATTCGCATGCGCTCAGGATATGGCCCAGATCCGCGGCCGCCCCGATCCCGATGGCCCGCACTCGCGGGCCGATCGGCCGTCTCGGCCGCGGCCACTGGCCCGACCGGCCGCTAGTTGCCGGTGCGATCGAGGCGGTGCTTGGCGACGAAGGCCGCGGCCTGGGCGCGACGTTCGAGGTTCAGCTTCGAGAGAATCGAGCTGACGTAGTTCTTGACGGTCTTATCCGAGAGGAAGACCTCGGCGGCGATCTCCTTGTTCGTCTTGCCCTCGGCCACGAGCAGCAGAATCTTCTGCTCCTGGGACGTCAGCTGGGCCAGCTCGTCGGTGTAGGCCCCGGTGGCGATCCGCCGAACCCGCTCGAGGACCTTCTCGGTGACGGCCGGATCGAGCAGCGACTCGCCGCGCCCGACCGATTCGAGGGCCGCAACGAGATCGCGAGCCCGGACCTGCTTGAGCAGGTAGCCGGAGGCGCCAGCGACGATCGCCGACAGCACGGCCTCCTCGTCGGGGTACGAGGTCAGCATGACGACCCGCGTCGTCGGCAGGTCGGCACGGATCTCACGACAGGCCTCGATCCCCGATCCGTCGGGCAGGCGGACGTCCATGACGACGATGTCGGGCTCGAACCGGCGGGCCTGCTCGACGGCCTCCGCGGCCGTGCCGGCCTCGGCCACCACCTGGAAGCCCTCGCGGCGATCGAGCAGCGCGACGAGGCCCTGCCGCACGACCTCGTGGTCGTCGACGACGAGCAGGCGGAGTGCGCGGGGAGTCGGTGAGGTACCGCTCGACGTCGAACGGGCCTCGGGACGCGATTCGGTCACTGGGCTGGGCTCTCCGATTGGGTCAACGGCAGCCGGACGATGATACGCGTGCCCCGGCCCGGGCCGCTGTCGATCTCCAGCTCGCCCCCGACGGCCGCGGCGCGGTCGTGGAGGTTGGCGAGGCCGAAGTGCCCGGCGCCCGGGCGGATCTCGGCGTCGAACCCGCGACCGGCGTCGGCGACCGTCAGGACCGCGACGTCGCCCTCGGCCGACAGCACCAGGGATGCCCGTTCCGCGCCGCTGTGGCGGGCCACGTTGCTGAGCGCCTCGCGGGCGATCTGAATGAGCTCGTGCGTGGCCTGCGGCGACAGCCGCCCGTCGATGCTCTCCACGGCGTCGAACTCGACGTGAAGGTCGAGGCGGCTGCCGGTGGTGATCTCGGTCGCGACCGCCGTAAGGGCGTCGACGAGCGAGGCGCCGAGGCCCGGTCCGAGACCGACGATGAAGGTCCGGATATCGGTGATCGTGGTGTTGAGACGGTCGATCGCGCGATCGAGACGCGCGATCGCGTCGGCTCGATCCTCGTCGATGAGGTCGGGCACGTCCTCGAGTGACAGGGCGACGGCGTAGATCGCCTGGATGATGCCGTCGTGGAGGTCGCGGCTGATGCGGAGCCGCTCGTCGACGACCGCGAGCTCCTGGACCTGCTGGTGAAGTCGCGCGTTCTGGATGGCGATCCCGGCATGGAGCGCGAACATCTCGACAAGCTCCTGGTCGCCGGCGCCGAACTCCGGGGCGGCCTCCTTGTCGCTCAGGTAGAAATTGCCAATCGCCTGGCTCCCGATCCGCACCGGGACGCCGAGGAAAGACCGCATCTCCGGATGGCCCGGTGGGAACCCGTAGGCGTCGGGGTGGCCGGAGATGTCGCCGATCCGAAGCGAAACGCCGTCACGGATGATCGTGCCGAGCAGGCCACGACCCCTCGGCGGCGCCCCGATCCGCGCCCGCTCTTCGGCGCTGATGCCACTGGTAATGAAACGCTCGATCGTGCCCCGGGCATCGACGATGCCGAGCGCCGCGTAGCGAGCCCCGACGAGCAACCTCACCCGGTCCACGATCAGCTGCAGAACGCGGTCGAGGTCGAGCTCGACCGAGATCGCCCGTGTCGCCTCATCGAGCGCCTCGAGCCGGGCGGTGGCACGTCCGACCTCCGCGCCAGACCAAACGGCCGACAGCGCGAGCTCGAGCGAACGGAGGAAGCGCGTGGACTCCTCGGGGCCGGCGTCGAGCCAGACCCTCGCGAGCTCGATGCGACCGCCGAGCGCGGTCAGCTCGCGGGTCGGGGCCATGGCCTCGGCCGGCGTCTCCGGCAGCCCGGATTCGAGGCTGCCCCAGCCGACGCTGAACGGGGCGATCGGGTCGGCGGCCACCTCGACGTACGCGCCCTGCGCGCCGGCCGTCGAGGCGACCGTCTGAACGGCAGCCACGAGCGCCTGGCGTTCCGCGTCGCCGGGCCGTCGAAGCCAGGCTTCGAGCGCGCCGAGAAGACCGAACACCGGAACGGGCGAATCGGCCTCGAGCGATGGCAGCCGTGACGGGGCCTTCGCGCTCATCGCACAGAGCCTAGCGCGGGACGTCCGTCCGGCGAGGCCCGGGCGCGATGGCCCCGCAGATCGTGCCCCTTGTCACTTTGACCTTTGAGACGATACGGCGAGCATCTCGCCATGGCGCACGACCTCGGGCCGAATCGCTCCTGACATGGTTGCCGAACGAATGCCGGACGTCGCACCGACGCACGAGCCACGGGGCAGCATCCGCCGC
Organism: Candidatus Deferrimicrobiaceae bacterium; assembly: GCA_035465135.1. Taxonomy (GTDB): domain Bacteria; phylum Chloroflexota; class Limnocylindria; order Limnocylindrales; family CSP1-4; genus UBA5189. The sequence continues at coordinate 11,333 of DATHRO010000031.1, forward strand.
ATCCTGCTGGCCACGGACCTGTCGGGCGCGTCCGATGCCGCCTCGATCCAGGCGCTCGACCTCGCCCGCAGCCTCGGGGCCCAGCTCGTCGTGGTGAGCGTCATCGACCCCGCGACCGACCCGGTCACGGGTCTCCGGGCGACCCGGATCGACCGGCTGAGGGCGGCTCGTCTCGAGGCCGCCCAGGCACTCGTGACCCGCGGCCGACACGAGGGCGTGCGAGTCACGTTCCTCGTGTGGGAGGGCGACCCGGGCGAGGCGATCGTCGAGGCCGCGGCGAGCGAGCAGGTCGACCTGATTGTCGTCGGCAGCCACGGCCGCGGCGGGGTCGGTCGGCTGCTCCTGGGCAGCGTCTCCGACTTCGTCGTTCGGCGGGCCCTGTGCCCTGTGCTCGTCGTCCGGGGGCGCTAGGACAGCCGACGAGACGCGGGTCATCACTGCGTGTAGGCGCCGGCCGGGTCGAGCTCCTCGCGGATCAGACGCAGTTCCTCGGCGCTCGGCGCCGGCGTCGTCGCGAGCGTGGCGGCGACCTTCGGCTGCCAGCCGACCGTCGCCCGGATGTCATCGAGCGTCGCGCCCTGGTGGATGGCGTCGAGCCGCATCTCGCCGCTCTCGTCGAAGTGCCAGATCCCGAGGTCGGTGACCACGACCGAGGGCCCCCGGCCCAGCCAGCCGCCCTCGCTCCGGATCCGTTCGGCCTGCTCGGCCCCGCCGAGGTTGCCAGGCGAGGTCCGAAAGTCGATCTGCTCGACGAACGATCGCGGGGACTGGCGCATGATCACGAACACCTGGCGGGCATTGATCGCGATCTCGCAGGCCCCGCCGCTGCCCGGCAACCGGGTCGTTGGGGCGTCGTACGGACCGATGACCGTGGTGTTGATGTTCCCGAAGCGGTCGATCTGGGCCGCGCCGAGGAAGCCGACGTCGATCAGCCCGCCCTGGAGGTAGAAGCTGAACAGCTCGTACATGCTGACGACCGAGGTCGCGCCCGTGACGATCGTCGGGTCGCCGATGCTGAGCGGCAGCCGGGCCGGTCGGGCCCCGAAGACGCCGGCCTCGTAGACCAGCTCCATGTCCGGTGCGACCGTCCGCTTCGCGAGGTTGACGGCGATGTTCGGCAGGCCGACACCGACGAAGCAGACGTGCTGACCCGCCAGCTCGCGCGCGGCGGCAACGATCATCATCTCGCTCTTGCTGAACGAAACGTCGCTCACCGGTAGGCCCCGTAGTCCACGGATCCCGATGGAGCGCTGCCTGACGGGCGAAGCGCGGCGACGCGCTCCGGCCCAAGCTTCTCGACGTACGCGGCCCGGCCGTCGACGTCGTGAACCCACTCCCGGAGCCAGCGCTGCAGCGCCGCCTCGTCCCTGGTGATCGCGTCCCACTCCAGGTAGAAGCGGTTGTCGCGGTCATAGGCCCCCTGGACGTACGACGGATGGGCCCCGAACGGCTCGACGACGACGGCGTCGACGATCAGGCCCGGGATGATCGTCCGGTTGGGATCCGCCCGGACGACGGCCTCGTCGGCCAGCTCCTCGACGACGACGATGACCCGCTCGGCCGCGAAGGCCGCCTCCTTCTGGCAGCCCAGGAGACCCCAGACCTGGGAGTTGCCGGCGGCGTCGGCGCGCTGGGCGTGGACGATCGCGACGTCCGGCTTCAGTGGCGGGACCGCGTAGACCATCCCGTCGCCATAGGGCGAAGCGATCTCGCGGATCAGCGGGTTCGCCGAGGGCAGGTCGGTCTCGAAGTAGCTGCGGAGCGGCATGAACGGCAGGTTCGCGGCGCCCGCCGTGTAGCGGGCGACCATCCCGAAGTGGCTGTACTCCTCGATCTCGAGCCGCGGCAGCAGGCCGCCGGCGCCGTCGACCGCGCTGGTCGCAGCCTCGATCCGTCGCCGGATGCCGCCCAGGCCCCCGACGCCCGGGTTCCCGAGCCAGCTGAAGACCAGCTTGCGGGCGACACCCGCCGCGACCATCTGGTCATAGATCAGGTCCGGGGTCATCCGGGCGAGCGTCAGGTCGCGCCGGCCCTGGCGGATGATCTCGTGCCCGGCCGCGAACGAGATGAGATGCGTGAAGCCCTCGATCGCCACGGTGTCGCCATCACGAACGAGTGCCGCGATCGCGTCCCGCATCGAGGCCACCTTGGAGCCTGCCATCGCGCGCAAGTATCCCGCAGCCCCGTCCGCGCGCGGCTACGCGGCGGCCACTCGACCCGTGATCACGTCTTGGCAGCCGCGCCGACGGCCTCACCGAGGATCCGGAGCGCGGTCGCCATCTCCGGCTCGCTCACGATCAGCGGCGGGCACAGCCTGACGGTCTTGACGCCGCACTCGAGGACGAGCAGGCCGCGCTGGAAGGCCGCCCACTGGACCGCCTCGGCGCGCTCGGGCGAGTCGAACTCGATGCCCAGCATCAGGCCCCGGCCCCGAACGTCGGTCACGACCTCGTGGTTCGCCCGGCCGATCTCCGCGAGCCCGGCCAGCGCCTGCGCGCCACGGGCTGCGGCGTTCTCGACGAGCCCGCCCTCGAGCAGCGGGATGGTGGCCAGCGCGGCAGCGCAGGCGACCGGGTTGCCGCCGTAGGTCGAGCCGTGGGCGCCGA
>DATHRO010000032.1:0-12089 GCA_035465135.1 Candidatus Deferrimicrobiaceae bacterium
CGCGGCGTCGTGCCGACCGAGGTCGTCGGCGACCCGCAGATCCAGGCCTTCATGGTCGCGTCCCGCGAGCGGATGGGCGTCCGCATGATCGACGTCGCGAGCGCGCGACGGGAGCTCGCGGCGGCCCTGCGGCGCGGCGAGGCGACCGGGCTGATGGCCGATCGCGACCTCAGCGGCGGGGGGATCGAGACGACGTTCTTCGGTCACCCCGCCAGGCTCCCGGCCGGCCCGGCGCTGCTGGCACTCGAGACGGACGTGGTGCCCAGAGTGTTCGGGACGTGGGAGGCGGCCGACGGCCGCAACCACGCCCGTGGTCGGACCGTGCCGATCCCGGAGGGGCCCAGCCGGCGAGCGCGGGTCGAGGCCTACCTCGAGGTCGAGGCGCGGGCCTTCGAGGAGTTCGTTGCGGAGGCTCCGGAGCAGTGGCTGGCGGTGTTCCATCCGATCTGGGACGACCTCGCCGAGGGCGTCCCGGCGCGGCGGGCGCGGAAGGCGGGCAGCCCGCGCCGCGGGGACGTTGAGCCGGAGGCGGTCGGGTGACCCAGCGACTCGGACGTGCCGACCTGCACCTCCACACCCTGGCCTCCGACGGCACGGCCGGTGTCGTCGAGATCCTCGAGCACGTCGAGCACCACACCGATCTCGACGTCATCGCCATCACCGACCACGAGCGCGTCGACGCCGCCGTCGCGGCGCGGCGGATCGCCGAGGACGAGGGCCTGTCGTTCGAGGTCGTCGTCGGCGAGGAGGTCACGACGCTTGGCGGGCACCTGCTGGGACTGTGGCTCGAGGAGCGGGTCAAGCCGTTCCGGTCGCTGCGCTCGACGATCGCCGCGATCCACGACCAGGGCGGCATCGCGGTGCCCGCCCACCCGCTGGTGCCGTACCCGCTATGCGCCCAGGGCTTCGTCCTGCGGCGGCTGCTGGGCGACGACGAGCGCTTCCAGCCCGACGGCATCGAGGCCTTCAACCCGACGACGCTGGGCCGGCCCTGGCACGGCCGTGTCGTGCGGTTCGCCGAGGAGCACGGCCTTGCGAAGCTCGGCAACTCGGACGCCCACGAGCTCGCCGCGATCGGGATCGGCTACACGACCTTCCAGGGTCGCTCGGCCGAGGACCTGCGAGCCGCGATCCGCGCCCGTTCGACCCACCATCACGGGTCGTTCCATCCACCGGGCGCCCAGATCGGCACCTTCGGCAAGCAGCTGCGCAAGTACGGCCGTGACGCGCGGGCCGAGCTGGGCGGGCGCCTCCGGCGGGACGGCTCGCGGCGCAACCTCGGCTACCCCGCGGCCGGCGCGTCGAGCGACGCACCGATGGTGGCCCGCCGGCGAAAGGGCGGTTCGGAGGCTCGCTCGGCATGAAGATCGGGCTCGTGACGCCGTACGTCTACCCGCTGCCCGGCGGCGTCAACCAGCACGTCCGCTACCTGTACGACAACCTCCGGCTGCGCGATCACGACGTCCGGATCATCACCAGCAGCCACGGACTCCAGCGCGCCTCGGAGGGCGACGTCATCCGGATCGGCAAGGGCATCTCCGTCCCGTCGAACGGCTCGGTCGGGACCGTCACGGTCTCGCCGCGCTACCTGTCGCAGGTCCGCGAGGTTCTCGAGCGCGAGCAGTTCGACCTGCTCCACTTCCACGAGCCGTTCGTGCCGTTCCTGTCGCTCGTCACGCTGCGGCTGTCGACGAGCGTGAACGTCGCGACGTTCCACGCCTACGGCGGCTTCTCGCCGGCGTACGAGTTCGGGTCGCGCGTCTTGGGCGGCTACGCCCGCAGGCTCCACGGCCGGATCGCGGTCTCGGCCGCCGCGCGGCACTTCATCGACCGCTACTTCCCGGGCGACTACAAGGTCATCCCGAACGGCGTCGACACGGCGCGATTCGCGCGGGCCGTCCCGATCGCCCGCTGGCAGGACGGCACGAAGAACATCCTGTTCGTCGGCCGCTTCGAGCCGCGCAAGGGCCTGCTCGATCTCCTCAAGGCCTACCGCATCCTTCGCCGCACGGGCTGCAGCTGCCGGCTCCTCGTCGTCGGCGGCGGCCCGCAGGCCAAGGAAGCCCGGCGCTACCTGCAGACGCGGCGACTGGGCGGTGTCGAGTTCCTGGGCCGCGTCAGCGACGAGGAGCGGGACGCGCTGTTCAAGACGGCCGACGTGTACTGCTCTCCGGCGACCGGCCGGGAGTCGTTCGGGATCGTGCTCCTGGAGGCGATGGCCGCCGGGACCGCCATCGTGTGCAGCGACATCCATGGCTACAAGGGCGTCGTCCGTCGCGGGCGCGAGGGCCTGCTCGTGCCGCCGCACCAGCCGAAGGCGCTCGCGGCGGCCCTCGCCGGCCTGCTGTCCGACGACGAGCTCCGGGCGGCGATGTCCAGCTCCGGGCTCGAGCGGGCCGAGGAGTTCTCCTGGGAGCGGGTGACGGCCAAGGTCGAGGACTACTACGGCTTCGTGATCCGACGCCTCGACGCCCAGGGCCAGCTGCCGCCCGGCTTCCGGGCCGAGGTGCCGGCCGACCCGCGGCTGGCGGCCCCAGCCGCCTGACGCGCGGGCGCTTGCGCGAGCGAGCCGCTAGTCGGGTCCGACCGTCAGGGCCGGCGGCGCGCCGCGACGCTCTCGGCGGCGCTCCGCGAGCGCGATCCGCCACGACCAGGTCGAATAGCCGACGACGAGCGCCGTGAAGCCGATCGCAAGGAGCATGATCGCCGGGCCCAGATCGAACAGTGCCGGCGCGTCGACCGACCGGTCGAGGGTGCTGACCGGGAACTGGAAGAAGTACAGGTAGGTCGGCAGCAGGCCCTGGTACACGATGTGGAGGTTCGACGGCAGCGGCAGCGCGCTGATGTTCGGGTACCAGAGCACGAACCAGAACACCATCGCCAGCACCGCCCCGACGGCGAAGCGCCTCGAATCACGCGCCGTCACGACATAGGCTGCGACGGGTGACAGGGCCAGCACGACCACCAGCGCGATCGGTTCCACCGGGACGCTCGTCAGCCTGACGAGCTCGCCGCCGCGAAGGACGTTCGTCACGAACGCGACAGCGGTGACGACGCCGGCGCCGATCAGGACGGTCGTCCGGAGCCGGGCCCGGACGGCCGGTGACGCCAGCGCTCCGCCGCCCTCGAGCGACGCCGCCTCGGCCTCGTCGGCAAGGGTCAGCAGCTCGCGCAGCAGCAGCAGGACGCCGATCCCGAGGACCACCGCGAGGGCCAGGGCGCCCGGCGCCACGGGGACCTCGGGGATGACCGTCGGACAGGCCTGCGAGCCCGGGTTGACGTCGGTCACCCGAACGATCGCGCACAGCGGCCGATGGAACAGCCACATCAGGAACGGCCCGAGCACCGCGACGCCCGCCGCGATGCGAGCGAGCATCCAGGTGCGGCGCGAAGGTCCGTGCCACAGCTCGGCGAGGAAGTACGCAAGGGCCAGGAACAGGAACGGCAGCGCCGTGTAGTAGTGGTACTGGAACGCGGCCCGGTCGATCCGCGCCCAGGCGAGCCACTGGAATGCGAAGGCGATCGCGACCAGCGCCAGGGCCGGGCTGCGACGCGCGAAGGCCTGCCAGGCCGCGAAGGCCATGGCCGGGACGGCCAGCCACCAGGCCACGAGGTTGCCGGCGTCGTAAATCGCGGCGGCTGTCCGGCCGGCGAAGCTCTCCTGGTAGAACCACACCGGCTTGAGGTCGAACGGCCAGGCCCACCACGGCGACGAAGCGGGGTGGGCCGAGCTCAGGCGGTTGTGGTAGTTGTACATGTCCCGGGTCAGGTCGACGAGCGTCTGGCCGGTGTGCCCGACCGGCCAGCCCTCGACGAGCTGGTGGTTCTCGACGAACGCCCACGGGATGTAGAACGCCACATAGACCGCGAGCGGGATCGCCACCACGCAGATCGCGAGCCAGACGGCCGGCAGTCCGAAGCCCGAGCCGAGACGGAGCCAGCCTTCGGGGGCGGGAGCCGGCGGATCGAGAATCGCACCCGGCTCGTCGAGCGCTGGAGCCGGCGCGAGCGGGCCGAAGCCGATGCGGCCCGCGATGACGAAGGTCGTGTGGACTGCCGCGCCGAGCACGAGCCCGGCGATGGCGAGCTCCAGCGGGCTGACCGCCAGCGGTCCGACGACGATGGCTGCGAGCGGGTCCCCGCGGACGGCGCCGAGGAGCAGCGCCAGGCCGCCCGCGACCGGCGCGGCGAAGGTGGCAAAGCGCTGCTCCTCGAGGGTCCACGCGATCGGGTGGGTCACGTTGGCGACGACGCCGGCGAGGGTCAGTGCGACCATGATCGCCAGGAACAGGTAGTTGCCGCCGCTCTCCCCCGGCGGGACCGAGATCGCCAGGTACCCGAGGGCGGTGGTCGCGACGATCATCCCGAGGATCGCGAGGAGCCTGCCCAGCGCGCTGCGCGACAGGGCCAGGATGCCGAGGCCGCCGATGGCATAGGCCGCGACCCACTTCGCGGCGAGTGCCAGCCCGAGCAGCAGCCCGACGACGAGCATGCCCAGCCCGAAGGCCAACCAGCCGCGGCCGCCTCGTGGCGGCCGGAGCCACAGCCCGGCGAAGACCATGTAGGCCGCCACGATCCCGAGCCCGACGTACGAGTCGTTCATCCCGATGCGGCTCTGCGCGAACAGCATCCCGTCGACGAGGGCCAGCAGGCCGACGAAGACGGCCACGCTGCGACGCCGGAACAGCAGCCGCGCCAGGACGTACAGGCACAGCGCCATCAGGATCCCGGCGATGACGCCCGGCAGGCGCCACGCGAACGCGTGCCGGCCAATCGGAACCGCGGCTACCTCGCCGCCCGCGCCGAGGGCCAGAAGCGCCTGGCGGTCGCTCGACGGGTAGCGCTCGTTGTCGTCCATGACGATCGCGACCGGTTCGAACGGCAGCGCCGCGTCGGCGTAGACAGCGTTGCCGTGTGGCTCGATGACGTAGACCGTCGTCGTGGCCGGATCGCCTGGCCGCGCGCCCTCGACATGGACCATCCGGCTGGCCTCGTCGACGAACGCTCGGCCCGCACGCACGCCCGGCAGCGGCAGCGTCGTGCTGATCCGGGGCGCCTCGTCCGACTTGGCGATGACGACGGCCACCCGGGGACCCTCGGCCGTCGAGTACGGCACGTAGATCGGGTCGTCGGTAATGCCGGTGACGCGGACCGCGCCGGTCGCTGGGCCGCCAACGTCGACGAGGTCGGCGAGCTGGCCGGTCTCGGGATCGATGAGCGCCAGGCCCTCGTCGGTGGCGACCGCGATCCGGCCCTGGCCGCCCTCGGCCAGCTGGCCCGCGCCGCGGAGCTCGACCCGGCCGATCTCTTCAGCCGCACCGACGTCAATCGTGACGACCGTCTGCAGCTCCGGGGTCGCGCTCGTCGCGAGAACAGCCGCCAAGCGGCTGCCGTCGTTGGTGATGTAGAGCCGCTCGATCGGCTCGCCGAGGGCCAGGTAGTCGTGCAGGCCGAGGGGTCCGACACCCTGCCCGCGCACTTCGTCCAGCGGGCCAAGGTCGGCCTCGAGGATGTCGCCGCTGCGGGTCGCCGCGTACAGCCGCTGGGCGGGCCGCTGGATCGCCACGGCCACGACCCCCGGCCAATCCGCGGTCGCGGTCAGCTCTCGGGTGCGCAGGTCGTAGCCGACCGCGCCGCTCCCGGTGGCTATCCACAGCCTGTCGCCCTCGATCGGCGCCCCGGCCAGCGAGTCGTCACGTCGCGGCTCGATCGCGGCGTCGACGACGGTCGCGGAGAGCCTGCTCGTGGCGGTCACCCGGTCGTCGGCAAAGGCCACGATCCCGAGGGCCATCGCGTACTTGGCGAGGTGCGGGTGCGTCCACTCGTAGATGTTGTGGGAGATGCCGTAGCGCCAGTCCTGGAGGAACTCGGTCGCCGTGCGCGGGTGATAGACCTCGTCGAAGTGCATCTGGTACGGCTCGGGCAACCGCCACAGCCGCACGCTGAGGAGGGCGATCGCAAGCAGCGCGAGGACCCAGAGGTCCAGCTTGTCGAGGCGTCCACCGCGTTCGCCGGCGAGGGCCGCACTGCGGTCGGCTCGGACGGGCCGATCGCGGAAGCGGGTCACCAGCCAGGCCCATGGTCCCTCGCCCCGCGCGCCGTTGCCGTCATCCCACACCGGGACCAGCCCCGGCGCCGGGGTCGGGGCGGCCGGCGCTGCCCCGGCAGCAGTCGGCCCGGCCGGCGCCGCGCTCCAGCCGGGCCGCAGCTCGGCGGGTTCGAGTTCGAACGGTTCGTCCGACGGCAGCGGCACGTCCGCCGGCAGCGGCACGTCCGCGGTCGCGGCGATCTCGTCCGCCAGCCGCTCATCGGCGTCGGGCCGAAGCTGGGCGACGGCCCACGCGAAGACTGCCGTGACCGTCGCCGCGGCGGCGGCCACGCCCCAGTACGAGGTCAGGGTCGGCCCGATGCCCAGCCAGTCGCGGATGCCCGGGTTGTCCGTGTAGAGCGTTGTCAGGACCGCGTACATGTTGGCGAAGACGCCCACGCTCGCGACGACGTAGGCGAGCCGCCAGCGCAGCGAGGCCCCGGCCAGGATCGCCGCGATCGCGACCAGCGGGAACAGGTACCGCTCGTGGACGCGCGTCGGCAGGACGAAGAAGGCAAGCGCCAGCACCGCCAGGCCGACCAGGATCGTCCGGCGGTTGGGCCGACGCCACACGACGGCCGCGACGATCGCGATCGCGGCCAGCATCAGCAGGGCCCCGACGGCGACGGCCGGCAGCGCGCCGATCATCACGCCCGGGTCGCCGACGCAGCGCGCGTCAGGCGGCGTCGCCGGGACGTGCCACAGCACGAAGTCCCCGAGCTCGATGTCGAACGCCTCGCGGGGCACGGCCGTCGAATCGCAGACCCACTGCCGGTTGGCGGCGATCCCGTCGACGCCGCCGTCGGGTCGGGACTGGCTCACGAGCGCCCACGGGTTGTAGGCATTGACCGAGAGGTACGGATAGCCGGCGGCGGTCGCGAAGACCTGGTTGACCAGCCCCGGGATGCCCAGGCCGAACGGCAGTGACAGGAGGATCGCGGTCAGGAACCCGGCCGCGCCCGTGGTCAGGATCCGAATCGGGCCGCGGAAGCGGGCCTCGAGACCCGTTCGCGGGTAGGCCGCCGGGTCGGGATCGTCCTCACCGTACGCGCCGCGTGGCTGCAGGGCCCGACGGATCGTGACGACCGCGACGATCGGGATGAGGATCCCGAGCTGGGGCTTGATGAGCGCCGCCAGCATCGCCAGGATCGCGGCTCGCTCCGGCCGGTCGCGCCACAGCTCCCGAACCGCGAGGAGCAGCGGGATCAGGCCCACCGAGTCGACCTGGCCCCAGATCGTGCTGTCGATCCAGGTGATGGGATTGACGACGACGAGGAACGCCCCGACCCGGGCCGCCCGCTCCCCCGCCCCGAGCTCGCGGGCCATCGACCACACGAGGTAGCCGACGGCGACGTCCGCCAGGATCGGCGGGATCTTGATCAGGTCGCCGGGTCCGGCCATGCCGAGGACGTTCGCGACCGTGCCGATCGCCCACAGGACGTACAGGTAGCCGGGCGTGTAGTCGTGGAAGAACGGCCGTTCGTAGAAGCCGTAGAGTCCCTCGTCCGCGAGGTTGTTGGCCCAGGCCGCGAACGAGGCGATGTCGACCCGGAAGCCGGAGCCCGGCAGGAGGTATGCGATGATGAGCCGCAGGGCGAGCCCCACGGCCAGGAGGATGAGGATGCCCCGCATGGCGTCCGTCGCCTCGGTCCGCGACGGAGCCCCCCTGCCCGGGTCGGGCCCTCCGACTGCGGGACCTGTCAAGACGCGAACGTTCTCCTGCGAGCGGTGAGGTGGCTGGGAGGGTAGCACAGGGCGCCGCGGGCTCCCGGCCCTCGGAACTCGTCGTCGCGTGGCTGGAACGGCTGCCCGCAGCCGCCATCGGCGCGGCGCTCGTCGGCCTTGCGTTGGCAGCCTTCTGGCTGCCCGGTCACGACCGCATCTACAACCATTTCGTCTGGCAGGCCCAGGCCTTTCTCCACGGCACCGCGGTGATCGATTGGCCGGTCGACATGGGCGGCTTTCCCCGCGGCAATGACTGGATGCAGGACGTCTACCCGCTGCGGGAGCTCACGGGCGATCCGGAGGCGGCCGGCGCGCTGCTGCCCTTCCCACCGTTGCCGGCGGTCGCGCTGCTGCCGTTCGTCGCGCTGTGGGGCCTGGCGACGGACATCCGGGCGGTCTCCGTCCTCGGCGGCACCCTCGGCCTGGGTCTCGCCTGGTGGGCTTTCGGGGGTCTGCCGGTGTCTCGGCCGATCCGCCTCGCGACGACCGTCTTCTTCGGCTTCGGGACGGTGTTCTGGTACGCCGCCCAGCTCGGCACGACGTGGTTCTTCGCCCACGTCGTGGCCGTCGATCTGACCCTCCTCGCGGTCGGGATCGCGTTGCGGGCCGACCCGTCCGCCGACGACCCGGTGGACCAGGCGCCCGAGCCGGCGCGGCTCGCGGGTGATCTCGCGACCGCGCTCCGGCGGCCGCTCGAGCTCGTCGATCGTCGCCAGCTCCTCGCCGGGCTGCTGTTCGGGCTGGCCTGCACGGCCCGTCTGACCGTTGCCTTCGCCGCGCCGTTCTTCATGCTCGTCGGCGGCGGCGGCTCGTGGACCCGGCGGTCCTTCTCGGCGGGGCTCGGGGCGGTCATCCCGGTCGGGCTGCTCCTGGCCTACAACGTGGCCACGACCGGCCACCTTTTCCATCCGGGTTACGAGTATCAGTACCAGCGAGAGGCACAGGGTTACGCCGCGCTCGGCTACCACCCCGACTGGGGCATCGAGGACCCGCGCTACCTGCCCCAGAACGTCGGGATCATGCTTCTGTCCGCGCCGGCGATCCTGCCCGAGCAACGGCCCGGCCCGTTCGGCGACACTGACGACCCTGCCTGCGCCGAGCCCGGAGATTCCCGGAGCCTGTTCGACCGAACCTGCCCGATCGCGATCCCGCGCGCGATCGGCATGAGCGTCCTGCTCACGAGCCCGGCCTACCTGCTGGCCCTGCCGGCGCTGCTCCGGCGGCGCTCGCGCCTCGTCGCCGGAGCGTGGCTCGCGGTCCTCGCGGTCGCGCTCGTCAACCTCATGCACTTCAGCCAGGGCTGGGTCCAGTTCGGCTACCGCTTCAGCAACGACTTCGCGGTGCTCGCGGCCCTGCTCGTCGGCCTGGGCATGGCCCGCCGCGGCGGCGTCGGACTGGCCGGGCTGTGGCTCATCGGCGCGTCGGTCGCGGTCAACCTGTGGGGCGTGATCTGGGGCAACATCCTCGGATGGTGAGTCGAGCGGAGGCTGCCGCGGAGGCCATGGTCGCCGACATCGCCGGTCAGGCGAGCCCGATGCGGACGAGGCTGATCGATGCGGCCGGACGCGGCCTGCCGGGCGTCGCCCTGTTTGCCGTCGTCGTCGCCAACGCCTGGGCCGGCCTCATGCCCGGCGTCGGGTTCTGGGACACGGGCGAGTTCCAGACGGTCCTGCCGATCCTCGGGACGGCCCACTCGCCGGGCTACCCGACATACGTCATCCTCGGCTTCCTCGGGAACGTCGCCCTGACCCCCCTCGGCGAGCCCGCGTACCGCGTCACGGTCCTGTCGCTGTTGTTCACCGGAGTCGCCGCCGTCGCCACGATGGCCCTCGTGCGGCGGTTGACCGGCTGGCTGCCAATTGCGCTCGCGGCCGGGCTCGGGCTGGCGCTGACGCCGGTCGTGTGGCTCAACGCCACGCGGGCCGATCCCCATCCACTGCACCTCGCCTTCGTGGCGCTGCTCGCGCTCGTGCTCGTCCGCTGGCAGCAGGACCGCGACGAGCTCGAGCCGGCCGCGGGGGACCGGAGGCTGCTGCTCGCCGCTGCCCTGTTCGGTTTGTCGGCCGGCAACCACTCGCTGACGCTCCTGCTGGCGCCGGCGATCGGGCTGTTCGTGCTGGTCGTCGAGCCGGGGTTGGTGCGGCGCCCGCGGTTTGTGGCCGCCTGCCTGGCGGTCGCTTTCGGTACGCTGGCCCTGGTCTACCTCGAGCTGCCGGTCCGAGCCGGCCTCGTGCCCGCGCCGCTCGTCTATGGCCATCCGGACACGTGGGATGGCTTCTGGTACATCGCGCTGGCGCAGCAGTTCCAGGGCTCGCTCGGCGATCCGCTCGCCAATCTGCCGGCGAAGCTCGACGAACTCGTGACGCTCGCGAGCCAGCAGCTCGGCCCGCTCGTCCTGCTCGTCCCGCCGGCGCTGCTCGTGGCTGCCCGGCGGGCCCCGGCCTACACCCTCCTGTCCGGCGTGGCGATGGTCGTGACCGTGCTGTTCAACACCTCCTACTCGAACGCCGACATCGAGCGCTACTACCTCGGGCCGGTGCTGTGGGTCTGGTCATGGCTGGGCATCCTTGGCGCCGAGGTCGCGAACCTCGTGGCGACGGCCCTGGTCGACGACGACGGACGGTTCCGCGGTCCGTTCGCTCGCCTGTCAACCGGGACCACGAACCGACCTTCGGCGGCCTTGCCGGGCGGTCGCTGGGAGCGCGTCGGGGTTGTCGCGGCAACCGTCGTCGGCGGGCTGCTGCTCGTGCCGAGCGTGGCTGACCTGGAGCCGCGTCGCGAGGGGGCCGATCGCTCCACCGCCACCGGGGCCAGCGAGTGGCTCGCCGAGGCCCTGCCGGTCGTGCCTCGCGACGCCGTGCTCGTCAGCTGGTGGAGCACCTCTACGCCGCTGTGGTACAGCCAGCACGTGCTCGGCCAGCGGACCGACGTGTTCGTGGTTGATGATCGCACCATGCTCGACCTCGACCTGGGCCGCGCGCCCGACGTCATCGACCGCTACCTCGGCCAGCGGCCGGTTCTTGTCATCCGCCTGGAGCGGGACCTGCCCGAGCTGACCGACCGCTTCGCGATGACGCGCCTGGCCGGGAGCGGCAACACCACCGTGTGGCAGGTTGATGGACGCCTCGGAGACACCCCATGACGCATCACCAGGCCGCGCCCGGACCCAGTGCCGGCCGGCTGCCCGAGCTGTCGTACTTCTTCCCGGCCCATAACGAGGCGGCCAACGTCCGGGGCCTGGTCGAGGAGGCGCTCGCCGCTCTGCCGGCGCTGGCCGAGCGCTTCGAGATCATCGTCGTGAACGACGGCTCGACGGACGAGACCGCGGCCATCGCCGACGATCTCGCCGCGGCCCACCCCGAGGTCCACGCGGTTCACCATGAGACGAACCTCGGCTACGGGGCCGCTCTGCGATCCGGCTTCGCCGCCGGGCGGCTGGCGTACCTCGCGTTCACCGACGGCGATCGCCAGTTCCGCGTGGCCGACCTGCGGCGGCTGGTCGACCGGATGCTGGCGCCCGCCGATCCGACCTGGCCGCCGGACCTCGTCGCGGGCTTCCGGATCAAGCGCGCCGACCCGCTCGTCCGAACCGTCTACGCCAGCCTCTACCGGCTCGCCAACCGGATCTTCTTCGGGCTGCGCGTCAGGGACGTGGATTGCGCCTGCAAGCTGTTCCGACGCGCGGCCCTCGAGGGCGTCAACGTTGAATCCGGCGGCGCCTTCTTCTCGGCCGAGCTGCTGATCAAGCTGGACGCCCGGGGGCGGCGGATCGAGGAGGTCGGCGTGCCCCACCATCCGCGGACCGCCGGTCGCCCGACCGGCGCCAGGCCGCAGGTGATCCTGCGCGCGGTTCGCGACTTCTGGTCGCTGCGGCTGCGGCTCTGGGCGACGCCCAAACGGGCGCTCGGGCGCGGCTCTCCGATCCTGGGCTAGCTGCGGCGCCCGCCGCTCTCGCCGCCGGCCCCGGGATCGAGATCCAGCGAGTTCACGAAGTCACGGAACATATCTAGCCGGGGGTCGCTCGTCTCGCCGCCGACGGACTCGAGCGGGACGCGACGGCCCGACTCGCCGGCTTCCTCGTCCGCCTCGTCGCCGGCGTCGGGGTCCATGCCCAGCGCCGCCTGTGCGAGCACCTCCTCGGCGGCGAAGATCGGGACCTCGACCCGGACGGCCAGCGCCAGCGCGTCGGACGGGCGGGCGTCGACCTCGACCTCCTGGCCGTCGCGATCGAGGTGGATCCGCGCGTGGTAGGTCTCGTCGGCCAGCTCCGAGATGA
>DATHRO010000033.1:0-2931 GCA_035465135.1 Candidatus Deferrimicrobiaceae bacterium
GGCCGGCGTTCGCTTGCGGCAGACCACCCGCAGTCGTGACCGGTTAGACGGCCATCTCCTGCGAGGTGGTGCAGCGACTGTGTTCTGACACTGCACATCACCTCCTTTCGTTCGCGCGGAACGCTATCCGAGATCGTCGATCGGCGCAAGCGCGCCGGGCGGGCGGCGACGTTCAGGCCGCCGGCAGCAGCGATCGCAGGTTGGCTGACGGCGTCCCGAGGATCTCGAGGGCACGGTCGAGCACCGGGTCCACGCCCGGCGGCGTGTCGGCCGGGACCTCGACCGGGACGTCCGGGCTCACGCCGACGTGGTGGATCCAGCGCTTGTTCGGTGTCAGCCATTTCCAGACCGTCAGCCGCACGCCGCCGAGATCTTCGAGACCGATCCACTCCTGGACGGTGCCCTTCCCGAACGACGTCTCGCCGACGAGGGTCGCGCGTCCGCGATCCTGCAGGGCGCCGGCCACGATCTCGCTGGCCGACGCGGAGCCGCGATCGATCAGCAGCACGACCTCGATCGCGGGGTCCGTCGCGGCGCCGCCCCCGATCGCGTCGGACGGGGTCTGGACGCCGGCCGCGTCCTCCTGCCAGTACACGGGCCCCGACTCGATGAATACGCTGGCGACCCGCCGCGCGTCGGTCAGGAAGCCGCCGGGATTGCCGCGCAGGTCGACGACCAGCTTCGTGACCCCTCGCTCCACGTGGGCCTTCACCGCGGCCTCGAAGGCGTCCGCGCCGGCATCGGAGAAGCCGGCCAGCCGGACGTAGCCGACGGTCCCGCCCGCGAGCTCGCGCGAGGTGACCTCGCGCCGCTGCACCTTTGCCCGAACGATCGTGACGTCGAACTCGTCGACCACGACCCGCGGCGGCCGCGGCGAGCCGTCCGGCAGGCCGCTTGGCGCCGGTGTCTGGTCGGCCGCCCGCGGGCCGCCGGCCGGCGGATCGTAGCGCCGGATCCGGAGCACGACCTCGGTCCCGGCGTCGCCACGGATCCGATTGCGAGCCTCGTCGGGGCTGAGCCCCTCGAGCGTCGAGCCGTCGACCGCCAGGATCACGTCGCCCGGCCGAAGGCCGGCGCCTTCGGCCGGCGAGCCTTCCAGCGGGGCGATGACGACGAGCTGGCAGTCCGGCCCGAAGGTCCCGCAGTCTGCGCTGTCGCCCTGGCCGTCGACCGTGCCGATCTCGGCGCCGATGCCCTCGAACTCGCCCGTGATGTCCCTGATCGTGTCGTTGAAGTCGTCGGGGCTCAGGTACGCGGAGTACGGGTCGCCGACGGCGTCGACGAGGCCCCGGATGGCGCCCTCGATGAGCGTCCTGCGGTCGACGTCCTCGAGCGGGTAGCGGTTGACGATCGCCGAGTAGACGTTCCAGAACGGCTGCCAGGCATCGATCTCGCCCGCCGGCGTTCCGGGCGCCAGCGACTGGTTGCGCCCGACGCTGTAGCCGGACACGAACAGCGCGCCACCGGCGAGGACGGCGACGAGGACCAATGCCACGACGAAGGCCGGGTTGCCGCGGCGCCCCGACGCCTCGATCACGGTGACCGGCGTCGGCGGCGTGTGGTAGACGTTGGCGGCGTCGCCGCCCGGAGCGCGCGGATCGTCGGGGTGCATCGGTCGAAGCGGTCCTCTCGGCAGTTCAGGGGCGCGGGGCCGCAAGCCTACATCGCTCTCGCCGGACGCTCCCGTGCCCGCTACCGGTTCCCGGCCGGCGCCGGCGCTCGCGACCTAGCGGATCAGGTACGTCCGAACCGAGACCCACGCGCCGACGACGCCGAGGCCGGTCCCGGCCCCGACGACGAGCAGCGTGACGTCACGCGAGATCGAGCCGAGCTGAATCGGCAGGATCTCGAAGAAGTCGAACATGAAGCGCGACAGCGGGTCGGCGGTGCCGACCAGGACAGCCAGCGCGATGACCGCCCCGGCGAGGCCGACCATCGCGCCCTCGAACACGAACGGCCAGCGAATGAAGGCATCCGACGCCCCGACGAGGCGCATGACCTCGATCTCCTCGGCCCGGCCGAGAACGGCCAGTCGGATCGTGTTGATGACGATGAACAGGACGATCGAGGCGATCACGAGCAGCAGCCCGACACCGGCCGTCGACAGGACGTTCGTGAGCGTCGTGAGCCGCTCCGCGGTATCGGCGATGTTCTTGACCTTCTCGACCCGCTGCTCGAGCGTCAGCATCTCGGTCACGGCCTGGTAGTCGGACGCCTCCCGGAGGCTCACCTCCAGGCTCGCCGGCAACGGGTTGCTGTCGAGGTACGGCGTGAGGTCCTCCTGGCCCTGCGCCTCGCGCTGCTCGCGGTACCGCTGGAGTGCCTCCTCCTTCGAGACGTACACGACCTCGCGCACGCCCGGCAGCTCGTGGAGCCGGGCCGTGATCGCGTTGACCTGCCGGGTCGTGGTGCCGTCGTACAGATCCGCGACGACCTCGACCCGCTGCTCGACGAACTGGATGCTCGCCAGCAGCCCGGTCTGGATGATCCAGAATCCGGCGAGGAGCAGCAGCATCAGCGTCATCGTCGCCGTCGCGGCGAGGCTCATCGCGGCGTTGCGCCAGAAGCCCTGCCAGGCGCGCGAGATGCTGAACAGCAGGAACCCGATCAACGACCGCCGTCCTCAGCCGGCACGGTGGTAGCCGCCCCCGACCTCGTCGCGGATGACGTGGCCATCCTCGAGCGCGACGACCCTGCGGCGCAACGCGGTGACGATATCGGCGTCGTGGGTCGCCATCAGGACCGTGACCCCGAGCTCGTTGATCCGCAGCAGCAGCTGCAGGATCTCCCAGCTGATGAGCGGATCGAGGTTGCCGGTCGGCTCGTCGGCGATGACGATCCGCGGGTCGTGGACGAGCGCGCGCGCGATCGCCGTCCGTTGCTGCTCGCCGCCTGACAGCTGGTGCGGGTACTGGTCTGCCTGGCCGGTCA
>DATHRO010000034.1:0-11150 GCA_035465135.1 Candidatus Deferrimicrobiaceae bacterium
AACTCGGACGGGATGTCGACTCCCCCGCTGCGGCGACCGTCGCCGCGATCGGCGACCGCAGGATCCTGCCCCGTCCCGGGGAGATCGTCCCGAGTCGGCGGGACGCCCCTGCCCAGGCGCTTCCCGCCCGGCGGGGGTCACCGGACACTTGCCCCCGGGACGCGGGCTCCACGAGGCTCGATGACGCTCACCGCAACCGCTAGCTCATCGGAGGATGGACATGAGATCGCTGTTACAGGCCCGCGGTGTCGGGCTCGCCCTGACCAGCGCGATCGTCCTGCTCACGCTCGTGACGGCCAGCGTCCATCTCAGCCTGGGCGGCCTGCTCTTCCTCCTCAACGGGCTGGGCTACCTGGGTCTCGCGGTCCTGATCGTCGTCGGCTACCTGAAGCCGCACCCGCTCGTCGAGCGCTTTGACTGGGCCCCCAGGCTCGCGCTCATGGGCTACGCGGCGACGACGATCGTCGGGTACATCGTCATCGGCCCGTACTCGACCCTGGGCTGGGCGACGAAGGCCGTGGAGGTGGTCTTGATCGGCCTGCTCTCGGCCGACGTGATCCGCGTCTACGGCGGTCCGCGAGGCGTCGTGCAGAAGATGATCGCCTCGGTCTTCGGTCGCCCGAGGCAGGAGCAGCCTCGCTCCGCTGCGGGGGCCGCCTCTACCGCCGGGACGACTACTCCCGAGCCCTCCTGAACGAGGCCCCGCGACCGTCGAGGATCGCCGGCCAGTCGATCTGGCCGGCGAGCTCGGAAGCGATCGACAGCAGCTCATCGAGGTCGCGGCCGGTTGCGTCGAGCGGGATGCCCCGCGGCAGCCGGACGTCGATGCGGTAGAAGGGCGCCGCGGTGTAGTGGCGCGCGACGAGCTCGGTTTGCTGCTCGCCGGGCGAGCGGAAGAGCTCGGAGATCACCCATTCGACCCACGGCCACAGCCACGTCGGGCGTCGGCGATCGAGGAAGCGGCCGGTGCCGAGTGAGACCACGACGGTCTCGGCTGGCCGGTACGCGTGGGTGTACTCGAAGGCCTCGACGCAGGCCTGGTAGACGGGATTGCCGGCCACCCCGGCGCCGCCGTCGACCAGGAGCCCGATGCCGTCGACGGGCCACGGCCCGAAGTAGGTCGGGGCGGCCGCGGAGGCCGTCACGCAGTCGACGAGTGGCAGCGAGCCGGTCCGACAGGCGTTCTCGCCCGGCCGGTCCTTGACGAAGTACCAGGGGTGACCGTCGTCAAGCCCGACGGCGGTGACCATGATGTCGCCCGGGACGTCGTTGACGCGCCAGCCGGCGAGCTCGCCGAGCTCCTCGCCGAGGATCGCGTTGAGCCGCCGCACGTCGTACAGCTGGCCGGTCACAACGCGCCGTAGCTGGCTCAGGACGGGCGTCCGGCGGAACAGCTCGGGCCCCCGACGCCGGTAGAGGCCGACGATCCGCTCGGCCGGGATACCGGACGCGAGCCCGCCGGCGATGACGGCCCCGGTTGACGTGCCGGCCAGGAAGTCGAACTCCTCGCGCACGGGCCGCCCGGTCGTCCGCTCCAGCGCGGCTAACGCGACCGCCGGGATCAGGCCGCGCATGCCGCCGCCGTCGATCGCCAGGATCCGGCGTGGGCGAGTTGGATCGGCCGATGCCTGCATCGGAGCAAGCATGCCCCACCGGGCAACCACCCGACGGCTCGATCGAGCGCCCCGGTCGGCTATAGTGCCGCCAACGCACCGATCGGGATACGCGGTCGGGCGGTGAGATCGTCAGAGAGCCGGGCCACGGCTGGAAGCCCGGCGGTCGAGCCCCCGAAGCCGCACCGCCCGTGAGCGGCCGGCGAACCGGCCCGGGTCCGCCCGTTAGCGCGGCACGAGCGCACGGCCCGTGACGGCGAGCACGTCACGAACCGTGAAGGCGGGTGGAACCGCGGGAGTTCGAACCATCGACCTCTCGTCCTGTCGGGACGAGGGGTCGTTTCGATTCTCCGGAGGTTATGGCATGGCCGAGGACGAGGTGACAGGACCGGGCGAGGAGCCCGAGGACGAGGGCCTGCTGGCGCCCGAGCGCGGCTCGGTCGACGAGCTGCTCGACGCGGGCGCCCACGACGAGCTCGACGCGATGCGCCATTCGGCGGCGCACGTCATGGCCGAGGCCGTGCTCGACCTGTTCCCGGGTGCAAAGCTCGGCATCGGGCCCGCGATCGCCGATGCCTTCTACTACGACTTTGACCTGCCTCGAGCGTTGACGCCGGACGACCTTGAGGCGATCGAGGGCCGGATGCGCGCGAGCGTCGCGGCCGACCACCCGTTCGTGAGGCGCGAGGTGCCATTCGACGACGCGCGGGCGGTCGTCGAGGGCCAGGGCCAGAGCTACAAGGCGGAGATCCTGGACAATCTCGAGACGGCCGCCGAGGCCGCGGGCGAGCCGCGCCCTGCCGTCTCGTTCTACGAGCACGGCCAGTTCAGCGACCTGTGCCGCGGGCCGCACGTCGCATCGACCGGCAGGATCGGGCCCTTCAAGCTGCTCTCGGTCGCCGGCGCGTACTGGCGCGGCGACGAGAAGCGGCCGATGCTCCAGCGGATCTACGGCACGGTCTGGCAGTCCCAGGATGATCTTGACCAGTTCCTGTGGCGCCGCGCCGAGGCGAAGAAGCGCGACCATCGCCGGCTCGGCGTCCAGCTCGACCTGTTCAGCTTCCACGACGTCTCGCCGGGCTCGGCGTTCTGGCATCCGAAGGGCCAGGTCATCTGGCGGGCGCTCGAGGACGCGATGCGCGAGCTCCAGGGCAGGCGCGGCTACCAGGAGGTCTCGACCCCGATCGTCGTCTCAGAGCGGCTGTGGCGCCAGTCGGGCCACTGGGAGCTCTACCGCGACAACATGTTCCTCGTCGAGTCGGAGAACCAGACGTTCAGCCTCAAGCCGATGAACTGCCCCGAGTCGACGTTCATCTACCGCTCGCACCTGCGCTCGTACCGCGACCTGCCGCTGCGCTACAGCGAGTTCGGACGGCTGCACCGCAACGAGCGCTCCGGGACGCTGTCGGGGCTCACCCGGGTCCGCCAGTTCATCCAGGACGACGCCCACCTGTACGTCCGTGCCGACCAGCTGACAGACGAGATCCAGGCCCTCCTGGGCGAGGTCCGGGAGGCCTATGGCTGGTTCGGCCTGGAGCCGCGCTTCACGTTCGCCACGAAGCCGGACAAGGCGATCGGCGACCCCGCGCTGTGGGAGCGGGCCGAGCGCCTCACGGTCGAGGCCTTCGCGGCGGCCGACATCAGCTACGAACTCAAGCCCAAGGACGGCACGTTCTACGCGCCCAAGATCGACATCTACATCGATGACGCACTCGGCCGCGAATGGCAGATGGCGACCATCCAGATCGACCTGACGATGCTGCCGGAGCGGTTCGATCTGACCTACATCGACGAGTCGGGGTCGGCCGTCCGGCCGATCGCGATCCACCGCGCGATCTACGGCAGCCTTGAGCGGTTCATCGGCATCCTGATCGAGCACTTCGCGGGCGCCTTCCCGTTCTGGATCGCGCCGGTCCAGGCGGTCGTGATCCCGATCGCCGATCGGCACCTGCCGGCGGTACAGGAGCTGGGCACGCTGCTGCGCGGACGCGGCCTGCGGGTCGACGTCGACGCCTCCGACGCGCGGATGCAGAACAAGATCCGGCTCGCCCAGGAGCAGAAGGTGCCGTACATGCTCGTCCTCGGCGACCGCGAGGTCGAGGCTGGGACGGCGACCGTGCGCCGCCGCGGCGAGGAGAAGGGAGCGGCTCAGGAGACGCTGGGCTGGGCGGAGCTGGCCGACCGCTTCGTCGCGGAGGCGGCCGCACGAGGCGCCCGAGGGCCTGTGCTATAGTCCCGCGGCAACCGGGTCGGCTGCAGCGTTGCTGTGGCCGGCAGGGGAGCGATCCGTCGCACGATTCGAAAGGGAGCAGCCATCAGCCGAGACCTGCGCGTCAATGAGATGATCCGGATCCCCCAGGTCCGGGTGATCGACGAAGAGGGAAACCAGCTCGGCGTCATGCCGACGCCACGAGCCCTCGAGATGGCGCAGTCGCGGGGCCTCGACCTGGTCGAGGTCGCTCCGATGGCCGCCCCGCCGGTCACTCGCTTCCTCGACTTCGGACAGTACAAGTACGAGCTGACGAAGCGCGAGAAAGAGGCGAAGCGTCGGCAGCGCGCGGTGACGTTCAAGGAGGTCCGCCTGTCGCCGAAGATCGGCACGGGTGACTTCGAGACGAAGGTCCACCGGGCGATCGAGTTCCTCGAGGATGGCGATCGGATCAAGGTGACGGTCCGCTTCCGCGGTCGTGAGCTGAGCCACCCTGAGCTCGGACGCGTGCTGCTGGAGCGGTTTACCGAGCGGGTGCAGGAGCACGGGACCTTGGAACGGACCCCGGTGCTCGAGGGCAAGGCGATGTTCATCGTCCTGGCCTCGACCCACAAACCGAAGATCAACGAGGTGAAGCCGAAGGGCGACGGAACGGCCGATCGGCCCGCGGAGCCGGCGAAGCCTGCGGAGGCCGAGACCGCCGACGCAGCCAGGCCCGCGGCAGCCACACCGCCCGGGCCCGAGGCCCAGCCGGCGGGGGCCCAGGCAGCCGGGCCGAGCAGCGGAGAGTGAGACGACGACGATGCCGAAGATGAAGAGCCACCAGGCGGCGAAGAAGCGGATCGGGACCACCGGCAGCGGCAAGGTCATCCGCGTCAACGCCTGGAAGGGCCACCACCTCGAGATCAAGTCGTCCCGACGCACCCGTCGCTACGCCGGCAAGACCGTCATGGACGCCACGCACGCGAAGCAGGTTCGCCGCCTGCTGCCGTACCTCTAGGAGCGCCCGATGGCCCGAGTCAAGCGCGGGGTCACCGCGCACAAGCGCCACAAGCGCCTCCTCGACGCGGCCGAGGGCCGCAAGGGCACGAAGTCGCGGCTGATCAAGCCGGCCCGCGAGGCACTGCTCCACGCGATGGCCTACGCGACTCGCGACCGCAAGCAGCGCAAGCGCCAGCTGCGCGGGCTGTGGATCGTCCGGATCAACGCCGCGGTCCGCGGCCATGGCACGACCTACGGCCGGTTCATCAGGGGCCTCAAGGACGCCGACGTCCAGCTCGACCGCAAGATCCTGGCCGACATCGCCGTGCGCGACGAGGCCACGTTTGCCCGCATCGTCGAGGTGGCGAAGGGCACGTAACGCCCGGAGCCCCACCTCGACACAGGCCCTCGGCGTCGGCGCGACGCTCGGGGGCCTCGTGATTCGAGGACCGGGCAGGCCGTACCATCGATCCATCCCAAACCGCGAAAGGACGCTCGTGGATCTCGCCCAGCTGACCCGCGATCTCGAGGCGCTCTCCGAGGAGACGGGCGTCGCGGTGACGGCCGCGGCCGACTCGGCGGCGCTCGAGGCGCTCGAGGTCGAGGTCCTCGGCAAGAAGGGCCGGCTGACCGGCGTGCTGCGCGGGATCGGCGGGCTCCCCGCCGAGGAGCGACCCCTCGTCGGTGCGGTGGCGAACCGGGTGCGGCAGCAGATCGAGGGCAACTTCGCCGCGCGGCGGGCGGCCCTGGCCGAGATTGAGCTCGGTTCTCGCCTCGCTGCCGAGGCGACCGACGTGACCACGCCCGGCCGGCCGATCCGGCGCGGCACGCTCCACCCGAGCATCGAGGCGATGGCCGAGATCGCGAAGATCTTCGGCCAGTTCGGATTCGTCGTCTACGAGAGCCCCGAGATCGAGGACGACGAGCACAACTTCCAGATGCTGAACATCCCGCCCGACCACCCTGCGCGAGACCTCTGGGACACGCTCTACCTCGATGTGCCGGGTCACCTCCTGCGGACCCACACCTCACCCGGGCAGATCCACGTCATGCGGACCGTCGAGCCACCGATCAGGGCGCTGCTGCCCGGGCGCTGCTTCCGCTACGAGTCGATCGACGCCTCCCACGGGACGGAGTTCTTCCAGGTCGAGGGCCTGATGGTCGACGAGGGCACGACCCTCGGCGACCTGCGCGGCCTGCTCGACGAGTTCGCCCACGCCATGTTCGGGGCCGGCAAGAAGACTCGATTCAGGCCCGGCTACTACCCGTTTACGGAGCCCTCGGTGGCGTTCGACGTCGAATGTCTGGTCTGCGGCGGCCCGGGCTGCCCGGCCTGCAAGCGAACCGGTTGGATGACGATCCTTGGTGCCGGGATGGTCCATCCGGTGGTGCTGCGCCACGGCGGCCTCGATCCGGAGCGCTACCAGGGCTTCGCCTTCGGGATGGGCCCCGAGCGGATCTCGATGCTCCGCCACCGAATCCACGACCTGCGGCTGTTCCTCGAGAACGACCTGCGATTCCTGGAGCAGTTCCGATGAGGCCGCCCCGATGAGGGTCCCGCTGACATGGCTGGCGGAGCTGGTCGACCTGGAGTTCACGCCGGAACAGCTGGCCGAGCGCCTGACGATGCTCGGCCTGGAGGTCCAGGCGATCGAGCGGCGCGGCGCCGACTGGTCGGACGTCGTGGTCGGGGAGCTGCTCACGGTCGCGCCCCATCCGCGCGCCGATCGGCTATCCGTGACGACGGTGACGATCGGGCGCGGCGAGTCGCTCGAGGTCGTCTGCGGCGCGACGAACATCGCGCCCGGCCAGCGCGTCCCGGTCGCGCTGCCCGGCGCGGTCCTGCCCGGCGGTCGCCGGATCGAGCGGGCCGAGAAGATGGGCGTCGTCAGCGCCGGCATGCTCTGCTCGGGCGACGAGCTCGGGCTGACCGCCGACGCCGACGGCATCCTGATCCTCGACCCGACGGTCGAGCTCGGTCGTCCGCTCGCGGAGCTGTACGGCGAGGCGATCCTCGACCTCGACGTCAAGCCGAACCGCGGCGATGCGCTGTCGATCGTCGGGGTTGCGCGCGAGGTCGCGGCGACGACCGGCGGCGAGGTGCGGCTCCCGGCGACCGACGTCGCCGAGGACGGCCGGCTCGTGGCCGACCTGCTCGCGGTCGATGTCGAGGACGCGCGGCTGTGCTCGAGGTTCGTGGGGCGACACGTCGCCGGCGTGACGGTGGGAGCGTCGCCCGATCGCGTCCAGATGCGGCTGCTGGCCGCGGGCATCCGGCCGGTGAGCAACGTCGTCGACGCCTCGAACTACGTCATGGTCGAGCTGGGCAAGCCGATCCACACGTTCGATGCGGCAACGGTGGCGCGGGACGGCGACGGGCGAGCCGGGATCGTCGTCCGCACGGCGCGACCCGGGGAGCGGATCGAGACGCTCGATCATCTCGTTCGGGATCTCGACCCGGACGCGCTGCTGATCGCCGACGCCCGCGGACCGCTGGGCATCGCGGGCGTCATGGGCGGGGCCGACTCGGAGGTATCCGGCGAGACCCGCGACGTGATCATCGAATCGGCGGTCTTCGACCCGGTCAGCATCCGCCGCACGGCGTTCCGCTACGGCCTTCGGTCGGAGGCGAGCCTGCGCTTCGAGAAGGGCCAGGAGGCGCGGCTGGCGCGCCTCGGCGCCGATCGCACGGCCCGGCTTATCCGTGAATGGGCCGGCGGAACGGTCGCCCGCGGCCGCGTCGACACGAACCCGGACGAGCCGGCGCCCCGGCGGGTGGCCTTCCGGCCGGCGCGGGTCGATCGACTGCTCGGAACCACACTCGATCCCGCCGTCCAGCGCGAGCTGCTGGCCCGGGTCGGCATCGAGACCGCAACGGCCGAGGGCCCGGTGACGGTGCCCGTGGCCGCCGGACCGACGCCCGAAGCCGTCGAGGCGGGGGCCGGTGAGGCGATCGTCGCGACCGTGCCGAGCTGGCGGCGAGACATCGAGATCGAAGCCGATCTCGCCGAGGAAGTGGCCCGCGTCCATGGCTACGAGGCCGTGCCCGAGCGGCGGCCGTCCACGCCGATGCCCGGCTGGCGACCCTCGCCGCTGGCCGCGCGCGACGCGATCCGCGGTGCGCTGATCGGTGCCGGGGTCACCGAGGCGGTGACCTACGCTCTCGTGTCGCCAGTCCTGTTGCGCGACTACTCATGGACCGTCGACCTGCCGCCGGGCGCCGGCGAGGGGACTCGGGCCGGGACGCCGATCACGGTCACGAACCCGCTGTCGGCCGACCACGCGATGCTCCGCCAGGCTCTTGTCGGCAGCCTCACCGAGGCCGTCCGAGGCAACGTCCGACGGGGCGTCGATGACGTGGCGCTCTTCGAGGTCGGCAAGGGCTACGGGCGCGTTGCCGACGGCACGACCGAGTGGTGGCGCCTCGGGATCGCCCTGGCCGGAGCGTTCGAACCCGGCGCCTGGAACCGTCCGGCACGCGCCGCGGACGTCGATGACGCGAAGGGCCTGCTCGAGCTCGTGGCGCGAGTCATCGGCTGCCGGCCGCCCGCATACGCCCCGCTGACGGGCGAGCCGATCCTCCATCCCGGTCGCAGCGCGACGGTCAGCGCCGAGGACGCGGCGGGCCGGCTGGCGATCTCGGGCGTCGTCGGCGAGCTGCATCCGCGGCTCGTCGAGGCGTCTGAGCTGCGGGTCCCGCGGCTGGTCGTCGCCGAGGTGTCGGTGACGGGACTCGGCGGCGGGTCGCCGCCGGCCGTCGAATTCGTGGCGCCGTCGCGCTTCCCGGGGGTCGAGCGCGACGTGGCCGTCGTCGTCGCGGAGGCCGTGCCGGCTGCCGACGTCGCGGCGGTCATCCGGGATGCGGGCGGCGACGAGCTGCGATCGGTCGTCCTGTTCGACGTCTATCGCGGGCAGCCGCTGACCGCCGACGAGCGCAGCCTGGCCTACCGGCTTCGGTTCGAGGCGGCCGATCGAACGCTCACGGAGGGCGAGGTGGAAACCGCGATGACGGCCATTACGGGTGCCGTCACGCACCGCGTGGGAGGGCGAATCCGGGCCTGATCCTGCTACCCTTCGGGCCGCCATCAGCGTTTCGGCGCCCGTCACAGGGGGAGGGAGCCGCAGTGGACCAGATCCAGGCCTTCGACCTCGTCATCTTCCTGGCCCTGCTGGCGATGTTCATCGCCGGCTATGCGCAGGGCCTCGTCCGCCGTCTGCTCGGGACGGCGGCGATCCTCTTCTCGATCGTGCTCGGGGCACTCCTGCGGCCGGCGCTCGGCGGGTACCTCGAGGGACAGTGGATCGGGCTGCTTCCCGCGTACAGCCACATGGTCGCCTTCGCTGCGGTCTTCGTGGCGTCGGCGGTCACGATCAGCCTCGCGATCCAGCTGACCTATCGGCCGGCCCCGCTGCTGACGCGCTACCCGGTCCTCGACGAGATTCTCGGCGGGATCGTCGGGGTCGTGCAGGGGATCTTCATCCTGATCGCGGTCATCCTGATCCTCGATCCCTACTACACGATCCCGGCGGTTCAGGACACGATCGGATCCGGTGAGTTCACGCTGCTCCGGACGGTCCACGACCTGCTCGACGACACGTGGACCGCCGCGGTCCTCCGCGACAACGTCATCCCGCCGCTGCTGTCGGTGTTCGGATTCCTCTTCCCGGCCGACATCATCGAGACGTTCGGCAGCTGATCGGAGCCGGCGCCGGACGGCCCATCCTCGGGCGCGAGGCGCTCGCGGCGCCGGCGCTCGAGGCAGCCGGGGCGCTGCTTGGCGCGATCCTGGTCCGAGAACCCGACCGGGCCGGACGGATCGTCGAGGTCGAGGCCTACGTCGGGACGGACGACCGCGCCTCGCATGCCCGCTTCGGCCGCACGGCCCGCAATGCGGTCATGTTCGGGCCTCCCGGGATCGCCTATGTGTACCTTGTCTACGGGATGTACGACTGCCTG
Source organism: Candidatus Deferrimicrobiaceae bacterium (assembly GCA_035465135.1). Lineage (GTDB taxonomy): Bacteria > Chloroflexota > Limnocylindria > Limnocylindrales > CSP1-4 > UBA5189. Next base: position 9,761 of record DATHRO010000034.1, read on the forward strand.
AACGTCGTCGTGGAGCCGGACGGCCGGGCGGCCGCGGTGCTCGTGCGGGCCGTGGAGCCGCTGGCCGGGCTCGAGGCCATGCGCGACGCGCGGCAACGCCACGCCGTGCGTCGGCGGCGCGCCTCCGGGAGCCTCGAGCGAGTCCACGACGACCGCCTGGCGAGCGGCCCCGGCGTCCTCGCGGCCGCGTTCGACATCGATCGGGCGATGACCGGGCTCGACCTGCTTGACCCCGGCTCGCCGCTCCGGATCGAGGACGCCTCGGCAAGCGGAGTGGGGGAGGGACCGCACATCGTCGCGACACCGAGGGTCGGAATCGACTACGCCCCGGAGCCGTGGCGCTCGGTCCCGTGGCGCCTTATCGACGCGACCAGCGCCTCGGTCTCGGATCCGCGATCGCGCCCCAGCCGCCGTCGCCTCGTCGCCGACGCCGTCGCGCGATAGCCGTGGACAGGCGCTCGATCGAGATCCTCGAGTTCGCGCTCGTCCGGGAGCGCCTCGCGGCGCGGACGGCGTTCGGCCCGAGTCGCCGCCTCGCAGAGGCGCTGGTGCCCGAATCCGACCCGGTGATCGTGGCGCGGGCGCTCGACGAGACCGACGAGGCGCGCGCGCTCCTGGCGACACGACCGGGCGCCGGCGTCGCCGGAGCGCGCGACATCGGGCCATGGATCGACCGTGCGGCCCGTGGCGGCCGGCTCGAGCCGGCCAACTTCCTCGAGATCGGCGCGACCCTCGACGCCGTCGCCCGCCTGAAGCCGATCCTGGCCGAGGTCCGGACGCCGCTGCTGCGCGACCTCGGCCGGGAGCTGCATCCACTGCCCGCGATCAGCTCGTCACTGGCTCGCTCGTTCGATCCGGCCGGCGAGCTCCTCGACACGGCATCGGCCCGTCTCGGCGGGCTGCGCGCCGCCGTCCGCGTCGCCTTCGACCGGCTCAAGCGGCGCCTCGACTCGATCGTCGGCGGCGAGCTGGCGGGAGCCCTCCAGGAGCCGATCGTCACGCTCCGCAACGGCCGCTACGTCGTGCCGGTCCGGGCCGAGGCGCGAGGCCGGGTGAAGGGCATCGTCCACGATGCCTCGGGCAGCGGGCAGACGCTGTTCGTCGAGCCCCTCGCGGTCGTGGAGCTGGGGAACGCGTGGCGCGAGGCGCAGGCCGCCGAGCGCGAGGAGATCGAGCGCATCCTGGACGAGCTGTCGGCGCTCGTCGGCGCGAGCGCCGTTCCGCTCAGCGAGAGCCTCGATGCCCTCGCCCGCTTCGACTTCTGGCTGGCCAAGGCCGGCTTGGCAGGGGACATGGACGGGGTCCGCGCCGAGACGGCCGAGCGGCCCGAGGTGATCCTCCTTTCGGCGCGCCATCCCGGCCTCAGCGGTCGTGTCGTCCCGATCGACGT
>DATHRO010000035.1:0-21090 GCA_035465135.1 Candidatus Deferrimicrobiaceae bacterium
TCCCGAGTTCGGCCCCGAGACACCGCACGCCTGGCTGGCGGCGATCCGGCGCGCCGGTGGCGTGACGGAACGTCCCGCGGCGGAGGCCAAGCCGCAGCCGGAGCCCAAGCCGGCGCCAGCGCCGATGGTCGCGCCAGCGCCGATGGTCGCGCCAGCGCCGGTGGCCGCGCCGCCGCCCGTCGCGGCTCCAGCGGCCACGGCTCCGAAGAAGGCGCGCCCGACCAGGGCGGCGCCTGCCGCCAAGCCGGCGCCTGCCGCCAAGCCGGCGCCTGCCGCCAAGCCGGCTGGCCCCTCGGTGGTCGTCGTGGGCTCGCCGACCGCGCTGGGCGGCCACTTCGACGGCATGGACCGGGGACCGGTCGCGCTTCGTGACGCCGGGCTGCTCGAGCGACTTCGGGCGATGGCGGGCCTGGCCGGCGTGACGTTCGCCAACCGCGGCGATGCCCCGATCGAGCGCGGCTGGGCATCCGACGACGACCCGCGTTTGAAGAACCGGCAACGGATCATCGACTACCTCCCGGCACTGGCGGGCCACGTCGACGCGGCGTTGCGGGCCGCGGATGGCGATGGCCAGCCGCCACCGCTGCTGCTGCTCGGCGGCGACTGCACGAGCCACGCCGCCGCGATGGCCGGACTGAAGCGGGTCAGCCCGGAGGCGAGATTCGCGATCGCCTGGTTCGATGCCCACGGCGACTTCAACACGCCCGAGACGACGCCCTCGGGCAACGTCTGGGGCATGCCGTTCGCAATGCTCTGCGGCCGCGGCGACGCCGGGCTCGTGGCCGCGTGCGACGGCCCAACCGTGCTCGAGGAGGACGCCGCGCTGCTCGGCGGCCAGGTCCTCGACGAGCAGGAGTCGCGGATGCTCGCCGCCTCATCGATCGCGCACTTCGGGGCGGGCATGCTCGCCGGCGAGGCGGGGCTGGCGGCCCTCGAGGCATGGGCCCGGGCCGTCAGTGCTCGCACCGACGGCCTGTACGTCGCCTTCGACCTCGATGCGGTCGATGCCTCGGAGGGCGTCTCGGTCGCGATCGCCGAGTCCGGCGGTCTGTCGGTCGACTCCGCCGTCGCGGCGCTCCGGACCCTGGCCGCGACGAACCGGGTCGTCGGCTTCGGCCCAACCGGCACGATGCCCCGCCCTGAGGTGGACTTCGAGCGTCACGTCGAGATCGTGGCCCGCCTCACCGAGGCGGCCTTGAGCCGGCGAGCGGGCTCGGGCTAGTCGGCCGACACGAGCTCGCCGACGTACGAGGGGTCGACGCCGAAGGTCTCCCGGATGCGGTCGGGCGCGAGCGCCGTCGACGGGGGGCCGTCGGCGACGAGCCGGCCGTGGTCGAGGACGACGATCCGCGGGAAGAAGCGGGCGGCGAGGCGGACGTCATGGAGGACGGCGATCACCGTCACCTGGTCGCGCTCGTTGAGGTCCACGAGGAGCTCCATGACCTCGACCTGGTGCCGCAGATCGAGGTGGACCGTCGGCTCGTCGAGGATGAGGAGTGGCGCGGACTGGGCGACGGCCATCCCGAGCAGCAGCAGCTGGCGCTCGCCAAGGCTGAGCTCGCGGGCATCGCGGCCGAGGAGATGGCCGAGCCCGACGCGCTCGATCGCTCCGGCGATCGCGGCGCGATCCGCCGGGCGAAGGCCGCGGATCGGGTGCTCGTGCGGCAGCCGGCCGAGGGCCACGACCTCCTCGACGGTCGTCGCGAACGGCAGGCTCGGGACCTGCGGGACCACGGCAAGGCGACGCGCGACGGCCAGGCGACCGAGGTCATCGAGATCCGTGCCCGCGAGGCTGACCCGGCCGGCAGCCGGCTCGACGAGCCCCGCGATCGCCCGCAGCAGGGTCGACTTGCCGGCCCCGTTCGGGCCGACCAGGGCGACCCGCTCGCTGGGTTCGATGGTCAGGTCGACGTCGCGCAGGACCGCCCGGCCGCGATAGGCGACCGTCAGTCGCTCGAGCGCAATGGCCGTCACAGCTCGTACCCAGCGCGTGCCCGCCGCAGCAGGACGAGGAAGAACGGCGCGCCGACCGCGGCCGTCACGACGCCGACCGGGATCCCGCCGACGAGCCGGGCGGCGAGGTCGGCGCCGGTCATCAGGATGGCTCCGAAGATCGCGGCCAGCGGCAGGACGAGGCGCGCATTCGGACCGACGACCAGCCGGACGACGTGCGGCGCGACGAGGCCGACGAAGCCGATCAGGCCGGAGACCGTGACCGCGGCGGCGGTCGCCAGCGAGGCCAGGCCGAGCAGGATCGCCCGCTCGCGTCGAACGTCGACGCCGAGATGGGCCGCTGCCTCCTCGCCGAGGAGCAGCCCGTTGAGCGCCCGGGCCCGGAGCGCGATGAGCAGCGAGGCGCCAAGTACCAGCGGCAGGGCAGCGGCGAGCCGGCCCCACGAGGCCGCGTCGAAGCTGCCGAGGAGATAGGTGAAGATCTGCCGCAGCCCGGCGCCCGATAGGTACATCGCCATCGCGAGGCCGGCGGCGAGGAGCGAGCCAACGGCGTAGCCGGTCAGCAGCAGGCTCGTCATCTGGCCGTGCCCACCAACCCGGGAGAGGCGGTAGACGAGCGCGATCGCCCCGAGTGCGCCAACGAAGGCCAGGCCGTGGATCAGCCCGAACTCCAGCACGAGCGCGCGGACGGGGATGAGCACCGCGATCGCCGCCCCGAGGGCCGCCCCCGAGGCCGTGCCCAGCACGTACGGATCGGCCAGCGGGTTGCGCAGGATGCCCTGGAACGTCGTGCCTGCGACTGCCAACCCAAGGCCGACCGTCATCGCCGTCAGGACCCGTGGCAGCCGGAGGTTCATCACGATCGTCTCCTGGGCCGTGGTCCAGGTGTGGGCGATATCGAGGCCGAGCAGTCGGTGCCCCAGGATCGCGAGCGTCTGCTCGGGCGGCACGGCGACGCTGCCGGCCGCGACGCCGACGACGAGCGTCGCGACGAGGCCGATGACGCCGGCCGTCGCGAGCGCGATCGGCCGGCGCGCCAGCGCGAAACGCAACCGCGACCGGGTCGCCGCCCGCGGCATGGTCCGGGCAGCCTCGACCTGGGTGCTCACGGCGCGGTCCCGGTGGCTGCCACTACGGCTGCTCCGGATCGCCGGAGGGCAGCGGCAATTTGTCGAGCGACGGAAGCGGCAAGCCGTCGAGCAGCTCGGGGTGGATCGCCCGGAGCAGCTCCCGCAGTCCCTGGACGAGTCGCGGCCCGGGCCGGGTGATGAGGATGTCGTCGACGGGATGGATGCGGCCCTCGACGACGGCCGTCATGTCGGCCCAGCCCGGTCGGGCCGCGACCTGCTCGGCGGTGACTCCGTAGGCCGCGTCACCGAGCAGGATGACCTGCGGGTCGGCCGCGACGAGGGTTTCGATCGAGATCGCATAGCCGGGATCGCCCGAGATCGGGTCGCCTCCGGCGAGGCGGATCATCTCGCCGTAGATCGAGTCGGCCGGCGGCGTGAAGATCGCCTGGCCGTAATCGATCTCGTAGAACACCCGCGGCCGCTCGGCGTTGGTCGTGGCCTCGCGGATCGCCTCGATCTGGAAGGCCATCGACCGGGCGAGCTCCTGAGCCGCCTGGGCCTCGCCGGCCGCGAGCCCGATCGTCCGGATGCCCTCGAGCGCTCCATCGACCGTGATCGGATAGCTGACGAGCACCGCGATACCGGCGTTCCGCAGCTGCTCGACGGCCGGTCCCTGGCTCAGGCCGCTGCCGCCGGCCACGACCAGATCCGCCTCGAGCGCGACGATCGCCTCGACGTCGACGCCGGCGAACGTCGCCACGACCGGCAGGCCGGCGGCCTCCGGCGGGTAGTCGGCGACATCCTCGACCTTTGCGACGACCCTCGGGCCAGCGCCGATCGCGAACAGGATCTCGGTCGTCGCCGGCGTGAGCGAGACGATCCGCTCCGGCCGGGCGGCGATCGTGACGTCGGTGCCCTCGTCGTCGACAAGGGTCAGCGGGAAGGCCGGCGCGGTGGGCGACGGCGCGGGCGCGGTGGAGCTCGATGCCGGGGTGCTTCCAGTGGTCGGCAGGGGTGAGGTCGACGGGCTCGCCGGGGCGCACGCCGCAGCGACCAGCGAGAGCAGAAGGATCATCGGGACGGCGCGCCGACCGCGCCGCGAAGCGGCAGCCATGGGATCTCCGTCGTTCGGGGGAGGGATCGCGACCGGCCGGCTCGCGTTGGCTGGCGGCTGCCCGGTGCGACGGGACGGGGACGGGCTGCCTAGCCGGTGGATCGCATCGCGTGCCTGCCCTTTCTCACGAAGGTCGGACAGCCACTGCGGGTCGGCGACCGGACTTCCATCGACGGCTCGATGGTCACCGTAGCGGGACTGTGCCGGATTCGCACCGGCTTCGCGGCCACGCAGCGTGTCGTCGAACGACGAACAGGCCGCAGCGTAGCACCGCGCGGCTGGCTCGGCCGGGCGTCAGGCGGTCGGGCCCTCGACGTTCACGACCGTCGGCCCGGACCCGATCCGCACGAGGATCGCCTCACCGCCCTCGCCGGGCGCGGTCCGGCACGTCCCGCTTGTTGGGCGCGACTCGGGACGGACGCGGCTCCATCGGGCGCGCCGCTAACGGGCTGGGGTCAGGCGCTGGCTGGCGTCAGGCGCTGGCCGGCGTCTGGGCGGGCGCGAAGATCGAAACCTGGGCGTCGTCGGGCAGCATGACCCCGAGGACCTTCTGGAGGGTCATCAGGTGGACGCACGTCTTCCAGCTCTCGAAGTAGTGACAGGTGCAGCGCCACTGACCGGCATCGAGACTCACGTGGTGGGTGTCGTTGTCCCCTCGGAACGTGATGGCCAACCGGTCGATCGTGATCCGATCGAGCTCGCGCGCGTAGCGGTTGGCCTTCTCGACCTTGCCGATCAGGGAGCTGTGCATCTGGCCACGCCCTCCGGCCCCTGGTGGGGCGAATGGCGGCCGCCGTCCGGTCCCTTGGCACTCCGACCGGGCGAGGCGGTCGCAGCCCAAGCCTACAACGCATCGCCGCCGCCGGCCACCGGCGAATCGGGCCCCCGGCGGCACCGGCCGGGACCCCCGGAATCGGGCGTCAGGGAGCCGACGTACCCTCTCGGCCGTAGTCGTCCTCGAGGCGCACGACGTCCTCCAGCTCGGGGGTCGAAACCTCGATCAGGTGGCACGTTTCGACGGCCGCGTAGCGGTGCCGGCGACCGACGGTCACATGGGCGCTCTCGCCGGGCCCGAGCTCCTGATCGCGCACCTCGCCGGCGTCGTCCTCGAGGGTCAGGCGGAGCCGGCCGTCGATGACATGGATCCACTCGTCCTTGGCCTCGTGGTACTGGAGCGAGAGGCGCTTGCCGGCGTTGATCGTCAGGATCTTGCCGACGTAGCGGTCGGTCCAGGCCCAGATCAGCTCACCGCCCCACGGCTTGTCGACGCGCCGCGGCAGCTCGCCCTCCGGCGGCGGTGGCGAAGGGGCCGGACCGAGCGCCTCGAAGACCGCGTCGAGCGACGGGTTCAGGCGAGGGCCGCCCGGCGGCGGATCGCCGGCATTGCGGGCGCTCATCCGCGCACCAGCCGCTCGCCGGCGGCGATCAGCGCGTCGCGAGCGTCGGGCGACGACGCCTCCGTGTAGATCCGCACGAGCGGCTCCGTCCCGGACGTCCGGATGAGCAGCCACGAGCCGTCGCCGACGAAGAACTTGAAGCCGTCCTTCGTCGTCAACGGCTGGGTCCGGCTGACCGGCTGGCCGTCGAGCGATGACGGCGGCGTCTCGGCCAGGCCCTCGAGCAGGCGGCGCTTCGTTTCGGCGTACGTCGCCCGCTCGACGTGGACGTCGATGCGCGTGTAGTACGACGGCCCGGCGAGCTCGTGGAACTGCCGCAGGATCCGCGACACCGGCCAGACGCCGCGAGCCTTCTCGCGCAGGAACAGGTCGAGCAGCAACAGGTCGGCGTAGATCCCGTCCCGCTCCGGCAGGTGCATCCCGAAACCGTAGCCGCCGCTCTCCTCGGCGCCCATCATCGCGCCCGTCTCGATCATCTTCGGGCCGATGTACTTGAAGCCGACCGACGTCTCGTGGACGTCGATGCCGTACTTCTCACCGAGGTGTCCGGCGGTCGCGGTGTTGTTGACCGAGATGACCACCGGCTGGCGCAGCCCGCGGTGCTCGGCCAGGTAGTACATGAGCAGCCCGGTCACCTCGAGCTGGTGGATGAACTCGCCCCGCTCGTCGGCCGCCCCGGCGCGGTCGGCGTCGCCGTCGAGCAGGAGCCCGAGGTCGTGGCCGTCGCGGGCGATGAGGGCGAGGGCCTCGTCGACATTCGGTCGGATCGGCTCTGGGTTGACGCCGCCGAAGTACGGGTTGCGCTCCCTGTGGATCTCGGTCACCCGGATCGCCCCACCGGCCAGCAGGCGGCTGATCCAGCCCGCGCCGGCGCCCCACATCGGCTCGACCAGGACGTCCACGTCGGCCGCGCGCAGCGCCTCGAGGTCGACGGTCCGGCGCAGGTAGCGCTCGTAGCCCGAGTACGGGTCGAAGCGCTCGACGCGGCCGGCCGCCTCGGCGTCGGCGAACGGCCGGCGATCGACGGGCTCACCGGCCGCGATCGCCTCCTCGATGACCTTGAGCATGTCGGGTCCACCGGCTGAGCCGGTCGGCGCCTTGACCTTGAAGCCATTGTCGGTCCACGGGTTGTGGCTGGCGGTGATGACGATGCCCGCCGCGGCGCCGCGCTCGACGACCTCGTACGAGCTCATCTGGGTCGGCACGGCCTCGGTCGAGAAGGCGATCGGGATGTCGTGGGCCAGCAGCACCTCCGACGCGGCCATCGCGAAGTGCTCGCTCGCAAAGCGCCGGTCGTAGGCGACGACGACGCCCTTCTCACGCTCGCCCTTGCCGAGGACGTAGCGCGCCACGCCGTCGGCGCAGCGGCGGACGTTGTCGAACGTGAAGTCCTCGGCGATCCGGGCCCGCCAGCCGTCGGTGCCGAAGACGATCTGGGCCGGGGGCGTCGCCTGGGCTGTCGTCACCGTCGCACCTCCCATTCAGTCACGCGCCTCAACAGGGTATCGATCTCGGCGCGGGAGGCCGCGGCGCCGCTCAACAGGGCGGTCGGCGAGGGCGATTGGATCGACCGCGGGCCGGCGTTCAGGACGAGCCGGCCGTCGGTCCGCTCGATCACGAGGTCCTCCGGCCCGGCCTCCACGGTCTCGCCAGGCGCGACGACGCGACCGCTCCCGCGGGCGCCGATCGCAGCCAGGATCGCGGTCCAGCCGCCGAGGTCGCTCCAGCCGCCGCCCAGGACGACCATCCCGACTCGCCGGTCCCGTGCCGCGCCCTCGAGGACAGCGCGATCGACCGACAGCGGCTTGAGCACGTCGTAGGCCGAGGGCAGACCGGTGTCGCTCTCCCGAACCGGGTCGAGGAGCGTGACGAGGCCCGTGTAGCGATCGAGCGCGTCGCGGATCGCAGACCGGCGCCAGGCGAAGATCCCGGCGTTCCACGAGGTGCCTGGGTCGCTCAGCAGCTCGACTGCCCGATCGCGCGCCGGCTTCTCCTCGAAGCCCCGCAGGAGGGCGGTCTCAACGTCCTCGACCCGGGTCCGCTGCAGCGGGTCAGGCACCACGTAGCCGTAGTCGGTGGAGGGTCGGTCGGGGCGGACGCCAAGCGTCACCAGCGGGGCGTCGGCCCCGAGCGTCCCGGCCGCCGCTCCCTCGGCAACGCGCGCCGCCGCCGCGAGGACGCGCCGGAACCCTGCCTCGTCGGTGATGTCGTGGTCCGCCGCCAGGACGAGCATGACCTCGTCGGGGTCGCGCTCGATGCGGAGCGTCGCCAGCGCGACCGCCGCGGCGGTATTGCGCCCGGCCGGCTCGACGAGGATCGGCGTCTCGGGCAGCTGCTCGCGGACGAGCCCGCTGTAGCGTCGGTCGGTCACGACCCACACGTCGCCGACCTCGAGGGGCAGCTCCGCGTGGCCGACGATGCGGTCCACGGTTCGCTGGAGCAGCGAGCGCTCGCCGAGTAAGGGGAGGAAGGGCTTCGGCGTCTCCGGCCGGCTCATCGGCCACAGCCGCGTGCCGCCGCCGCCGGCCAGGATCACCGCGTACATCGACCCCATCCTAGCCCGCCGGGCCGAAGTGCCCGGCGAACCTCGGCCGCCGTCAACCGTCGAGGCGAGACGCAGTCGCCGCGTCGTCAATCGCCAATCGGTAGAGGCGCCAGCGACCCGGCACGCCTTTGAGCTGATGGTCGCCAGCGTCCTCGAAGCGGAGGTCTGCACCGACGGTCAGATCGCGCACGGTCGAGGTCACGAGAACCTCGGAGGCCCCGGCCAACGCTCCAACGCGCGCCCCGATGGTGACCCCGATGCCGCCGATCTCGCCGTCGATCGACTCGACCTCGCCGGTGTGGACGCCGGCCCGCATCTCGAGGCCCAGCCGACGGGTCGCGGCCACCAGCTCCGCCGCGCAGCGGGCTGCCGACGCCGGGCCGCCGAAGGTGATCAGGAAGCCGTCGCCGGAGGTGCTGATCTCCCTCCCGCCGTGGCGCGCGATTCCGCTGCGAACCGCCGTCCGATAGGCCTCCAGGGCTCGCTTCCAGCCGGCGTCGCCGAGCTCGGCCGATCGCTGCGTCGAGCTGACGAGGTCCGTGAAGACGACCGTCGCGATGTGTCGCTCCGGGACGATGCCCTCGCGGGAGCCCGTCACGAACTCCTGGATCGCCGCCACCGCTGCATCCGCCTCGTCCATCCAGGGCAGCGTGTCGTTGCCCGGCAGCTCCTCGATGGTCGCGCCGGGGATCAGGTCCGCGACGAGCCGGCTGCTTCGCGCGTCTGGCCAGCCCGCCCGAGGCTTGACGAGGACCAGCGTCCGAACCGTGATCTCCGGCAGGACCTCGGTCAGGTCGACCGCCGCGAACAGTCGTTGGTCCCAGTACCACGCCTCCGGCGTGCCGCTGAGCGCCGACAGCGCCTCCATCTTGGAGACGAAGGACGCGTCGAGGGCTCGCGAGGGGATCGAGCTGCGGACGAAGCCGTGCGCCCAGGTACGGAGGTCGACGGCCTTCCGGATGACGCCGAGGTCGTGCGCCCAACCATCGTCCGATCGCTCCCAGGGCACCGCCGCGGTGCGGTGCCAGCTCGGTGCGGGCCCGAACAGAACCAGACCAGCGAAGCGGTCCGGGTGACGGGCCGCGGCGGCCATCGCGACGAAGGCGCTCTCGAGGCCGGCTACGAGGACCGGGCGGCTGGCCGAGGCATCCTCCATGACGGTCAGCAGGTCGTCCACGAGCTCGTCGAGCGAGGGGCTCGTCCCGGGCGGCAGTCGGTCCGAGCAGCCCATGCCGCGACGGTCGGTGACGACCAGCCGGGAGAAGCTCGCCAGCCGTCGCAGGAACCGAGCGGGCTCCGGGACGAGCCAGCTGCCGACGACCGTGGGCGTCTCGAACAGCACGTAGACCAGGTCGGTGGCACCGCTGCCAAGGACCTGGTAGGCGAGCATCAGGTCGCCGTTCTTCGCGTAGCGGACCGGCGGGATGAAGTCCATCGGGCGCTCAGCCAGGCCCGGTCGCGAGCTCCGGCATCCTGACGCCTGCCTCGGCGGCGAGCAGCTCGGCCTTGTCGGTTCGCTCCCAGGGCAGGTCGAGATCGTCCCGCCCGAAGTGGCCGTAGGCGGCCGTCGGGCGATAGATCGGGCGACGCAGATCGAGGGCCGAGATGATCGACGCCGGGCGCAGGTCGAAATGGCGCTCGATGAGCTCGAGGATCCGCTCGTCCGGGATCCGTCCGGTGCCGAACGTCTCGACCGACAGCGACAGCGGATGGGCGATCCCGATGGCGTAGGCGACCTCGAGCTCGAAGCGGTCAGCCAACCCGGCGGCAACAACGTTCTTGGCGACCCAGCGAGCCGCGTAGGCGCCGGAGCGGTCGACCTTCGTCGGATCCTTGCCGGAGAAGCAGCCGCCGCCGTGGCGCGCCATCCCGCCGTACGAATCGACGACGATCTTCCGGCCGGTCAGGCCGGCGTCGCCCATCGGGCCGCCGACGACGAATCGGCCGGTCGGGTTGACGTGCATGACCGGGTCGGTCGGGCGCAGCTCGCGCGGGATCGCCGGCAGGACGATGGCCTCGACCACGTCGTCGTAGATCCGCTCGAGGCGAACATCGGGATCGTGCTGGGCGGCGATGACGACCGTCCGCACCTGCGTCGGCCGGCCATTCGAGTACTCGACCGTGACCTGGGTCTTGCCGTCCGGGCGGAGGTACGGCAGCTGGCCCGACTTGCGGGCCTCGGCCAGGCGGCGGGCCATCCGGTGGGCCAGCGCGATCGGCAGCGGCATGAGCTCTGGCGTCTCGCGGCAGGCGAAGCCGAACATCATTCCCTGGTCGCCAGCGCCGAGCTCGTCGACGTGGACGGTCTCGCCACGGACCTCGAGGGCCGCGTTGACGCCGAGCGCGATGTCCGGCGACTGCTCCTTGACCGCGACGAGCGTGCCGCAGGTCTCGTAGTCGAAGCCGTAGGCGGCGTGGGTGTAGCCGATGTCGCGAACGGTGTCGCGGATGATCTGCTGGAAGTCGACGTAGGTCGAGGTCGTGATCTCGCCGAGCACGATGACGAGGCCGGTCGTCGTGGCCGCCTCACAGGCGACCCGGGCATCTGGATCGTCGCGCATGATCGCGTCCAGGATCGCGTCGCTGACCTGGTCGCAGAGCTTGTCGGGGTGGCCCTCGGTGACCGATTCGGAGGTGAAGAGGTACTCGGCTGCGTCGACGATGCTGGACATGGACCCTCGTTCGGTGAAGTTCGACGGCAGCGTAGCACCGGTTCCCGACCACCTCGACACCGGGCCCGAGCTCGGCTAGCGTCGGCCGTCATGGACCGCCACCGCGTCTCGTCCGGGTCGCCGTACGAGCCGATCATCGGCTTCAGTCGGGCCGTTCGAGTGGGCTCTCGCGTCGAGGTCGGCGGGACCGCCCCGATCTGGCCCGATGGCTCGTGCGATCCCGACCCGGCCGTCCAGACCCGCCGCTGCTTCGAGATCATCGAGGCCGCGCTGCGAGAAGCTGGGGCGTCGCTGGCCGACGTCGTGCGAACGCGGACCTACCTCGTGGCCGCGGCCGACTGGGAAGCCGTCGGGCGGGTCCACGGCGAGCTGTTTGGCGAAATCCGGCCGGCTTCGACGATGGTCGTGGTCTCGGGCTTCCTGGACCCGCGCTGGAAGGTCGAGATCGAGGCCGACGCGATCATCGACGAGTGACTGCGATCGGTGATCACGGCCCCTGCTGGAGGGCTACGCTTCGGCGGTGACGACGACGGAGGCTGCGCTTTCGCGCGCCCGGCAGTTGGACGCCGCCGATCCGCTGGCCCGGTTCCGCGACCGCTTCGCGCCGTGCGAGCCGGGGCTCGTGTACCTCGACGGCAACTCGCTCGGGCGGCCCACGATCGCGGCCCTCAAGCGGATCCGTGCGATCGGCGACGAGTGGGCCCACGACCTGATCCGCGGCTGGGACCGTTGGCTCGACCTGCCGCTCCGCATCGGCGATCTGCTCGCCGAGGACGTCGTTGGAGCGCGACCGGGTGAGGTTGCGGTCACCGATTCAACGACCGTCAACCTCTATCGCCTCGCCGCTGCTGCCCTTGCTGCCAGGCGCGGCCGCCGCACGGTGGCGATCGCGCGGCCGGAGTTCCCGACCGACCGTTACGTCGTCGAGGGGCTGGCACGGGAGCGAGACCTCGAGATCCGCTGGCTCGACGTCGACGCCGTCGACGGCCCGACGGCCAACGACCTCGAGCCCGTCCTCGATTCGAACCTCGCGCTCGTCGTGCTGTCCCACGTCAACTACCGCTCGGCGGCGATCGCCGATGTGCCGGCGATCACCACGCTCGCGCGCGAGGCCGGCGCGCTCGTGCTGTGGGACCTGTCGCACTCCGGCGGCTCGGTGCCCGTGCAGCTCGAGGCGTGGGATGTCGATCTCGCGGTCGGCTGCACCTACAAGTACCTGAACGGCGGCCCCGGCGCCCCCGCGTATCTCTATGTCCGGCGCGAGCTCCAGGACGAGCTACAACCACCGATTCAGGGCTGGTTCGCCCAAGGCGACCAGTTCGAAATGGGGCCGCGCTTCGAGCGCGCCAAGGGCATCCGGGGCTGGCTCGTCGGGACGCCCGGCATCCTCGGCCTGACCGCCGCCGAGGCCGGCGTCGAGCTGGCCGCCGAGGCGGGCATCGAGGCCATCCGGGCCAAGGGCATCGCGCTCACCGAGTACGCCATCGAGCTGCACGACGCATGGCTCGCGCCGCTGGGCTGCGCCCTCGGCTCACCGCGGGACAGTGCCCGCCGCGGCGCCCACGTCGCGGTGCGCCATCCCGACGCCCGGCGCCTTACCGCCGACCTCGCCACCCGCGGCGTGATCGTCGACTTCCGCGAGCCGGACGTCATGCGCTTCGGCCTGTCGCCGCTGACGACCTCGTTCGAGGACGTTCACCGCGGGATCGTGACCCTGCGCGACCTGGTCAGCTAGGCGACGGCGCCCCCTCGGCCTCCCTGGCGCGCCACTCGTCGAGGAACACGATCTCGAGCGGCTCGATGTCGTCGGCCGGGGTGAAGCCGAAGACCTGCGCGTAGAACGACAGCTCGGCGCTGAACGAGCGGATGATCGCCTCCCGCGACCGAAAGCCGTGGTCCTCGCCCTCGAAGAGGATGTAGGCATGAGGGATCCGCCCCTCGAACAGGGCGTCGACAATGGCCTCGGCCTCCGAGGGCGGCACGACGCGGTCCTCGGCGCCCTGCTCGACGAGCACGGGGACCGAGATCTGCTCCGCGTGGAGGCTGGGCGAGCGATCGATGTAGCGCTGCTTCGTCTCGGGCCACGATCCGATCATCGACTCCAGGTAGCGCGATTCGAACTTGTGCGTGTCCATCACGAACTTCCGGAGGTCGCCGAGCCCGTACAGCGTCGTCCCGGCGTCGAACTCGTCGGTGAAGGCCAGCGCAGCGAGCGTCGTGAAGCCGCTCGCGCTGCTGCCACGGATCGCCTTGCGTGATCCGTCGACGAGACCCTGCTCGGCCAGCCAGCGCGCCCCGGCGACGCAGTCGTCGACGTCGACGATGCCCCACTGGCCCTCGAGTCGCTTGCGGTACGCCGCGCCGTAGCCGGTCGAGCCGCCGTAGTCGACGTCGAGCACCGCGTAGCCGCGGCTGGCGAACAGCTGGAGGCCGGTCTGGAAGCCGCTGAAGGCCTCCGAGGTCGGACCGCCGTGGCTCGTCACGATCAGCGGCGGCAGCTCGCCGTCGGGTCCGCGGAAGGAGCGGTTCGTGGGCGGGTAGAAGTTGCCGAAGGCGGTTCGCCCGCCGGTCGTCGGGAACTCCACGTGGCGCGGCATCGAGACGTCCTGTGGGTCGGGCGTGAAGGGCGCCCCGCGGCGCAGGACCGCCGGCGCCCCGGACGTGAGGTCGAGCTCGACGACGACGGTCGGCACGTCGGGCGCGGCGGCCCGGAAGAGCAGCCGGTCGCCGTCGAGCGTCAGGCTGGACAGCTCGGTGTACGGCAGCTCGATCGGCTCGATGGCGGACGGTTGACCGGCCTGTATCGAGGGCCGGACGCGCAACAGGCGGCTGCGGCCCCCCGACCGAGCGATCGCCAGGATCGAGCCGTCGGTCGCGAACTGGTAGGACGAGTTGCCGAACTGCCAGTCCGGCTCGGCGAGCTCTGCGTCCATGACGGCAACGGGCTCGACCCGCCCGTCGGACCAGCGATAGAGGTTCATCCAGCCGGTCGGCTCGGCCGCGAAATGGAGGACGCCGTCGGGCGACCAGCGCGGCTGGCTGATCCAGTCGCGCCGGCTGCCGGCGATCGTCTGCTCGTCGACCAGCGACCCGTCGTCGGCGACCCGGGCCAAGCGCAGCTCGGTGCCGTCCCAGGGCATGTTCGGGTGGCGCCATTCCAGCCAGGCGAGGGTCGTGCCGTCAGGCGACAGGCGCGGGGCCGCATAGAAGTCGGCGCCGGCGGCCAGCACGGTCGCCTCGCCGCTCCCGAGATCGACCGCCACGAGCTCGTTGACCCACTCCCCGTGCGCGGCGACGACATCTGGGGTGTGGTCCTCGCGCACGGCGATCAGGCGGTTGCGACTCGCGTCGTGCACCGCGTCGGCGAAGCGCCACTCGCGCTCCGGGGTGAACGGCTCGAGGACCTCCGGTGCGACGACGCGGTTGAGCCGGCCGGAGCCGAAGTCGGAGACGACGATGAGCTCGCCCGAGACGAGCGTCGCGGCGCCGCCGTACTCATGGACCCGGGACCGGGCATTGAAGCCCTCCGGGGTCAGGCGGACCAGCGTGCCGTCGCGCTCGCGACGGACGAGGACCTGCCGTCCGCCCTCGTCGGGCCGACCCTCGAGCCAGAAACGGATCCCGTCAGCGCCCTTCACTTCGGACAGGAAGACGACGTTCTCGGTGATCCGCTCGATTGGAAAGGGTGAGGCCCACGAGCCGTAGGGCGCGGTCCGGTCCTCGCTCACGTGCCGTGCTTCCAGGACGCGACGTAGGCCGCCTGCTCCGGGGTCATCGGCTCCAGCGTGATCCCGAAGGCCTCGAGCTTCAATCGGGCGACCTCTGCGTCGATCGCCTCGGGCACGCCGTAGACGCGCTTCTCAAGATCGCCGCCGTGTCGCACGAGGTACTCCGCGGCCAGCGCCTGGTTGGCGAAGCTCATGTCCATCACCGCCGCCGGATGGCCTTCTGCAGCGCCGAGGTTCACCAGCCGGCCCTCGGCCAGGAGGTTGACGCGCTTGCCGCCGAGGTCGAACTCCTGCACGTGCTCGCGGACCTCGCGGACGTGGCCCTCGGCCAGCTCGCGCAGAGCCACCAGATCCAGCTCGGCGTCGAAGTGGCCGGAGTTGGCCATGACCGCGCCGTCCTTCATCGCCGCGAAGTGCTCGCGCCGGAAGACGTTGATGTTGCCGGTTGCGGTGATGAACAGGTCGCCCCACGGCGCCGCCTGGGCGGCGGTCATGACCTGGTAGCCGTCCATCAGCGCCTCGAGGGCACGGATCGGGTCGACCTCGACGATCGCGACGTGGCCGCCATGGCCGGCCATGCGCGCGGCGATCCCGCGGCCGACCCAACCGTAGCCGGCGACGACCACGTTGCGCCCGGCGATCAGCAGGTTCGTGGCCCGCAGGATCCCGTCAAGCGTCGACTGGCCGGTCCCGTAGCGGTTGTCGAAGAGGTGCTTGGTCTGGGCCTCGTTGACGGCGATGACCGGGTAGCCGAGCGCGCCGTCGGCGGCCATCGCGCGGAGACGAACCACCCCGGTCGTCGTCTCCTCGGTGCCGGCGAGAACCTCGTGAACCTGCTCGGGCCGCTCCTGGTGGAGGAGCGATACGAGGTCGCAGCCATCGTCCATCGTGATCGTGGGGTGGGTGTCCGCCACGGAGGCGAGATGGCGGTAGTAGGTGTCACGGTCCTCGCCGCGGCGGGCGTGGACCGGGATCCCGAGCTCGCCGGCCAGCGCCGCGGCAACGTCGTCCTGGGTCGACAGCGGGTTCGATGCCGCGAGCGCGACCTCGGCGCCGCCGGCCTGCAGGGTCCGCATCAGGTTGGCCGTCTCGGTCGTGACGTGGAGGCAGGCGCCGATCCGGGTACCGGCCAGCGGCCGCTCCCGCGCGAATCGCTCGCGGATCGAGCGCAGCACGGGCATCTCGCGCTCTGCCCACTCGATGCGACGGAGGCCCTCGGCCGCCAGGCCGAGATCAGTCACGTCGTGGCTCGGGACGCCGGCTCCCCTGCCCGGCTCGGTAGTCGTCACGTGCCCTCCGTCGAGTGTCAGGGCTGGCGCGGCCGGCCGAGGCGACGGAGCGCCGCCGACAGGTCGGCCCACAGCGAGCCGATGCGGTGGCCGAGCCGCTCCTCGAACCGGACGTGCTCGGCGTACCCCAGCCGCCGGTAGGCGTTGATCGCCGGGGGGTTGTCCGAGCGGACGTTCAGCACGACATGGTCGCAGAACTCGAGCAGGCGGGCTGTGACCGCGCCGGTGGTGGCCTTCGCATAGCCGCGGCCGCGGTACTCCGGCTGGGTCAGGACGTTGCCGACGACGGCGATCCTCGAGGCGCGCCCGATGACGTGCGTGCCGGCGGCCGCCACGAGCCGGCCGCGGACGCGGATGCCGTAGTAGATGCCCTCGGCGATCGCCTGCGGCCCGAGCCACGACCCGAACCCGAGCCGGTACAGGCGATTGAGGTCGGCCGCGTCCGACGGGACGAGCCGCTCGACCCCGGGGTCGTCGACCGGCTGGAAGCGCTCGCGGTCGACCCACATCCGGACCATCGGCGGGCCCAACTCGAGCCGGTAGCGGCGCTCGACGGCCGCGACGTTCTCGGCCTGTGCCGCGACGTACGCGATGCGGGGCTTGATGACGTCCCGCAGCACGGCGTCGATGCCGTCGTCGCGACCCAGGACGAACAGCGGCTGCGGCGACGGGCCGCCGTACTCGAGAACGAGCGCGACGACCTCGGTGCCCTCGCTGGCGATCCCCCAGCGCGAGCGCCCGGGATCGTTCTCGTCGAGGTCGGCAAGGGCATACGCGGAGAACAGCCGGTCGCGCTCGAGGAAGCCGCGCAGCAGCGTCGCGTCGGTCGTCGTCCCGACCGCGAGCCGCGACGACGGACGGTCGAGCGCGACGGTCGCCATCAGACCGGCGCCGTCTCGGCCGCGCTGGGGTTCGGGCCGCTGGTCGGCCCGCCAGCGCCGCGTTCTGCACGACGCTCGGCCGCCACCCGGAGCGACGCCTCGAATGGCGGGCGGAGGACGCCCTCCTCGGTCACGATCGCCCCGATGAGCTCGGCCGGTGTCACGTCGAAGGCCGGGTTGTGGATCGGCGTCCGGGCGGGTGCGATGGCGGTGCCGCGGACGGCCCGCACCTCCTCGGCGGGGCGCTCCTCGATCGGGATCTCGGTCCCGGTCGGCGTGGCCAGGTCGACCGACGACAGGGGGGCGCAGACGACGAACGGGACGTCGTGGCGGGCGGCGAGGACGGCCAGCGTATAGGTCCCGATCTTGTTGGCCGTGTCGCCGTTGGCGGCGATCCGATCCGCGCCGACGAGGACCACGTCGACCTCGCCACGCGCCATCAGCGGGCCGGCGGCCATGTCGGGGATGAGCGTGTGCGGCACCCCGGCCTGCAGCAGCTCCCAAGCGGTCAGTCGCGCGCCCTGGAGGTACGGTCGCGTCTCGTCGACCCAGACCTTGACCTCGCGGCCCGCGGCGTGGGCGGCCTGGACGATCCCGAGCGCGGTCCCGAACTGGCCGCAGGCCAGCGGGCCGGTGTTGCAGTGGGTCAGGATCCGGATGGCACGACCCTCGGGCCGCGGCAGGATCTCCAGCCCGGCCTCGGCCAGCCGGGCATGGTCGTCGGTTGCCTCGGCCACGATCGCCATCGCCTCGTCGTGTAGGGCGGTCGCGACGGCGTCGCCCTCCGCTTCGAGGCCGCCGACCGCCTCGAGGCGGGCCATCAGCCGGTCGACGGCCCAGCGCAGGTTGACCGCGGTCGGCCGAGCCCCGCGGAGGACGTTCGCGGCCCCCTCGAGGATGGCGCGCCTCGCGTACGGGCGCGCCGAGCGCGCCTGGCGGGCCGACAGCGCGAGCCCGATGGCCGCCACCTGGCCGATCGCCGGAGCCCCGCGGACGACCATCTCGCGAATGGCCCGGGCCGCGTCGGGCGCCGTCCGGATCGGAACCTCGACGAGCTCCTGTGGCAGGCGCCGCTGGTCGATGACGAGCAGCACGTCGTCCGCTTCGAAGCGGAACGGGGTCCGGAAGCCCGACGGGCCCGACGGCAGCTCGGGCGCGACGGCCGGGCCGGTCGCTGGCTCCTCACCGAGCAGCGCGCTGGCCTCGCTCGCGGACCGCTCGCGGAGCTCCGCCACGGCCGCCGTCACGCGCGAGGCATTGACCATCACGTCGCCGGCGAAGCGGCGGAAGAACTGGCGACGAGAAGGATCGGGTGGGCGCTCGCTCAATACCGGATCACGCTCGTGATCGGCCGCCCGGTGAGACGGTCGCGGCCGTTGAGGAACTCGAGCTCGACGAGAAACGCCAGGCCCACGATCTCGCCCTTCAGCTGCTCGATCAGCTCGATCGTTCCCTGGACCGTGCCGCCGGTCGCGAGGAGGTCGTCGACGACGAGGACCCGCTGGCCGGGCTGGATCGCGTCACGGTGGATCTCGAGGGTGTTGGAGCCGTACTCCAGGGCGTACTCAACCGACAGGGTCTCGGCCGGCAGCTTGCCGAGCTTGCGGACGGGCACGAACCCGGCGTCGAGCTCGATCGCCATCGGGGCGCTGAAGATGAACCCGCGAGACTCCATCCCGACGACGATGTCGACCCGCTCGCCACGGTACGGCTCGAGCATCAGCTGGACCGCCTCGCGATAGGCCGGGGGATCCTTCAGCAGGGTCGTGATGTCGTAGAAGAGGATGCCGGGCTTCGGGAAGTCCGGGACCTCGCGGATCTTCGCGCGAAGGGTCTCGGCGGACACGGGCTGGGGCCTCCTTCGGGTGGTCGCGGGTGGTGGCGACGGCGCCGCGGATTGGGTTCGGGAGCCGAGTCTACCGCACGGCCTCGGCGGCGCCGCTGGACGGCGGCGTCTCGGCCGGCTCGCGATTGAGGCGGGGCGCGAGCAGCAGCCCGAGCAACGCAACGCCGGTGGCGATGACGATCGCCGCGCCGATCCCCGGCCCCGGCCCCGCGGCGCCGCGCACGGATGCGCCGATGAGCGCCGCCCCGATGCCGGCTCCGAGCGCCGTCCCGAGGGCATCTGACAGCGTCAGCCCGGAGGTTGCCGCGCCCTGCTCCGGGCCTTGGACGTCGCGCAGCACGATCAGCGCGAACTGGGCGTAGCCGAGCCCCATGCCGTAGCCGCCGATCGCGAAGGCCGGCACGACGAGCCACGCCGGAACGTCCGGCAGCAGGACGGGCAGGACCCCGGCCGTCCCGGCCGCGACGACCCCGAAGCCGAGCCACGCGAAGCGCTCGTGCGAGATCCGTCGCGACAGCCGAGCCTGCGTCCAGCTGCCCAACGTCCACGACACCGTCGCCGCGGTCAGGGCGATCCCGGCCGCCGCCGCCGACCAGCCCCGGACCTCGACGAGCAGTAGCGAGACGTACGGGTCGTACAGGAAGAACGCGAACGTCAGGAAGCCGCGGAGCAGGATCGCGCTCGGGTAGCCGCGGGCCAGCTGCAGCGTCCCGGGCGGTACCAACCGCCGGAAGCCATACACGGTCAGCGCCAGGCCCGGGATCACCAGCGCCGCGAGCACGGTCGGGGAATCGGCCGACAAGCCGCCGGTCAGCAGCGCCACCCCGAAGCCCACGACGAGGGCGTCGCGGAGCTTCTCGCCGGACGACCGGCCGCCACCGGGCGCCTCGGCCGCGGCCACCCCGCGGAGCGCGTGGAGCGCCATCCAACCCGACACGGCGAGCAGCGGCAGGAGGCCCAGGAACACCAACCGCCAGTGGAGCAGCTCGGCAACGGCGCCCCCGACGCCAGGTCCGAACACGCCCGGCAGGATCCAGGCCGTCGACAGCATCGCGAACATCTGTGGCCGTAGCCGCTCGGGCAGCGACCGCCCAATGGCGACATACGCGACGGGCGGGATCGCGCCGCCGCCGAGGCCCTGGACGAAGCGCGACGCGATGAGGATCTCCATCGACGGCGACGCGCCCGCAACGAGCAGGCCGACGGCGAACAGGCCCAGGCCGACGAGGAACGGGAACACGACGCCCCGCCGATCGATGAGATCGCCGGCCACGACGATCCCGATGAGCGAGCCGACCATGAACGCGGTGAACACGAGGCCGTACAGCTCGAGCCCGCCGAGGTCGCGCGCGACGATCGGCATCGCCGCCGAGACCGCCAGCGCCTCGGCCGCGACGAGCGTGATCGTGAGAACCAGCCCGAGGGTCAGCTCGCGCCGCTGCGGCGACCACAGCCCGCCGCCGTCGGCGGGCGGCCGGACGGATGTGGTCGACGGATCTGCGTCGGGCATCGGCGCATTGTGGCCCATCCCGAGGGGCGCAGCCCGATCAAGCCGTTCGGCACTGGCCGCTCGTCGCGCGACCCCGTGACGCTGCACGGAGACACGTCGCGACGGCGTCGCCCATGGGCGTCCCGCTGGAGGTGGTTGATGCTCCGTGGACTCCTGCATCGAACCGACGCCGGCGCTGCCGAGCGGTCGATCTTCGAGCACCTCGAGGCAGCCGATGCGGACACGCTGCGCGGCACCACGCAGCTCGTCGCGTTCGGGATCCTGTACGAGCACGAGCCGCGCGGGCGTATCGGCGAATCGGTCCCGTGGCCGCCGCTGCACGTCATCGTCAACGGCGCCCTGCAGGGCATGAAGGGTCGCGGCTGGGCCCCGGCGATCCTGATGGCTCACCCCTCGACTCCGGGCGCGAAGCGCCAGCTCCGGCAGGGCGTCGAGATCGCCGACGGCGCCGGCTTGACGCACACCGGCCACAACGCCCTCCTCGCCCGCATGCTCGCGCCGATCGTCGACGTCAACCCGCGCGTCGACTGGCGGGCCATGGCGGGGAGCGGCGACAGCCTGGCCCTGGGTGCCAACGTCGTCGCGATCGTCGCGATCTGAGCGGAACCGCCGCGCGACAGACTGAGCGGGAGTGGGCCCAGCGGCGCGAAGCGGATCCGCTCCAGCGTCGAGGGCGAGATCACGGCCGCCATCTGTGATGGGTGCCTCGAGGCGGCGGGCGATCTCGCGGACCTGACCAGCGCGGCGGCCCCTAGCGTCAACCCTCGCCTGGTGAGACGATCGCGAGCTCGGTCGACAGGCGGGCGACGATGGCTTGCGTCAGCTGCCAACCCTTGAGCGGGTCCCTGGGCAGGCGGATCCGGACCTGGTTGGAGGCGAACGCTACATCCGTTGCCCGCGTTCCCGGCAGGGAGCCGGGGGTCAGAAGGAGCATCGCGGTCGCGCGGGACAGACCGGCCCCGAATCGCACGACCAGCTGGCCGTCCTCGCGTGACATCGAGCTGACCCCGGCGGCCTCCGCGGCCAGTCGCAGCTCCGCGACCTCGGCCAGGCGAGCGACCGGCGGCGGCAGCGGGCCGAAGCGA
>DATHRO010000036.1:0-11006 GCA_035465135.1 Candidatus Deferrimicrobiaceae bacterium
CCACGAGCGCCGAGGCCGGCACGATGACGAGGTCGCCGGGATCGAGCGCGTCGAAGGCCGGCACGCGTCCGCGCATCACCCGCACCCAGGCGATCTGGCGATCGGTGCCCCCGACGCGCCCGACGCGGCGGGCCCCGGGCAGCAGCTCGGTGCGGAGGTCGGCGAGCGTGCTCACGAGGCCGTCCGGCCACGGCCCGCGCCGACCAGATCGGTCAGCAGGCGGCCGAACTCGCGCTCGAAATCCACGAAGCGATCCGATCGTCCGACGAGGTCGAGCCGGCCGTCGCGACCGAGGCGCGCCCAGACCCGCCGCCGGGGCAGGTAGAAGGTCACGGCGAGTCCGGCGATCAGCGCCACGAACGCGGCCCACACGATCGGGGCGCCCGGATCGCGCTTCGCGATCAGCAGCGTGTAGTCGGCGAAGCCCCGCAGGCTGACCGACAGGTCGAGGCCCTCCATCGGCACCGTCTCGCCGCGCACCAGCGCCGCGGGGAAGCCGAAGACGTAGTCCGGGGTGCCGTCGGCGTTGGTGCCGCGAACCGCGTACGGCAGGACGACGAGAGTGCCGATGCCCTCGGCGGTCCGATCGAGCAGCAGCTGCAGCCCGATCGTCCGGCCCGGCACCGGCATCGCGCCGAGCGGTCGGCCGGCCGCGACGTCGGTCAGTGGGACGGGCCCGGACCACAGGACGCCGCCGTCGACCGTGGAGCGGATCTCCAGGTCCGGCGCCGGCCCGAAGCCGTTCTGGTGGAACGTGTAGCCGCCGACCTCGAGCGGGTCGTTGACGCGGATGACCTTGCGCGCCAGCAGCTCGCCGTCGCGGTACACGGCCAGGTCGGTCGTGAAGTCCGTCGGGACCCCGGTCTCCAGGCCGGGGGCCTCGAAGGCGAGATTCTTGACCAGCAGCAGGCCGGGCGTGCCGATCGGCTGGACGGTCAGGGTGTCGCCCTCGGCGACGACCAGACCCTGCTCATCGCCGAGGCGAGCCGTGACGAGGCCGGCCACCAGGAACAGGATCAGGCCGAGGTGCGACACCAGCGTCGCCAGCTTGGTCCAGCGGTGGCGGTCGCCGTACAGGAAGCGGGTGCCGTCCGAATCATCCTCCGCGCGGACCGAGAAGCGGTGGCGCCGGAGCGCCGCGCGGACCCCCGCCTCATCGAGCCCCGCCCCCGGGCCGATCGAGACGCGGTCGGGCAGCCGCGGGTCGAAGAACGCGGGGGGCTGGACGACCCGGATCGCGGTCGACTGCCGCCACAGCCGAGGGGTGCGGTCGAGGGTGCAGATCACGATCGAGGCAACCAGCACGATCAGCAGCGCGATGAACGGCGTCGAGGTGAACACGTGGAACAGCTGGAGGCGCTCCATAACGTCGACGAGGCCGGCGCCCAGGCCCGGCTCGTAGAGGCTCCGGAGGCGCCCCATCTCGATCGCGTAGTCGGATGGCGACCGAAACGCGAAGCCCGGCAGCTGGCGGACGGTCATCCCGATGACCGCCAGCAGCGCGAGCGCGGTGATCTGGACGACCGCGAAGTTGACCGAGGTGAAGAGCCGCCACAGACGCATCCCGGCGCGTGCGGCGAGACCCGGTCCGACGCGTCCTTCGGGCAGCCCGGCGGCGCCCGCGGGGCGCTTGATGCTGATCGATGCCATCGCGGTCGTCGCGCCCGGGGCCGATCAGGCCCGGGCCGACAGGCTGCCTGCTCCCGCGATGGCGCGGGTCGAGAAGCCGCGCGCTCTTCGGTCCCGATCGTCGGTCATCGTGGGGCCGATGCTACACCCCGCCCCGGGATCAGCCGGCGCGCTCCTTCGAGCGCCGGGGCGAGTCGGCATCGACCGACTCGATCGGCACCACGGCCGAGCCGTTGGACGGCCGCGCGACCCGGTTCTTGCCGCTCCGCTTCGAGGTATACATCGCCCGGTCGGCGCTCATCAGCAGGGCGTCCGCGCTGCGGCCGTCGGCGGGATAGGACACCACGCCGACCGAGACGGTCGGCGGCAGCTCGAGCCCCGCGGCGGCCTGCTCGGAGACGGTCAGGCGGATCTTCTCGGCCAGGACCCAGCCGCCGGTCGGATCGGTCTCCGGCAGGAGCGCGACGAACTCATCGCCGCCGTAGCGAGCCGCGACGTCGATCTTGCGCACGCCACCACGGACCACGTCGGCGACGACGCGCAGGACCTGATCCCCGGCGTGATGGCCGTACCGATCGTTGACCGTCTTGAGGTCGTCGAGGTCCAGCATGACGAGGCAGAAGGCCCGGCCGGAGCGATCGCTGCGAGCGATCTCGCGCTCGAGGGCCGTGAAGAAGAAGGTCCGGTTGTAGAGGCCGGTCAGGGCGTCGATCGTCGAGAGCTTGATGGCCGCGTCGCGGGCCCGGCGCTGCTCGCGCCCGACCGAGGCGCCGATGTAGGCCAGCAGGTACAGGCCCGTCAGGTTCACGGCCAGGGCCACGAGCGGTCCGATCTCGGGGCTGGGGTCGGCCGCGAGCCCGGCGCCGAGATAGCCGGCCGTGGCCACGACGGCGAGCGCCAGCGCGATGCGCGGCGAGACGAGCAGGGCGCCGGCCCCGACGATCAGCGGGAAGGCGAACGTGAATGGGCTCTCGAGGCCCCCGGTCACGGCGACCAGGACGACCGCGAAGCCGAGCGCGAGGAACGCCTGGAGCGGCCCGCGCAACTCGCGCAGCGGCGTTCGAGGCGCGACGTCCTGGAGGATGACCAGACCCAGGCCGGTCGCCGCGACCAGGACGACGATCGCCGGCAGCTCCGCCGCCCAGATGCCGCTGACGGCGGCGAACAGGGCCACGGCCATCAGGAACGCCCAGCTGACGATCCGGACGACGCGCTCCTGGAGGGTCGCGTCGCTGGCTGCTGTGGCTGCCATCTCGGGTGCGTCCTCGGCCGCGCCATCGGAGCCGGCGTCCGCGTGCAGCACGAGGGCGCGCGTCGCGGCGGCGTCGGCGATCGCCGCGGAGTCGTTCGGGCTCCTGACGTCGGGCTCGCCACCGCGGGCGACGCGCCGCCGGAGCCAGGCGAGCGCCGGGGCGGCCAGCAGGGCGGCGGCGGCCACGGCCAGCAGGCCGATGCCGATGAGGATCAGCTCCGCGGTCGTGAGCGGCATCTAGCGCGTCCCGAACTGGTATGTCTGCTTCACGAGCCGCAGGTAGGTGAACGTCTCCGTGTCCCGCACCCCCTCGATCCGCTGCAGGCGCTCGGCCAGGAAGCGAAGCAGCGCCTCGTTGTCCTCAGCGACCGTCTCGATCAGTACGTCGAACCGCCCTGCCGTGACCACGACGTAGTCCACCTCCGGCAGCGCAGCCAGCGCCTCGGCGACTTCCAGGAGATGCCCTGGCTCGCAGCGCACCCCGATGAGCGCCTGCTGGAAGCCCAGCGCCTCGGGGTCGGCCACGCCGACGATCTGCAGGATGCCACGCTCAACGAGCCGGTTGGTGCGGGCCCGCACCGCTGCTTCGCTGACGCCGAGGCCGGCGGCGATCTGGGTGAACGGCCGACGACCGTCCTCCTGGAGGTGCTCGATGATCCGCTTGTCGAGCGGCGAGAGCTCGTCGGGCCGGCGATTCCGACGTCCGGTGTCCGCGTGATTCGAATCTCGCATGCCGGCGGCCATCGACCGGATGCTAGCAGGCTCCGCCGGCCATGCCTTCAGCGCGCCGGGCGCGCGCCCGGCGCGGCGCCACGCTCAGGCTTGGATCTCGGTCACGAGATGGTCGAGGAACCAGCGCGCCGTCCCGTTGGCCGCGACGCGCAGGAGGATGCGGTCCGCGGCTCGACCGAGCGCGCCGCCGGGCGGGGCGTAGTGGCCCTCGAGCCGGATGCCGTCACTGCCGACGGCAAGCCGGCCGGCGAAGACGGGGAACAGCGGCGCGAGCGACGCGGAGCGCCAGGCGATCTCGAGCACGCAGCCGCCCTCAGGCCGAGGTCGCGGCGGCCCGAGATCGACGAACGCCGCCTTCCGGAGCGCGAGCCAGCGGCCGTCCAGCGGCAGCACGAGGTCGGTCAGGAAGCGACGCATGCCGGGCGGTGCCTCACCGGAGTCGATCGGCTGGCCGAGCCACTCGGCCTCCGCGAGGGCACCGCAGACCATCGCCGGATCGACCCGGCCGGCCCGACGGACGGCGAGGGTCACGACATCTGGCTGGACCGCGACGGTCGGGACGCTCGTCATAGTCCCGGAAGGATGGCCGAGCTCGGCGGCCGGGCGAACGGGCCAGATGGCCCTCGATCGCGGGACACCTCGCCCGTTGTCCGAGGGCCCAGGGAGGCCTTCGCCACGTGCCGTTGATGTCATCGCGGGCTTCCAGTCCGGCGAACGCGAGGCTGGAGGTTCCCGGCCGGCGACGTCGTCACCCGCCGGTTCGGCTACACGGCCTCCCCGGGCGCGCGTCCATCGTTCCGCGAGCGCCCGCCCCTGGCCAGTGCCGAACGGCCCGGACGGACGGAGCGACGCCGGGCGGCCCCTTCAGCCTGCCGGTTGCCGCCCGGCGCCCACAATCGGACGCCCGGTCGGGCGGCGCGGTTCCGTCAGGACGCCGGCCAGGGGATGACGGGCTCGCCGGGCTCGGGGAACAGCCCCCGGGCGACGCTCAGGATCCGGTTCAGGTGCGGGACCTGGACGGAGCCGTAGTCCGGGTCCATGGTGCCCTTCACGAGCGGGCGCGCCAGGACGACCTGGAAGATCCTGGCGTCGGACAGCTCGTCCGCCAACGCCGCGAGCGCGGGGAGCTGGTCACGCGGGACGTCCGTCTCGACGAGGTCGCCGACCGCGTCAAGCAGCGCCGGCAGGTTGGTCACGACGCTGCCGCCGTCGAGGATCTTCTTCCGCAGCGCGACGATGATCTCCTGCTGCCTGGACGCTCGCGTGAAGTCGCTCTCACCGAGGGCCTTGCGGGACCGGGCGTAAGCCAGCGCCTCCCAGCCGGCGAAGTGCTGGACGCCGGCCTCGACGCTCCAGCCGCGCTGCCCGTCCGGGATCCCGCGGCCGCTGTAGCCGGGATCGTCGAAGCCCCGTTTCACCTTCACGTCGATCCCGCCCACGGCATCGACGAGCTTGACGAAGCCGCCGAAGTCGATCTTCACGTAGTACTGGATCTGGATCCCGAGCAGCGCCCCGGCGGCGTCCTCGAGGGCTCGCATCGGGCCCTGCGGGAAGACCTCTGGATGGCGCTCCGCGTAGCCCATCAGCGAGTTGAGCTTTGGGGCGAAGGTGTCGCCGTTGCCGAGCGGGACGCCGATCGTGTCGCGCGGGATCGAGACCAGCGTCACGGTCCGGCCGACCGGGTCGATCGAGGCCACGATCATCGTGTCGGTCAGCGTCGCCGGCCGGCGGGGCGTCTTGTCGATGCCGACCAGGAGGACGTTCAGTCGCCGCTCCATGCCCGGCTCGCCGAGCACCGCGGCAACGGGCCGCCGATCGTCCGGCGCGCCCGTGACGAAGACCCGGTCGAGGGTCGCCTGCGCGGCCGACCCCCAGGCGTTGACGAGCAGATGCGGCGCGGCCGTGGCAACCACGAGGGCGACGAGCGCGATCGCGGCGCCCCGCCCCGGGACCCGGGGATAGCGGCGGTCGAAGAAGGCGTGCCCGACGGCCGTCAGCCGCCAGGCCAGCGCGACGGTGTTGGCGGCGAGGGCCAGCGCTACCACCTCCCGCGACAGCAGGGCCCCGACGAGTCGAGGCATCGACTGCGTGGCGCCGAGGAGGACGCCGGCAGCGAGCACGACGACGGCCGGCGCGGCCAACAGGCGGGCGAGGTCACGCCGCCCGTTGAGCAGCTGCCCCAGTCCCGGGACGAGCGCCGAGGCCGTGGCGGCCAGCGTGCGCCGGGCATCGGTCGCGGACCCATCGGGGGAGACGGCTCGACGGCGCTGCAGGGGGCGTGCGTGCGCAGCGCGGCTCCGTCGTGCCTCCACGTGCTCGATCTCCTTCCCGGTAGGTCGATCGACACGGTCGGGCACTGACCGTCGGGCGGCAGTCTAACAGCGTGGCGCTCGCGAATCAGCCCCTGTGATGGGCGCCGCCCGATCGGGCGTTGCGCAGCCAGGTTGGGCACGTGCTTTGGCACCCGCCGGGGCCGAAGCCGAGTCGGCCAAGGGTCCGATCCGCAGGCTCCAAGCGTTTCGCCAGGACTCAGCGGGCGGCGACCGTGAGGTGGCTGACGCTGAACAGGGCCGTAGGTGATGCCCGCCCCCGCTGCCACGACTGCCCGGCAACCCTGGCGGATTCGGACCGGCGATCGACGGGGCCGGCGCGTACAGTGTCCCGGGATGCTGGAGACCAACGCCCGGTTCGATTCCCTGATCCCGCCCGAGATGGCGGCCCGGGCCGAGGAGGTCGGCGTCCGCAAGGCCCAGATGGACGCGGTTCGGATGTTCGCGCTGGCCGTTCTCGCCGGTGCGTTCATCGCCCTCGGGGCGGTCTTCGCCACCACCGTGAGCGCTGGCGGTGGCGCGGCGCCGTTCGGGCTGGTTCGGCTGGCGGCCGGGATCGCCTTCAGCCTCGGCCTGATCCTCGTGATCGTCGGGGGCGCCGAGCTGTTCACCGGCAACAACCTGATCGTGATGGCCTGGGCGAGCGGCAAGGTCTCGACGCGGCTGGTGCTGCGCAACTGGGCGATCGTCTATGCCGGGAACCTCGTCGGCGCCGTCGGCACGGCCGTCGTCACCTTCGTCGGCGGGCAGTACGCCTTCGGGGCTGGGAGCGTGGGCCTGACCGCGTTGGCGATCGGTCAGGCCAAGACCACGCTCGAGTTCGTCCCTGCCGTGGCGCTGGCGATGCTGTGCAACGCCCTGGTTTGCCTCGCTGTCTGGCTGACCTTCAGCGCCCGCACCACGACCGACCGAATCCTCGCGATCGTCCCACCGATCGCCGCCTTTGTCGCCGCCGGCTTCGAGCACAGTGTGGCCAACATGTATTTCATCCCCCAGGCCCTGCTCATCCGGGCCTTCGCTCCGGCGTCGTTCTGGGCTTCGACCGGAGCGTCGCCCGACGGCTACACGGATCTGACCCTGGGCGGGCTGCTCGGCAACCTGCTGCCGGTCACGATCGGCAACGTCATCGGCGGCGCCGTGCTGGTCGGCATCGTGTACTGGTTCGTGTACCTGCGCAGCAGCCCCCGCTCGACGCCCTCAGCGGGCTGACGATCCGGCGCGTGCGGCTCTGCCGCGCCGGTCCCGGAACGTCCGGCCCTTAAAGCGGTTGCCGCAGACGGCCATCGAGCACCAGACCCCGGAGTGGTTCTTGGAGGCGTCGTAGAACGCCCAGCGACAGGCGTCGTTGCGGCAGACCTTGAGTCGGTCCCAGGAGCCTGCCGTCGTGGCCGCCGTCACCTCCCCGAGGAGTCGGGCGATGACGGCATCGGTGCCGGCGCCGGCCGGCACGAGCTCGGCCCGGCCATCGCGATTAAAGGCCACGGTCAGTGGGCTCTGACGGGCGGCACGCCCCAGCCGTCGCTGCGCGGCGGCCGCCGGCTCGCCCGCCTCTCGGGCGGCGAGGAGCTCGCGGAGCGCCTCCCGGACCTCCACGAGCCGACGGCGGTCCGCCTCTGACACGATCCCGTGCGTCGCGAGGCCGCTGCCGCGAAGCCAGGCCACGGCGGAGGCCGGCGTACCCAGGTCGTCTGTCCCGTCCTCGATGTCCAACGAGTTGATGAAGGCCCGCACGAGCTCGAGCCCGCCCGGAGCCGGCGATCGACGGGCCACGGCCGCTCGCCACTTCGGCACCTGAACACCACTCATATCGGTTGACAGGTTAGCACGTCACGTCTACGCTGCGCAGCAGGTCGTAACCTCCTAAACGCCAACGGTGGTGTCGTGAAGGACCGCGAGTTCGCCAAGCTCTGGGTCGGCGAGACCGTCTCCCTGTTCGGCTCCCAGGTCACGCTCCTGGCACTGCCCCTCACGGCGATCCTGGTGCTGGGTGCGTCGCCGTTCGAGATGGGCATCCTCGTCGCAGCCCAGTTCGTGCCGTTCCTGGTCCTGACGCTGCCCGCGGGTGCGTGGATCGATCGGGTCCGGCGCAGGCCGGTGCTCCTCGGTGCGAACCTCGCGAGGGCGGTCCTGATCGGGATCGTCCCCGTGACAGCCGGGCTCGGCTGGCTGACCTACCCGCTGCTTCTCGCCATCGCTGTAGGCGTTGGCTGCTTCACCGTCGTGTTCGAGGTCGCGTTCCTTGCCTACACGCCCGCGCTTGTGGGGCGCGAGCGGCTGACGGGTGCGAACGCGAAGCTGTACGGCAGCATCTCGGCCGCCGAGGTCGCGGGCCCCGGCGTCGCCGGGGCGCTCGTCTCGATCGTCGGCGCGCCGTTCGCCCTCGCCGCGGACGCGGTCAGCTACGTTGTGTCGGTGGCATCGCTCGGCGCCATCCGGCGCGCCGAACCGACGCCGCCTGTGACGGCGCAGCGGAACGTCCGCGCCGAGATCGGCGAGGGCCTCCGGTCGGTCTTCGGCCACCCGCTCCTGCGGGCGTTCGCCTTCGAGGCCGCCACCTTCAACGTGTTCTCCAACGCGATGAACGCGGTCTTCCTGCTGTTCCTCACGCGGGAGCTGGGCCTGACGCCCCCGATCGTCGGAACGGTGCTCGCGATCGGTGCGACGGGATCGGTCGCGGGCACCGTCGTGGCGACCCGCCTGGCCGACCGCTTCGGCCTCGGCAACACCATCCTCGGGGCGATGATCATCGCCTGCTCCGTGTATCTCGCGATCCCGCTCGTGGCCGGCCCGCCGCTGTTCGTCGCGGCGGTCATCGCCCTGGTCCTCGCGGTCGCCAGTGCGTTCATCGCGGTCACCGTCATCCACGTCATCACGATCCGGCAGTCAGTGACCCCGGACAACCTGCTGGCCCGGATGAACGCCAGCTACCGGACGCTCGGCTACGGGATGATCCCGATCGGCGCGATCCTCGGCGGTGCCGTCGGCGAGGCATTCGGGCTCCGTGCTGCGCTCCTTCTCGCGGCGATCGGAATGGCTGTAGCGCCCGTGTGGGTGGTCTTCACGCCGTTGCGACGCATCCGTCGGCTGGCCGACGTCAACGTGTCCGCGAGCGCGGCGAGCGCGAGCCTTGAGCCGCTCGCCGCCCACCTGATCGAGGTCGCGTAAGCGACGTCGCGCGCGCTGTCGCCGGATTCATCCGCGCCGTGCCGGCAGTGTGGCGGCCGAGGCGGCAAAGCGGTCATCCGGTTCCTGCGTGGCTGAGGATGGGCCGTGCCGGTGGCGCGGTTGCCATCGCTCCCTTCCGCTGCTGGAGGCTGTCGCAGCCCAGGATGCTTGTGGGGCGCTGAGGGTCGTCAGCCGGCACCGTCGTCGCGAGCCTGCCCGGTCCCCCGGGCTCAGATCGTCGGGCGTAGCGCAGCCTGGTAGCGCCCGTGCTTTGGGAGTCGCCGGGCGGCCAGCGCTCCAGGCCATGGCTTGACGTGCGTGCTGCCGCTACCATTCGGCCCTTCAGCCCGCAGGAAGCTCAGATGAACCGTCCCACGACTCGTCCCATCGTGCGTCTGGGCGCGCCGGGCGTCGACCCGACCACGCTCGGCGGCAAGGGCGCCTCGCTTCACCGGCTGGCCGCCCTCGGACTGCGCGTCCCGCCGGGTCTGTGCCTGACCACGGCGGCGTTCGGCGCCCAGCGGGGGGCGTTGCCCGCGTCCGACGATCCGGCGACGGCGATGCTCGCCGCGCCGATCGTCGCCGACGTGGCCGGCGCTCTCGGCGCCGAGCTGGCCGATCTGCTCGCCGACCTCGGACCGGGCTGGGACCGGCCGCGGTTCGCGGTCCGCTCGTCGGCCGTCGGCGAGGACGGCTCGATGGCCTCCTACGCGGGCCTGCACGACACCGAGCTCGACGTTGCAGCCGAGGATGTCGCCGAGGCCGTTCGGCGCTGCTGGGCCTCGCTCTGGAGTCCAGCCGCGATCGCCTACCGCAGCCAGCGCGCCCTCGGCGACGACGACGCGGCGATGGCCGTGGTCGTTCAGGCTCTGGTGCGCGCCGATGCGTCCGCGATCGCGTTCATGCGGCACCCGGTTACGAACCGCGAGGACCAGATCGTCATCACCGCGACGCGCGGGCTCGGGGACGCCATGGCGGCGGGGACCGTTACCCCCGACACGATCGTCGTGGATCGCGCCAGCCGAGCGGTCGTCGAGTCAGTGGTCGGGGACGCAGAGGCGGGACCCGCACTCGACGCTGCGGCGATCGACGGCCTCATCTCGCTCTGCCTGGATGTCGAGGGCCACCTGGGCAGGTCGCTCGACATCGAGGCGGCGATCCAGGACGGGACCTGGTTTCTGCTCCAGGCGCGGCCCATCACGACGGGCCGGCCCGCGAACCGTGCGGCCGACCCTGACGCGGGCGCACGCGGAACGGCATTCCCGGTCGCGTTCGACGACCCGGATGACGCCTCGCTCACGTGGGAGTGGGACGACATGCACATGCCCTTCGCCCTGCCCCCGCTTGCCGCCGAATACGCGGCCCGGACGATCGTCTCCGGCATGAACCGTGCGTGCGAGCGGCTTGGGGATCCGCGCCGGCTGAAGGGCGCTGCGTTCAACGGCTACGTCTACGTCTCGATGCGGCGCAACGTCGACGAGGACGAGCTCGAGGCGGCCGACGCCAGCTGGCTCGCGATCAAGCGCGAGCAGATCGGGCTCATCGAGGCGTACTGGACCGACAAGGCGCTGCCCGACATTCGGCGCTATGCGGCCTGGATGGCGGGGTTGGACGCGGAGGGCGTGGCACCGGAGGCCGCAGTGGCCACGTGGCGGGCGGCATGGGCTGAGACTGAGCGGCTGTGGGGAATCCACTTC
This sequence comes from Candidatus Deferrimicrobiaceae bacterium, assembly GCA_035465135.1. GTDB lineage: Bacteria > Chloroflexota > Limnocylindria > Limnocylindrales > CSP1-4 > UBA5189. Next base: position 10,806 of record DATHRO010000036.1, read on the forward strand.
GTGGCCATCCGCGGGCCCTACCAGGTCATGGAGGACCTCGCGGAAGCGTTCGCCGACGCGGTTGGACCGGGTCGGGATGCGGATGCCCTGGCGCTGATCGGTGGCGGCCGGCACGAGCTCGAGGCGGTCGACATGGCACTCGAGGGGCTCGCGGCGCTGGCCGGCCAGGTTCGCGGGCTGGACGACGCCCTCGACGCCGCT